>JAIEPM010000509.1 GCA_019748395.1 Candidatus Obscuribacterales bacterium
GGATGCGCGTGCTTCCTTTGGAAACCGCTTTGTAAGAAGGTGAGGGGCTACTGGCTTTTCTTTTCTTCGCGCTTCAGGACTTTGTCCATTTGTTTGAGCTTGGAATCGACCGCGTCGGTGGAGCGAATGAGTGTTTTTGCGGCAGCGATAACATCAGTCTGGCTCGGGTTGGAGACCGCAACCATGCCGGTTAGCTTGTTGGCGTCTTCGATCATTTGCGAAGTCAAAACTCTTGCGTCGGCGCGCAATGCTTCGATTTGCTTCTGAGTTTCTTCCGAGGCTCGCAAGGCTCTGTGGTCTTGCTGATTGGTAGCCAGAATTTGAGCCAAGAAAGATTGCTGCCGAACTATCTCTTTGTCGATTTCGACAAGTTTCCATTTTGAAGCAACGTAATACTGTCCATTTGTATGCGAGTAAGGACCGCTTACTTTCAGCCTGCTATCCCAGTAATCACCTTGTGTGACTGTTGGTGGTTTCGTGGTGCATTCGTGCAAAATATCCTTCGCTTTATCACGAATGTCCGATACGGATTGAATGGCATCGTTAATTGATTTCAAACCAGACAGCACCGGTCTCGTCGCATCTAGCTGCGCGTTTGTCATGCCTGCGCCGGATGCATTTATCGCCGGGGCGGCTCCGTCTGCTGCAAGGCAACTTTGCTTTGACTCCGGAGAGCTCAGAGATGCTGCAAGTAAAACTAGGCAAATAGAAAGTTTTTGACGGAGCATAAGATTCGCTGATTCCTGTGATAGTGCGAGCGTTACTCTAGCACGCGTTGAAAACGCTTGCCCTAAAAGCTGTTTAGATTATTCTTGAATGCAGAAGTCCTGCTTACCAGGGAATGCTTCCGGCATCGTCATGATAACCGCCGCTTGGTCCGTCATCCCCAGACGTAGCCATTTTCACAATTATCTGTGCGCCCTGCTCGACTGTTCTGTATCCCTGATTCTGGTTGATGTCTGTTGCAACATAGCCCGGACAAACGGAGTTTACCTTGATGCCTTTTGCTGCAAGCGAGCCTGCGCTCAAAATTGTGAGCATGTTCAGGGCTGCTTTTGAACAGTTATAGCCGACGTATCTAAACTCGGCAAAGGGCGATGCCGGATCGCTGGCTTTGGCAAGTGAGCCGAGAGTACTTGATACGTTGACGACTTTAGCTGATTTAGATTTTTCCAGAAGCGGCGTTGCTGCTTTCAGAAGCCGCAGTGGTCCGTAAAAGTTGGTTTGCATGGTTGCTTCGACGTCGGCGATGTCGCTTTCTTCTATGCCTATGGCGCGATCCTTCAGGATGCCTGCATTGTTGACTAGCACGTCGAGAGCCGCATGCTTAGCCGCAATTTCGGCGATGGCTTTATCTACGGAAGACTGTTTTGTGACATCAAGTTGAATCGCTTCAGCCTCGACACCTTCTGCTTGCAATTCCTTTGCCGCTGCTTCTCCACGAGTCAGGTCGCGGCTGCCGAGGTAAACTTTGAACCCCTGTTTTCCTAGCTGTCTTGCTGCTTCTTTGCCGATTCCTTTGTTTGCTCCGGATATCAGTGCCACTTTGCTCGCCATCAGATTCGCCCTCCGCTTTTTAGATCGCTGCCGGGAAAATTGAAGCACAATGCGGCTCGCGATTCATTGCAAGAAGACGAGATATGCAAAGTGGCAGGCTGAACGGCTGGTTAGTAGCCAATCTGTATCATCATCAAGATTGATGTCGAAATTTTAATGAATGGCTAGGCTAACTAGTAGGGGCATTCCTTGACAGACATATGTCTGCTGCGTTTTGGAGAAAAATTTATGAAAGGAGTATCTTGTTTACTAGCAATTGACGGCTCTGCCGAAGCACGAGCCGCAGCATATTTCGCCTGGGATCTGGCTGAGCGAAGTGGTGCTAAAGTCCTGGCTCAACACGTAATTGATGTTGGAGCTGCATGGCGTTATCTCTCGCATAATTCCAATGGTTTTATTGGAAACGGAGTTTACTTACAGGCCTTTGACTCGATTAAAAGCTCACTCTATTCCATTTCGGAAGCTCTTCTAGATAGTTATAAATGCCAGTTGGATGGGCGGAATATTGAGTCTGAAATTTGTGTAGACGAAGGTGATATCGTCGAAGAGATAGTAAAGCGATCAAAAGACCACGAGCTATTGATCGTTGGTCATCGAGACTTGTCTGCGGCTAAGTTTCGAATGCAAACGGACGGCAAAAGTGTCGCCCATGAATTGATTATGCGCAGTTATTGTCCGGTGCTTCTGGTGCAGAGCCTGTTTTCTATGCCGGAAAAAATCCAGATCTGGATTAACGATGTTAATGCTGATCCCGAGCTTACTCAGCGAATTCGCGACTGGGGAAGCAAACTGGGTATGAAAGTGGAGTTCCGTTCTTCAACCGGCGAATTTCCGGAGGAGGAAAAAGCTGTTGATGCTCAGCAAGCACGGTTCGTATTGCCGATGTTTATGAGAAACAATCCGCAGGCTGCTCACGACATCGACGATTCGAAGGAGGAGCGAAAGCCCGCGATGTTGTTCTGGAGTTAAATCGCGCCATTAACCATTGCCAGCAGGCGATCGATAATGCGTTCGCCGTCGTCTCTTAGCCCACTGTGCATGTACTCATTAGTTGCCCAGAGACGTAGCTTTGGAATTTGTCGTGCAAGTTGTTGCGAATAATCCCATTCAACGTACATATCATCAAGATAAACCGCCGCCGCGGTCGGTACTTCGTTTTGCTGGAGTTGTTCGAGATTGTAGAGCCGCGGCCAATCTCTGTGCTTCGCGACAATTTGAGCTGCATCTTTGATTTTTGCCAGGCATGAGTATTCATCAAGCATCCACGGATAGACCATTTCGCCTGTGAAAAGGGGCGGGGAGTTTGTCTCAGGATTGAACTGAGGAAACTCACTGCGCACTCTTTCTGCAGACCAATCTGACGCCTGCCCTTCGCAATAGATTGCCTCATGCAGAAGTACGTAAATGGGGTTGGTGTTGAATTCCAGCATGGCATCTGCCGATTTCGTGAAAATATAGCTTATGTCTGTGCCACTGCCAGTGGAGACAAAGGCGCTTTCGATAAGGTAGTGCAAGCGTTCAAAACCACCTGTAAAACCAAGATGAATTCCCAGCTGCTGAAGTCTGCGGACGCTGAGGCGCTCTCCTGCGGGCGTGCAGACGTTATTTGTTTCGACGTACTCATAAATTCGCTTGAGCTTCTCTGCATCGCCAGGATAGCGTTCAAAATAAAGTCGGTTTTGTTCGAGTACTCTCTTGTAGGTGGCGCGATAAACGTCATCTACTTTTTGTCCGATTGGCGGAATTCCGCCTGTGATAAGGGCTGCCTGCAAGCCCTCCGGAGCAAAGGACAGGTAAGTTAAAATGCAGAAACCGCCGAAGCTCTGACCAAGCACCGTCCATTTTTCGCCAACTAGTTCTTTCCTGATAAATTCGGCGTCCCTGACGATGTTGTCTGCTCGGAAGTGGCTGAGGTATTCTGCCTGCGCCTGTGCGTCTTTGAGTGCGGATAAAGTCTGATGAGTTACGGGAGTTGAAAGACCTGTTCCGCGCTGATCAAGTAAAAGTACTCTATATTCTTGCAGCGCTCTTGCCAGCCAGCCGCTTCTGCTTTCAGGACGGCTACAGGCAAAACCGGGACCGCCGTTGAGAAAAAGCATCCAGGGCATTTGTTTTTCGGCATATTCGAGCGCAGCAACCTCTCTGGCGAACACGCTGATTTGTCGTTGCTCCGGCTTTTCATGATCAAGAGGAACCTGAAATTCGTGATCTTTAATCACTAGACCGGGAATTTTATGATTGGCCGTAATCATCTTGACACCTCAGTTCCACAGGACAATGAGCATATCAGTGAGCGGCTTTTTTTGCGTGATCGAAATGCTTCTGCGTCAGTCTATTAAGTCCGAGCGGCCCTGTGCGCTCAAAAATTCCTTGAAAAGCTGCGGCATATTTTTGCCTTCGTACTCGTCAATTGGCTTGAATGTGGAAATACGTCGAGCTGTATTGGTTTCTTTGCCTAGCTCGATTGCTTTACCTTGCTCGTCGAAAATTTTATACGACGCGTTGCAGGTCATGCAGTCGTTGGGCGAGGGGACGCAGGTCTGGATGTTTTCAACTTGCAGGGTACGAACTACTTGATTATTGGATTTGTTCACAACCACGTTTTCAGTTAGCAACTTGAGCGTGACTTTGCTGTTATCTGCTTGAAGGAATTGCCTGTGGATAACTCTCTTGAGCACCATGTTTTCGGAGTTGTCCAACTTCAATGTATAGGGCTCTTTGGCGAACTCCCAGACTTGCCCTGTTTTGTCTTTTTGGAAGCCCCAACTAAATTCCATTTTCGTCGAGCGCGTTTCAGGTGTGAGTTGTTCCCGGCTACTGCGCAGATCTTTTGCGTATGTTCTTGTTGCCTGGATCGATGTCCAGTTGCCCACAGCCCAGTCAGGCAATTGGTACCAGTGATTCTCTGGGTTCAGGTTGACTGCTTTTGACACATCCACTTTTGCCCCACGGCGGAATTCGCGCTCTACCGGCGCAAGCTTTTCGCTGTGCTCTATGCCGCCTTGCAGTGTGTATGGCTTAGCTGCGGAGCTATCGTTTGCTGCTTCGTCCGCCGAAAAACACGGAGCGCAGGTAAGCAGCGCGGCGCTGATGAGCAAAAAGTTTGCGAAACACCGGGTCATTTCAATGTCTCCTTTTGCAATTTAGTCTAATCGATATTTGTTTCGAATGTAGATTATTCTTAGCTTGCTTTACAGCGCTGAAGCGGCCTTTCGATTCAAGACCGGGCGCCGCATGGCAGCGCCCCTACCGATGCGGGGTAATTGATCCGGCATTCGATAAAAGACCGGGTGCCGCATGGCAGCGGTATGACCGCTGCAGGGTTGTAGTGGCGTCGCCATGCGGCGCCGGTCACGGACTAGCGAGATCGGGACTGTTCTCTTGCGATCTGGTTAATGGCGGAGGGTGTGGATGAGGCACCGGATATGGTGATTTACATCCGGTTGCTCTGGTAAATACATCAAGAAATCAATCTCCGAACCATCGCCGCTCTTGATATCTGGCGCATACATTAATATGGCTTTCGAGATTTAGAAACGAGGGTATTACGCATATACGCATCGTTTTGAGTACAGGTTTCATGTCGAGCAAACTAGAAAGAGTTCTTTGCATTCTCTTCGATATCAATCGAGGGACTTATCCGTCACTTCAAGACCTTTGCAACAAGTATGAAATCGCAGAACGCACTCTTCATGATGACATCAGGTTTATTAAAGACCGACTGCGATTTGAAGTGCTTTACGACAGAGGGCGCAACGGGTATTACAACTCCACGCCTGATAGAAAGCTGCCGGAGTTTGATCTCAGCGAAGATGAGCTTTTAGCCTTAACTCTGGGCAAAGACATGCTCATTGAAAATTCCGGACCGGTGTTTAAATATCAAATAGAGCGTGCGCTTGAAAAAATTGCCGGTCGGCTAGTTCAGAAAGAACAGATTTCAGTTGATGAGATTCGCGCTCTGGTCAAAGTTGTTCCTCGTGGTGTCGCTAGAGCCGACACAAAAGTAATGCTCGAACTTCGCGGTGCATGTGCCTCCTGCCGAAGTGTAGAAATCAACTATTACAGCGCTCACTCCGGTATTACATCAACCCGTAAGATAGATCCCTACCGCATCATCGAACACAGCGGTGCCTGGTACGCGGTGGCATATTGCCACCAGAGAAAAGATGTAGTCAAATTTGCG
Organism: Candidatus Obscuribacterales bacterium; assembly: GCA_019748395.1. GTDB lineage: Bacteria > Cyanobacteriota > Vampirovibrionia > Obscuribacterales > Obscuribacteraceae > JAIEPM01. The sequence goes on from JAIEPM010000509.1 coordinate 5,741, forward strand.
GTGCATCGTATCCGCGAGTCTAAGGTTCTGAAAGAATCGTTTACGGTCAAAGAAGGTTTTGACGTTGACGCCTGGATGGCATCCGCGTTCATGCTCGAACATGGAGATGGCGAGCAAAACGTCATTATCCGTTTTACGCCAATAGGCGCACGTTTCGCGCTGGAAAGGCAATGGCATCCATCGCAAAAAGTCCAGGTGCATCCGGATGGATCTTGCACGCTGGAGTTCAAAACTCAAAGTTTCGATGAAGTCAAACGCTGGGTGCTACCATACGGCAGCGGCGCAGAAGTGCTGGAGCCGCCTGAACTCCGAAAAAGAGTCATGGATGAACTCCGACAGACCCTGCGCGGCTATGGTGTAAAAGAAAGCTAGTAAAGGCAGTGCTCCTGCAGTGCCCTCTATGCACTTGAATGGAGTGTTGCTTCTCCCCTCTATGCACTTGACCGGAGCATTGCATCTCCGCTCTGTGCACTTAATTGGAGCGTTGCGTCTCCGCTCTGTGCACTTGCTTGGAGCGTTGCGTCTCCTCTCTGTGCGCTTACTTGGAGCGTTGCTTCTTTTCAGCTTTGGCAGCCTTCTTCTCTTTCATAGTTTTGCTTGCCTTTTTCTTTGTTTCTTTCTTTTGAACTTGTTCTTTAGCCATAATGATGTCTCCAACTGGTGCTGCTTTAATTCAGTGTATTTCAATTACCCAGTATACATCTATTTCGCCCCTTTAGACCGAGCCCTCCCCGCTGGTAGGGGCGCTGCCATGCGGCGCCCTGCCCTTTTCGCTCGGTCCCTTCAAGCCCGCTCCCCGTCCAGGTCGTTAGCCCGTCTAGGTCATTTGCCCGTCCAGGTCCTCTGTTCGTCTAAGCCCTCCGCCCCTCCGAGCCCAACAGCCCACCCTATCACCCCCCACCAAAACACAAGCAAAAGATTTTTCCCACTGCATGCATTCTGCACCCCCGTAGGATTGAATGGAAATTATAGAAGCCACGCCATGCTTTCCAGCAAAGGAGCCACAATGAGAAAGACCAGACACGTGCAGAGCCGGATGTCTCAGAGAGGCATTAACCAGCAAATGATTGATTTGACTATGCAGTTCGGCATAGCAGAAGATGACAGGCTGGTGCTCGGCGGCAATCAGCTGAAAGCGCTGATCGCGGAATTGGATAACATTCGCAGTGTAGCGTTAAAAGCCCTGGACAAAGGCGGACTGGTAGTCGTTTGTGTTCCCGAAAGTGAATCTTTGATTACTGCTTATCGCCTTGGGCGATCTGGACGCCGGGCTTCTTAGG
>JAIEPM010000069.1 GCA_019748395.1 Candidatus Obscuribacterales bacterium
CGGATGTCTTCGCGCTTGCACAGATTAATCAGACTTGTCAGGATTGTAAGAGGCAAAAGCTATCCTGACGTAAAAGACCTTTGCCGCATACTCGAGATCAAAGAAAGGACTCTTTTTGGAGATCTCAGAGAATTGAAAGACGACCTTGGAGTCGAAATAAGATACGACAGATGCCGGCGAGGTTATATTTTAGAAAACCATGACGGCAGCCTCAGCTTTACCAGCCTCACCGAAGAAACAGCGTTTTTGCTTCTGGCGGCTTTCGACCTTTTAGACTGCTCTGGTGGCGAAGGACTAGCATCACCGCTTCGAGAAGCTTTTGAAGATGAGATCGAACTCTGCCTGAAAGCTATAAGAAACGGGAGGGTTCCGGATCAAATTTTAAAGCATGAGTGCAAGCCCACAGAAAAAATCAGAAGCGATATCTTCATACGGCTTTGCCTGGCGTGCTCAAAATCAGAGCCGGTAACAATTAACATCGGCGATATTCGTCTGCCTGGAAAGCGAAAAAGGAGGAACGGAGATTTTTCAATAGTACCCAAACAGCTAGTTTATTCGAATCATAACTGGCAGCTGAGCTATCTGGATAAAGTCGATAGTCAGACGTTGAGAACATTGGATTTGTCTTCGATTCAAATGCTCGCTAGCAGCTGACCTGGAAGCCGATTGCATCTTGCAGACATTGGTCAGAGCTACAAACTCTGAAAGCAGCCTGGCAGGGCGCGGTTCCGCGCGAAACTTCGGAGCTTCCACGGGGAGATGAAGGCGGGACCCAGAGACAGGGGAAAATAACGAAACGCTCGAACTCCTTATTCCAAATCCTTAAGAGGATCATGCTTGGGCCGAGCGTTTCAAACTTTTTCTTTGCGACTTGTGTTTATCTTTGTTATTGAACTCTGACTTTATATCAGCTTGTTTTTAATTGTACACCGCATCGCTTTTCTATGCCGCAATAATAGCAAATAGCCGAGGAGCATTACTCATTCTATAGAATGAGTAGCAGCAATCAGAGGGTGGATTCGTATTCGTAACTAAGGCTTTTCTTCATCAGAATCAAGTTCTCGCTCAATTGTCTTAGCCTCCTCGGCCAGGCGTTTTGAAAGTTGCTCGGCGTCGTTGTTGTGAATCTGACCGTACAAGCGAGCGGCAGCTGATAAGCAGTTTCGCAGACGCTCCTTGTCTGCCGGATGCGCTCGCGCCAGATCAAGAGCTGCTTGCAATTTGCTGCGAGCCTCCGTGAGCATGCCGTCGTTCATATACAGCTCGCCCAGAAGTAGATTCGTTTCAATGATCACCGACCAACCGGCCTCTGTTTCAGGTGCTTTCTTCGAGTATTCAACCGCCTCGAGCAAGATTTTTCGCTGCTCATCAACGCGATGCTGAAACTTGTAGATTTCAGCCAACTCAATACGAAAGCGTGTTCGATAAATTCCTTCCTTGAGATTGAGAACATCAAACGCTCGCGTCGCACGCTTCAAAAGGCGCTCTTGCTTCAGCAATGAGCTCACAGAGAGTTTATCAACGCAGCGAAGAATTCGGTCGCCAAAGGCGCTTGCTTGCTGCGCTCGCTGTTCCCATTCAACGGAACTGACCGTCGGGGCTTCCCATTGCTTGAGCAGCTCCAGGAGTTCTTGATACTCCTGGTCGGTTTGCTTGTTTGCAAGGACAATCAATTCATCATTAGTTTCTCTCAGTTTATCGGCATTGTGATTCAATCGATAGGCGTTCACCAGACTGCTCAAAGTGTCCTGCATGTAGCCGGTATAACTAAATTTTGCAGCAAGCGCTTTGCACGGCTCCAGAGTTTCAACTGCTTCAGAGTACTGCGATTTTCGCATCAACTCCGCCCCTCGATCCATTCGAAGCTGCCAGTTCCATTTGTCGAACTCAGTTCCACTGTCAAGCGGCGGTCCAGGATAAAGGAAGAACCAACAGCAAAATCCGATTGCTAGAACCCCTAGCATCGAAGCCCCAAATAGCAAGTATCGTTTTCTTTCAGAGCTTGAGCTGGACACCTTCAAACCGCAAGAATGAGCAGCATCCAACAAGGCTTGCTTCAGATCAGAAAAGGATGCATAGCGAGCCGCCGGGTCTTTCTCAAGACATTTCATTATCACTGCTTCAAGCTGCACCGGAACCCGCCCCGGCACCAGCTCGGAGAAAGACTTCGGTTTTTCATTTACTTGCTTCACAACCGTATTGACGAAGGAATCGCCTAAAAGTGGTGGCACACCAGAAAGTGCTTCGTACATGAGGCAAGCAAAGGAGTAAATATCCGACCGGGCGTCGAGCGTTTTGCCTCGACACTGCTCGGGGCTCATATAAGCAGGCGAGCCGAATACTTCTCCGGGCTTTGTGATCTTTTGCTGCTTTAAGATCTCTGCCTCGGAAGCAACTATTTTTGCAATACCAAAATCAACAATTTTGACCAGCTCATGCCCATCTTTTTGGTCGATTATTACTATATTTGACGGCTTAATGTCGCGGTGAATCACTCCCTTTCGCTGAGCATGCGCAAGTCCGTCGCAAGCCTGCAAAAATACTTCCAGAGCGAACTTCAGTTCTAGAAATACTCTGTCATGAATTAGATCTGCCAGCGTTTGACCAACAAGACAGTCCATAACAAAATACGGTTGTCCGTCCTGGGTAAGACCAAAATCATACACAGTTACAACATTAGGATGAGAAAGAGCACTTGCGGCCTCCGCCTCTCGTTGAAAGCGCGCCCGGGAAAGCTCATCATTGGCGGTTTCATGCATCACTTTTAAAGCAACAAGGCGCTTCATCAGCACATGCCGCGCTTTGTACACACGACTCATGCCCCCCTCACCAAGAAGCGAAATGATTTCGTATTTATCGGCAAAGAGCTTCCCGATCAGAGGGTCTGCAGAGAGCGGAACAAGAACGCTGCCATCATCGGCGCACTTGACTTGATCGGCAGTGTATTCTCTTTTGCATTTCGGGCAAAGCTGTGTCTTGTTTTGATTTTCAGACACCTTAAGCTACCCTCTCACCGGATTTAAGCATTGTACCCTTCCAGGCTTTGACTCATTCCAACGCGGAAGACCATAGCCTATCTTTGCAACAAAGCCAAGTCGCCGCTATGGTCGCCAATACACACCGGACTCTCGTGCCAGCAAGCGTGCTCCGATCAATTCGCGACGCAGTGTTGCGAAGTCGGGATGATGCTTAGCAATAATCGTATTTACTTCCTTTTCAGGATAGCGTTTATCAAATTGAAAACGGTCAGCCAACCAGCGCAAAATTACTTCTCGCTTTTTTCGACTGGCCGGGATTTCTTTTAAACGCTGCCCCTCGAAAAAGTCGCCAAGAATCTTGCGATCCCAGGCGTCTTCCACAAGATCTTCCCCAAGAGTTTCAATGGTATCAAGAGCCAGAACTCGCTTTGCAAGCGTGCGCATTTCAGACATATTGATGCGGTAAATATGCGTCGTCCCTTCGCTGCGCATATCAACAAGACCTATTTCCTTCAGTTTTGCAAGATGGTGCGAAACCGTCGGCGCTCGCAAATCAAGCAATGTCGCAAGTTCTTCCACGCTGCGATCGTTGGCAGCGAGAGCGCCGACAATCTTCAAGCGACTCTCGTCTGAGAGCGCCTTGAAAAAAGAGAGTACCCTTACAAATTCTGCACTTGCCATGATTGCACCATATTGAGACATCCATCTAATTAGATCTATATCAAAATAACAATCAAAAAGCAAGCAGCAAAGCAAGCAACAAGGGCAAGCAGCAAGGGCTAAATGATCCTGCAAAAAGTCCAGAATGCAAGATCAGGGAAATCGACTGAAGAAAATGAACGCAGATCTCTAATTAATAAGTGCGCTTCATAATAGTTGTGGTGCTGCCGTCCGCACCTTGCTGCGAGGAATAAATATTCGGACCAGGCGCGTTCAAAATTATCGCTCCGCCATTTGGAGCAGGCAATACCATTGGAGTGGAGCTGCTGTATTCAAAAACACCATTTGGCGAACTGCTGGAATAATAACTGTTGCCCAACCCGCCATATCCGCCGTAGCCCGAAAATCCATTGCCGGAATTAAACCGAGCAGCGCCGCCGAATCCACCGTTCAATATGCCACCACGACCGGCGCCCGGCTGATTCAAATTATAGGAACCATTTAAAGTGCTGCTGCTCATTGATGAACTGCCGAAAACACCGGTGCCACCGAGCACGGAAACACCACGTCCAGCAGATCCGGCAGCGGGTATAGCCCCTGTCGATGCACCTGATGGAACAGCAGGTAGAGCGGAATGCTCTGTCGACGCGCCGGAAAGCCCAGCAGCGGCTGGTGCTTTAATGTAAGCAGGTCTGTCGGGAGGAAATAACTGGTCGGCTTTGCGAGAGAATTCAGACCCATCCTTGCCCTGAGCTTCATACAAGATGCTGAGGTTTCGATAAACAGCCGCCAGTTCGTAGTTATTGCTTTTTTCAGTGAGCGCCTGCCGATAAAGCTGCTCAGCGCGCGCATAATCGCCCATTCGATAAGCCTTTATGCCCTCGCTGTTCGAATCATCAGCCCAGGCCGGTACTGAAAGCATTATCGCTAAACTAAGCAACACCAGGCTTAAATATCGCATTCGAGAGTCTCCAGACCTTTCCCATATTATCTACCCGTTATGCCTGCGCTCTCACTAGTATCCGCGCTCCTGGTCAATTAAGCCAAGCAAAGGCAATGAATTCCGGTATCGTCTGAAATTCTCCAGGAAACAGTCGGTAATTTCTGCAGGCAAACTTGGTCCGGCTATATGGGGAGTCACCACACAGTTGGGCAAACGCCAATAAGGATGCTCCGGCGGCAACGGTTCTTCCTGAAAAACATCAAGAACGGCACCGCCGATGCGCCCTGACTCAAGGATATCGATCAGCGCAGAATCATCAATCAAAGAGCCCCGCCCAACATTAATGAGCCAGGCGTCTTTGCGCATATGAGAAAGCAACCCGGCATTGAACATCCCGCGGGTTGCATCGGTCGCGGGTAATGTCAAAACAAGCACATCGCAAGCTGCGACGAAGCGCTCTCGTTCTCGGCTTGCAAAGCATTGATCGGCTAGCTTATGCGGTCGCCCGTCGGAATTCAGAGCAACGATTTGCATGCCGAAGGCTCTTGCCGCAAGGGCTATCTCAGCAGCGACATCGCCCATACCTGCGATTCCCATACATTTTCCACTGATCAACTCAATGCGATACGGCTTCCACTCACATTTGCTCTGTGAAAGGAGAGCTCCCTCGCAATCTATTTTTTTGGACAGCAAATTTCCAAAAACATAATGGCTTAAATATCGACCAAAAACCCCAAATGGCTTTGTTATGGTCACAGCAGGAGGCAAAGGCGATTTGAGCAGCCCCTCCACACCAGCCCACATTGACTGAATCCAGCGCAAACGCCGGGCAGCAAGATAAGCCTCAGGTGCCAAATGAACTCCAAAAATTATCTCCGCCTCTGGAATTTTAGATTCGACCTCGGCCGAATTGCGACAAACGAGCAGCTCGGCTTCGATTGATGCCTTCTCAATCAATTCGGCATACTCGTCAATCTCGTTTTCACGATTCGAATAAAGAAGAATTTTGGGAACAGCCACCAAAGCACCTTGCTTTCATCAATGCAGAAATACAAGGAAAGATTATCTCACCAGCGCTGAACTTTAGCTCCTTATATCAGAACAAAAGAATGAAGCCATCCTTGTCTCAGCAGAGCAGAGACGCCGCTTTAGAATCGCCGGAGGCTGAAATTACTTGCTTGGAGTTTTTAATGGCAGCATGGGCTGCGGCTAACCTTGCAATTGGAACCCGGTAAGGACTGCAACTTACATAATTAAGTCCGGCCAGATGACAAAACTCAATGCTGTTGGGATCGCCTCCATGCTCTCCGCAAATACCCATATGCATTTCCGGACGAGCCGAGCGACCCAGCTCCACAGACATCTTGATCAGCTTGCCGACACCGCCCCTGTCCAGCTGCTGAAACGGGTTTCCAGGAAGTATGGCTTTTTCAGTATATTGCATGAGGAACTTAGACTCGGCATCATCGCGGCTCATGCCAAATGTCGTCTGAGTCAGGTCGTTTGTGCCGAAGCTGAAGAACTCAGCCTCGGACGCCAGTTCATCGGCAGTAAGTGCAGCCCGAGGGACTTCGATCATAGAGCCGTACTTAAAGTCAAGCTTGCTGCCGTGTTCGCCGAATACTTTTTCGGCAACGCGGTCGACAATCTCTCTTACAAATTTGAGTTCATTGACATGGCAAGCCAGAGGCACCATTATTTCAGGCCGTACATCTACTCCGTCTTTCTTGACACGAATAGCGGCTTCCAGTATGGCGCGAATCTGCATTTCTGTAATTTCGGGCATAACAATGCTCAAACGATCGCCGCGAAGACCAAGCATCGGATTGGCTTCCGACAAAGCTTTGACTCTGTTTAGAATGTCTTCTTTCACTCGCACTTGAGCCAGAGCAGCGTCGATTTCGCTGAGCGTGCTGTAATGCTGCAATCGCACTTTCAAATCGGCAAGATCGGCAACCAGTTGATTATAGGAAGGCAAGAACTCGTGCAAGGGAGGATCAAGCAATCTGATAATAACCGGGCAGCCGTCCATCGCTCGGAAGATTCCTTCAAAATCATTTCGTTGCATCGGCAATAATTTATCAAGCGCAGTCATCCTGCGAGCCTTGCCTTTAGCCATGATCATTTCCTGAACAATCGGCAAGCGATCTTCCTGAAAGAACATATGCTCCGTGCGACAAAGTCCAACGCCCTGAGCTCCATAGCGGCGGGCACGCTCAGCGTCTTTTGGATAATCGGCATTTGCCCAGACACCAAGCCGACGCAGTTCGTCAGCCCATTTCAAGAGACAGTTCAATTCAGTCTCATTTTCAAAATCCGGATCCTGCGTCGGCAGTTTGCCAAGGAAAACTTCACCAGTGCCGCCATCTAGGCTGATCCAATCGCCTTCGAGAACCTCCACCACCCGGTCGGCAAGCTGAACACTAAATACACGATGGTCCAGATCAATTCTGAGTTTT
>JAIEPM010000365.1 GCA_019748395.1 Candidatus Obscuribacterales bacterium
GACTTGCTAAACGGTAAAGGCACTGCTGAACAAGTCTTTTGAAATCTGCTGAACAGATCTTGTGAAAATGACAGATGGGATGCATTCATCCGAAAATTAGAATCGAAGGCTCGCTAGTTGCTGGAGAATTTGAAGTTGCAGCTTCATCAGTGCGGGCTGGAAGCACGCGCTCCCAGGCAAAGCCTGATGAGCACCGGTCCCGGGAGAAGGGAACCGGGAGAAGGGCACGGCATATAAATTAGCAAGTTAGCAAGAAGCCCCTACCACTAACGGCAGGGGCGCTGCCATGCGGCGCCCGGGCAGCTAAATATATTGACTCCCCAGTTTCTATATTCGTTCAAAGATCGGCAAAACCCTTAGTCGCGGCTGTCCGGTCCGCCGATATAATTCAGGACCCATTCGTGCCAGTAAGGCCAATCGTGGGCGAAACCGTCGAATTCGCGGTAGGCGTGCCAGACGCCCTTGTTCCACAGAGATTGGGAGAACTCGCGGTTTTCCTGGATTGCGGGATCTTCTTTGCCGATAGCAATGATCATATCGACGTTCTTGATTTGATCTAATTTGCCGTTGTCTTGCCCGCGAATCAATTCATACGGATTGCCTTGATAAATGACTTCGTCATCGTAGCCCATTGTCCAGGCGCGAATGTCGTAAATGCCGCTCATAGCTATCATGCGATTGAATTTATCGGGAAAGCGCAGCGTGATGCTGGCGGCATGATAACCACCCATGCTGGCGCCCAGTGCCATGGTATACGGATTGTCGTTTTTGCTTTCTGAAAATGGCAATACTTCGTTGACGATATAATCGTGATACTGGAGATGTCTCAAGCCTTTGTCGCGAGGGCTGGCATGAGCATTGTCCCAGCTTTCAGGATCTATACTGTCCAGACAATAAACCTGAATCCAGCCATTATCAATGTGGCGCGACAGCGTATTCATCATGCCGCGATCTTCCCAATCCCAGAATTTACCGGACTGAGTCGGGAAAACGAAAACTCTGGCACCGGCATGACCGAAAACAGTAAACTCCATATCACGACCGAGACTGTTGCTGTACCACTTATGATATTCGCGATTCATTGAGCTTCACTTCCTTTCCCAAACGACAGACGCAAGATTGTAGCACCCTGAGCAATAGCCAAGTTCCTTATGCGAAGCTGCTTTTCAAAAAGCAAAGCAATTTAGCAGACAGTTTCCAAAAGCCTCAGGACAGAAGACAATTTTTGTCAAAATTTAGCCTCTTTAAATGTGCTTCTACGATTATCGGCAACCCGTCCCGGCGGGCATCGAGCAGTTAATGTATTATCTTTAATCCGTCCCCCTGCCCGCCGGCGCAGACAGGGCAGCAATTCCCGGTTAGATTGAAGAGACGTTCGGAGACTATTTAGGATGACCAGCCCAAGACCGCACAGAATCAGAGCGAGAAAGCGCAACAGACAGGGAACGACCGGAACGGCAGAAGCGGGCACAGAGCTCACGCCGATCCGCCTTGACGACCCTGCGCTCTATATAAACCGTGAATTAAGCCTTTTAGCTTTCCAGAAAAGAGTTCTGGAAGAAGCGCAGGACGACAGCAACCCCTTGCTTGAAAGATTTAAGTTTCTGGCGATTCTCGGCTCAAATCTCGATGAGTTTTTTATGGTGCGGGTTGCCGGTCTGAAACGGCAATTGGAATCGGGAGCTGCTCCGCAATTGCCGGACGGTATGAATCCTGCCACGCAACTGGCTGCTATCCGTAGTGAAGTAACAAATTTACTTGCCATCGCTTACAAGTGTTTGACTGAACAATTGATGCCTAGTTTGAAAGACGAGGGCATTCAGATACTGACTTACGCAGACTTGAACTCAAAACAGCGGGCAAAAGCACGCGAGTTCTTCATCCATACAGTATTTCCGGTGCTAACTCCCTTGGCTTTCGATCCGGGCAGACCGTTTCCACACATTTCTAACTTGAGCGTCAACCTGGCTGTTTTAATTCGTGATCTGGACGGCAATGAAAGATTTGCTCGCATCAAGGTACCTGATACTCTACCGCAGTTAATTCCGATTGATCGCCTAAACCCGGCATCAGGAAGGCGAGTTGATACTTCCAAATCAAGAAATTTCGTCTGGTTGGAAGATCTGATCAGCGCGAATTTGCAAGATCTTTTCCCGGGAATGGAAGTACTTGATGCGCATCCTTTCCATGTTACTCGAAACGCTGAAATGGCAATCCAGGAGCTGGAAGCTGCAGACTTGCTGGAAACAACGGAAGAGGGGCTTCGCCAGCGTCGCTTCGGTGATGTAGTGCGACTCAAAGTCAACTATGCAATGCCTGTGAATATCCTTCAGATTCTGGTCAATAATCTCGAAATTGAACCAGATGATGTTTATCACGTCCAGGGAATGTTGAGCCTGGACAGGCTTCGCTACATTGGCTCAATAGACAGACCGGAACTGAAATACAACTCTTTCATTCCGGTAGTCCCATCACATTTGTATCCGGACAACAAAGAATTTGATTTATTTTCCGCAATAAAGCAAAAGGATATTTTGCTGCATCATCCTTATGATTCGTTCCAACCGGTTGTCGATTTCCTACGTTCGGCTGCAAAAGATCCCGACGTTCTTGCAATCAAAATGACGCTTTATCGCGCAGGCAGAAATTCGCCGATTATTGAAGCCCTGCTTGATGCCATGGAATATGGCAAGCAAGTAGCTGTTCTTGTCGAATTGAAAGCCAGATTCGACGAAGAAAGCAATATTGAATGGGCAAAGGCTCTTGAAGCAGAGGGCGTTCACGTAGTTTACGGTTTGCTCGGATTGAAAGTACACTCGAAAGTTGCGCTGGTTGTCCGCCGCGAAGGTGAAGCAATTCGACGCTACGTGCATCTAGGTACAGGCAATTACAATCCGCTTACAGCACACTTCTACACGGACATAGGTGTTTTCACTTGCGATGAAGAAATCGGAGCCGATGCAACCGATCTCTTTAACTATCTCACCGGCTATTCGGCAAAAACAGATTATCGCAAACTTGCGGTGGCGCCGATCAATTTAAGACAGCGTCTTGAATCCTTGATTAAAAGAGAGATTCGTCATCAACAGCATGGCGAGCGCGGCCATCTTATTTTCAAAATGAACGCGCTTGTAGATCAGGAAATGATCAAGTTACTTTATGAGGCTTCGCGCGAAGGCGTGCAGATAGATCTTCTAGTACGCGGTATTTGCTGCTTGCGGCCCGGCATTCCCGGAGTGAGTGAAAATATTCGTGTAATCAGCATTCTTGGTCGTTTCCTCGAACACAGTCGCATTTATTATTTCCGCAACGGCGGTAAAGAAGAAATTTTGCAAGGTAGCGCAGACCTGATGCCACGCAATCTCGATCGCCGTGTAGAAGTTCTTTACCCGCTGGAAGATCCGCGTCTGGTTAGGCAGGTCCGGGATGAAATCCTGCATACTTACCTTTCGGATCGCGCTAAGTCGCGTGAAATGAAGGCTGACGGCAGCTATGTGCGTATGTCGCCCAAACCGTCGGAGAAGAAAATCAACGCGCAGTTCGAGTTTATCGCACGCTCACTGGCTGCTCAAGACAACAGACCTGAACGAGAAGAAGAGAATTAAATTAGTCCATCCAGTCCACACCTGAGATTTTATCTGCCTTTTCATGGCGCGAAGCAACTCGCTGGGCGTGGCCTTCCTGGATAATTTTCAAGCCTCTGGCTGCCATTGCTCTAACCAGTGCGGAACCATTCTTGGCATTGTAGGCGAATTGCAAATCAGCTTTGCCATCCTGAGAATTTGCTGAAAAGGCCTTGCAAAAGCCGACATAGGCTCTTGTTTCTAATTGCTTGGTCTTTGAAAATGCCTGAGCCATTACCTCAGACATATCTATTTCACCTCTGAAAAATTGCAGAATTTGAATGGGCCAGTCACGTACTTTGATTTTGCTGTCCAGCGCCTCATTCAAAAAGATAGGGGCTGCTGTTTCATCGACTTTCTGCTTTAAGGCATAAGCGATTAATGCGCTCAAACTGTCCAGATCGTTGTTTTCCATCAACTTCTGAAAATCTTTATCGGCAGAGTCAATGTCTCCGCTGATCATGGAAGCAAATGCTTTGGTTCTTAGAACGTTCGGATCTCTGGGTGCTCTGGCAGCAGCCTTCTGGAGATCTTTAACTGCTTTATCGTCTTGAGATTTCGAAAGATAAACCAGGCTGCGGCTGAGCAGAGCGCCCACGCAGTTCGGGTTGCGTTTCAAGATTGAGTCATAAACGGACAAAGCACTCTCAATCTGACCTATCTGTTCGTACAATCCTGCTAAAGCCAGGAGTATGGCGTCGATCGGCCCCTCCTTCACCAGGTTAGCATTGGCCTTTGGGGCTGCTTTGCTAGTCATCGGACCTCACCTCGAACACGGAACACATTGGTGAAATGCCCGCTAAGCCGGATTATCTAACGCAAAAGCAGCCAAATGTCGACATTTTATCTATTAGATCAGTTCCCGGACTACCAAACCTGCGGCGGTGGCGGCAGCGAATCCTGCAAAAGCTAGAAGTAACATCATCGGTCCCTCCTGTGTTTCATATTTGAATGACGGCGGGCTTTTGATTTTTATCCGCAGCTTGGATTTTCTTAATGATACCGCCGGCGGTTTCCAAGCGGATTTTTGTGAGCCACCAATCTCGTTGATTACAGGGATTGGAAGAAACTGAAATTAGATTTCGTCGAGACGGGCTGCGGTCCTTGAGGCTTTGGCGAAAGTATCTTTTATGGACTGAGAATTCTTGTCCATGGAGATCTCATTCAGTTTAAATGAGAGTTTTGAGAGCATTGATAAAATCAAATCGCGATTTTGACCGGTAATTTGCTCCCACATCTCAACCCGGCTCTTCATCAAGCGCTTAAGTCCAGCCAGAGCAGCACCGGAAAGTACAAGCTGATCAGCTTTACCATTTTCAATAAGTTCTTCGTGAATTAGGGCACCAAGAGAACTGGCAAGCAGCTGTAATGTGTGACTTGTGAGAGCTACCGTCGTATCATGGGAACTGGAGTCAGTTACAAACACCCGCAGATTCATAGCCGCAAACCAATTGCGCAAACGCAGCAATGACAACTCTGACGATTTGAGGGTGGGAACAAGACAAATGCTTCTGTCTTCGATCTGAACTTCTGCCGAGCTTGCAAAACCGCTTTTTTCCGTACCAAAAAACGGATGAGCACCGATAAATTCAGCGCCATTTAGATCAATTTCTTCAGCCAAATTGCAAATACTGCGTTTGACCGAGCAAAGATCTACAAGCAACTGACCGCTACGTAAATTAGGAGCCAGCTGCCTGAGTACATCCAGACTTTCATCAGGTGGGCAGGCTAAGAATATCAAAGACGAACGAGCAATCAGGTCGGCATCCAGTTGCTCTGCACAAGAATCAAAAAGTCCGCTTCCTTGAAGAATCTGCATATTCTCAGGCAGATCAATAGCGGAAATATTTGTGCTTGGAAAACAAAGTTTGATCTGCCGAGATAATGCTCCGCCAATCAAGCCAACCCCAATTACGCATACATCCTGAAAAAGCCTTTCGCAACGGCTGCGGTCGGCGCGCTCAACGAGGAATTTCTTTTGGTCTGAAACACTCTCATCTAAAATGCTTCGAAACACTTTAAGAATCGCTTCTTTTGCCGGATTCAATGCGAGCTCGGCGGCAACGCGCTCTATAACAAGCTTCTCTCTTGACTCATCAAGAATTTTTTTACCGATACCGGCTTTCAAATCACCAATACTTCTGCTTAATTCAAATCGACGAGCTAAGAGATTTACCAATTTTGAATCAATGTCGTCGATTTCAGCTCTTAAAGAATCAAGTTCTCTAGTTGCCGATTGTTTCTGATCAAAATCGGGGTCTTCAATCAATTGGCCCAAAGGCCACAACCTGGATGTCATTTTTATATCCTCAATATTTCATTGCGACTACTTAAACACAAGCGACTTTGCGACTAGAGCGTACAATTGCCGGAGCAAATTGAGAGAGCTTGTTGATCTGGACAGGAGTCTGAACTTTTCGTCCGACCGCAGCAGCCAGCGGTCGCAGACTTTCGATTAACTCAAGCATCTGCGGCAAGGACAAAGCCTGTCTGGCATCAGAAACGGATTTTTCAGGTTGCGGATGACACTCGATCATCAAACCATCAGCTCCGCAGGCAACAGCAGCCCGAGAAAGATCGGCGATTAACTCGCTTTTTCCGGCGGCATGGCTCGGGTCGACAATAACAGGCAAGTGGGTCAATTGTTTTAGAGCTACTACAGCGCCGAGATCAAGCACGTTTCTGGTGAAGGTATCGAAGCTGCGGATGCCTCTCTCACAAAGAATAACGTTATGATTGCCGTGAGCCATGATGTATTCGGCTGCCATGATGAACTCTTCAAGAGTCGCAGACAATCCGCGTTTCAGAACTACGGGTTTTGAGCAGCTGCCGACGGCTTTGAGCAAATCGAAGTTTTGCATGTTACGGCTGCCGATTTGCAGGACGTCTGCGTGCTCACAAACGTCGGCAATTTGCGACTCGGTCATCACTTCGGTAATCACAGGCGTGCCGAACTTTTCACGGATACCGGCAAGAATCTGCAAACCTTCAAGACCCATGCCCTGGAATGAGTAGGGAGACGTGCGTGGTTTGAAAGCGCCGCCGCGAATTGCCTGAACCGGTCCGTTTTTGAGAGCCTGAGCCACTGTTTCCATTTGCTCAAGACCTTCAACTGTGCATGGTCCACCGACAATGAAAAGCTCGTTGCCGCCGACTTCAAAGCTGCCTACACGAATTTGGCTGCGTGTTTTAGATTCTTGCTTCAAAACCAATTTAGCGTCTTTCATTATTCCTCCAGATCTACAAAAAAATCCCGAATCTCCTTTTGACGGGGGAGATTCGGGATTGAGAATTTACTAGTGCGCGACTATCTCACCCGGGTCTCCCCCTGGTTGCATAAAAATAGCCGTAATACCAATTTCCCATTTTCAACTACCTTCTCTTAAAACAAAAAGACCGCAGTTATTGCTGCGGTCCACCTGGTATCTATGCGCAAAATTGCT
>JAIEPM010000654.1 GCA_019748395.1 Candidatus Obscuribacterales bacterium
CGGCGGCGACGCGACGGCCGCGGTGACGGCCGGCAAGCTTTCTATCCCCGTATCCCGGTTCAAAGCCATCGAGCAGTTGCTGACTGAGAAACTGCGCTTGTTTGCAGTTTATTTCTTTCTCTGGCATAGACTCTCCCGGGAGCTTCTTGCCCAGTTCCCCACTTACTTGATGCCACGGCACATGAACTTTGAGTCGTGGAAGTAAGATTATTTTGCGCTAATTTCCGGGGTGGGCAAAAGCGCCTTTTGGCCGGGCTTTTGTATCGCGTATAGATGCCATTTGCCTGCTTTTTGAATTTCTTGAAGCTCGGACTCAAACCACTCTAGGCGATCCAGGTTGGCTGTTTGTACAAGAACATAGTGCGGTGCGCTTTTCTCTTTCAAGTATTGCTGTGCCTCTTCTTTGTTCTGGAGGCGAGAGACCGGTTTGTGGGTGATCCAGGGAATGGATGGTTCTTCGGCGAAAATCATGGAAATGCTGGCGTTGGCTTCTTTTGCGATCTTCACTAGTTTGCTGAATGCAATTTGTTTGGTCTGATAGAAAACCGTTAGACCACGGGGCACCATGATGCTGCATGATATGAAAGCAAAGCTCAGAATGCCCGAGAGGAAGAGATTCCACTTGTGTTTGTTGAGTGCATATATGCAGAGCCCCAGTGTGCATCCAAGCGGGGCGATAATCCAGAGACTTTGAGAAACAATATCTCTAACATAGCCTTTCAAGAGCGGATGAATCATGAGCCCTACTAGCAGTAAAAGCGCCAGTGTGATCGTGGAAGGAAGCAATCTTTTGTATTTGTTGGTTTTGCCGAAAATTTGCAACTGCATTGCAGTTAAAATCGCAAACGCAGGAGCGGCCGGCAAAATATAAGTCGGCAATTTCGTTTTGATTATCGAAAACATAGCCATCACCGCTAGAAACCAGAGTAAATTGAGGCGAAAAAATCGGCGATAAAGGCTTGGCTCCTGGTTTCTTTTGTCCATGGTTTTTTGCAGAATGCCGCAAGCTGTAAAGCAAAAAATACACCAGGGCAGAAAGCCGCCAAAAAACACAGGCACATAAAAATAGAAAGGACCCTGGTGATTTACTGTTCCGACAAGACGTCCGAAGTTTTGTGTTATGAAGAATGTTTCCAGGAATTTACCGTTGGTAGCCAGGCTTGCTGCGATGTACCAGGGCAAGTTCAGCAAGAGCAGAATGGCAATTCCCAGAAGCGGTTTAAGGCGCATCAGCATTGAGAAAAAATCATTGCGGCTTTTGCTGACCGAAACAATGTACGGAAGCAGGGAGATGCCGCAAATTATCAGGCAAACAGGACCTTTGCATAACATTGCCAGAGAGAGGAAGAAGTAGCCGATTAAGAGCTCGCTATTCTTTCTGCTTTCCAGCGCTTTGAAAAGAAACAAAATGCTTCCGGTGATTAGGGCGCAAAGAGTCATGTCGGTCAGGCACACATGCCCGACTATCGAAACTAAAGGGCTGCACAAAAAAATCAGGGCGGCAACTGCAGCATATCGGCGGTTCAGCATAGGTCTGCAGCCTGCGTAAATTATCAATCCGGCTGCCACCGCCGACAGTGCGGCAGGCAAGCGGCCTATGAATGGATGGATGCCGAAGAATTTATATGCGTATGCAACCATCCAGAAAAATAAGATTGGTTTGTCGAGCCAGGGCTGGTAGTTATTTACAGGGAGGAGAAATTGATTGGTTTCAAGAATTTCTCGCCCTGATTCCAGAAAGAAGCTATCTGTTGGGTCGAGCAGTCCGTAACTTCCCAGATAGGGAATGTAAGCAATGAGTCCAGCCGCTAGCACAAGCAGCGGATAGAGGGCCCGAGGAAAAACTGCAGCCGTATTTTTACTTTCCGGCAATTTGCTTTTTCAACCTTTCCTGAGGCTGCTTTTGACCGTCTTTTGGCAGCGCTCTATTGGCAATTTACCACATTGACAAGATCGATTGACTAACTGTTTACTTTGCCGCTCTTGGCGCCATGTTTCACTTAGTATTGACAGAGTGGACCGAGGTAGAAGCAATATGAACCTAAAAGGATGCTTTGCGGCTTTGCTGCTGATTTTTCTCAGCGCACTCTTGCCTTTAGCGCAGAACCGGCTTTGGGCTCGCGAGCCGAAAGCCGGCGACCGAATTTCGGCTCTTCGGGGCGCTGTTGTTGAAACTTTGAATCCGTCTGAAATGCACGAAAATCCCGGCGACTCGGCAATGGCTAAGGTCAAGTTTCACATTAAGAAGGCACTTGCTTTAAAATGGCAGGACGAGAATTCGAAAGCTCTTGCAGAGCTGGAGCTGGCTTTAAGCTTTCATAAGCAGTCTCTTTCCGAAAATGCGGGCAAGGAACAATTTGAAGATCTTGCTTACTTGGCTGCGGTCTCTGAGGCTCTTGCTCAAAATCAAAAATCTAAAGCTCTCTATTTAGAACTGGAAAAATCTAGCGAGCATATATCGGCTAGAGACTATCTACGTGCTTTGCAGGAGTTAACTATTTACTCAGTCGTGACCATGGATAGTTTGGCCGCATTTGAATCTCTTGCCAATGAATCCTACCGTGAGTCGCTTAGACTCGGGTTGGCAGAAGACCCTCTAATTGCAGAATTGCTTTTGGCGGATGCTAAATTGAAAATTGAGGCGAAACGCAATTTGCAAGCTATTGAGCTTCTGAAAAAAACGATTCTGATTTCAGGAAGCTTAAATCCTGATATTGAAAGAAGAGCTGAAGCTCTTCTTTCGAAAGCTTATTTGAAAGAGCAGAAAAATGTCGAAGCTGAAAAAATCAGTTTGAATCTTCTTGAGCAGGACAGAAAAACAGGTTTCAAGGGGCCTTATCCGGGTGACTATATATCAACGCTGGCAGAAATCTATCTCAAAAGCGGCCGGAAAAATGATGCCGATAATTTGTTTCAGTCTCTGAAAGCTGAATTGCAAGATCGTTCGCCTGCGCTCTGGGATTCAGTTTTAGAGGCTTATGCTGAGGCTTCTGATACGACTTCAAAGAAGCTCAATTCAGCAGATCTTAATAATCAGGCGTATGATTATCATCAGCTTGCCGGGGCTTCGTCGCGTTCGATAAATTCGATGATTTCTTTTTATTACGTGTTGAGAACTGTCGGACTTTTTGCAGAATCCGCAAAGGTAGCGGCTTTGGAAGACCGACTACGCAAGCTCGAGGATAAAAATGCTCCGCCTGCCAATCGTGATACTTTTGCTCCAAAAGCTGATGCTTCCGAGATCTTAAGCACTGAGAAAAAAGCTGAAATTATTCGACGGGCTTACGACGTAAAATTCAGTCTTGAAGAACAAAGAAAAATTCTAGACAGGCTGCATCTCAAGGTTAAAGGCTCCTTGCTTGAAGCTGTCACTGCCGATTTTGAGCAAATTGAAAGCCGACTTCAGTAAACTGCTCCGGCCGGAGTTGTACCCTGTTGAATGGGCGGCGCTGTCTGCGGTGCCTGATTGCTTGTGCTTTCGTTAATAGCAGGAGCTTGCGGCGGAGTTGCGTTAAGTGCATTCGCAAGCTGCGAGGCTGTGTTTGGTAATCATTGAATTGTGGTTTTGGGATGACGAAGAGTTAGCGATATTGACTGTGGAGCTTTGGACATTGATTTCCTTTTGGCTGAGAGTCGAAGCGCAGGCTACTGTTAGATTCCTATAACCGGGCGGGCTTGGAGGAGTGAAATCTGTATTTTCGAGAGCTGAGTCCCATTTCACAATGCTGAATGGGCGATTTTTGACTTGCTCATAGATTCTCGCGATGTATAGTCCAATGATTCCCTGGCACAAAATGATCAAGCCACCAAGAAACCAAAGTGAGCTCGCAAGTGATGTCCACCCATGTAATGCGTGCCCAAGAGTCAACATTGGATAAAATGCATAACACATCATGGCTATGGAGACAATGAATATTAGCAGGCCTAAGTAAAAAACAAACTCAGCTGGGCGAGAGCTGAAAGAGGTAATCAAGTCGATGGCTGTTTTTAGACGTTTGAAGAAGTTATAACCCGAACTTCCTTTGTTTTTTTTGTTCAACGGAATGAATTTCTGGTTGTATCCGGCTAGATTACAGATGCTAACCAACAAGACTTCGGACTCCCTGAACTGGAGTAATGCGTCAGCATATCGCCGGGTCATTAAGCGCGCCGTCAATTGATTTGGAACTATTTTCGATTCGGCAAAGAAGTTGAAGAAGTTAAAAAAACAGCTACCGGAGTACCGTTCGAGCCAATCACCTTTGCGCGTTACCTGAACTCCGCAGACAAAATCTAAGCTTTTTTCTTTATGTAGTTCTTTCCAAAAAGTTTTTAAATAAGCAGGATCTTCTTCCAAATCACTGTCGATCATGAAGATGAAATCGCCTTGCGCGTATCTGAGGCCTGTAAGCAAAGCTTTGTGTTGACCGAAGTTTCGGGAAAGATCAATGATTCGGATTCTACAGTTTCGAGAGCAGATTTCTCGGGCTATCTCAAGACTATCATCCGGAGAACAGTCGTTTACCAGAATGATTTCAAATTGGTCCCCGATTTCATCGATTTGCGAGATGGCGTCTTCCATCCCTTTGCAAAAATCCTTGATATAGGGACCTGACGCGTAAAGGGCTGTAATTATTGAGAGCTTCTTCATTTTTTTCTGGATTAATGACTGTAGAACTTCGACTTGTCATTATAGTCTGCGGCAAACGAATGCTGTATGAGTTTTCAAAAATTTGATAAGGGTTAGGCTCTTGGATTTGCGTGCGATTTGGTCAATCAGAGCTTAGAATCGCTGCCGCTATTCCTGTTGCCCCATAGTTGTTTCCATTGTAAAGCATGATTAACCGGTCTCGGTGTCTAATCACGAAGGGATAACACAGCATTTCTGTTTCAAAGTCAAGGCGTATCTGGTTAAATCGAGTAAGCTGTTCGTCTTTTCTTGTCCAATTTAGACCATCTTTGGATTCTGCATAGCCGATTTGGTAACTATTGCCTCTGCAACTAAACCACATTTGCCAGTTCTTTTCGTTACGAATTATTCGAGGAACAGAGACTGCGTACTCACTCTCGTCACGGTAGTCGATAGCAATTTTACCTTGTCGCTGCCAATTGATAGCATCCGTTGAAGTTGCAATCTTTATGTTGTAGCGGTGGTCAAGTTTGCCATTTTTCTTGAACCACCCGTCACAAGAGAGGTAATACATCAGAAACTGTTTCTCGTGCGGAAGCACACAACAGGACGCAACAAATGCTGGATCAAATGGTGATCGATCCAGAATTGGTCCCCTGAAAAGCCTCTCAAAACTAGTTTGTCCATTCTTTCGGACTGCTACTCCGAGTGCGTTTCGAAATGGAACTGTAACCGACCTGTTCCAGCCGATGTAATAAAGATAGTCGTCGGAGCCGACTCTTAATAAACTCACTCCCATGCAGCCTGCGTCGTCAAAATAGCCGTCCTCGGAGGCAAACAATACGTTCTCTTTTGAACGCTCCAATATTGAGAAATTAGATAGATTTATCACCACGGAGCGGATAAACGATTTGTTATTGTGGTCGCGTGATGAATAATACAGTCGAAACAGATCGTCGTTTATATGCTCACCGAAGGGCACTGCTGTATGACTGTATCCTTCCGTGCTTCTGTCCGGTGTTAGGATAACACCGATTTTTTTCCATTCTTGAATCTGTTTGAAGGTCACTCTTTAGTACAAGCTAGTTTGATTTATGTCATTGCTGTTGGTGAAGAAAAAAGCATGGACGAATTTCGGTCGAAGGGGCTATTATCACTGATCTTATCTGATATTAAGGGGTTTGATTGCTGTCTGCGTTTTTAAATTCACAAAATATTTTTCTAAAGGAGGATTCCCGGATTTTGGGTTCCGACCTAAGGCTGATGCTTCTACTAGTATTATGCTCTGTGTTCATAACCTGTGTAATTGGTCCATCCGGCAATTTCCCAACAAATGATGATTGGCTCTATGCAGCCGCTGTAAAAAGCCTTGTAGTTTCCGGCCGCTTCAGCATTCCGGGAAGCAATGCTTTTGATTTTGTTCCGATCTATTCTGGGGCTTTTCTTTGCGGTTTTGTCGGCTTTTCGTTTGAGGTGCTGCGTTGGCTGACAGTTGTTTTCCACTGTGCAGGTATTCTAGGTCTCTATTCTGTGCTCAGAGAGATGACCATAAAACCATGGACCGCTGCCTTTCTTACATCTGTCTATGCCTTTAATCCATTCATGATAAACCTCAGCCTGTCGTTTATGAGCGATGTGCCGGCCTTGTCGTTTTCAAACTGGGCATTCTTCTTTTCTGTGAGGGCTGTCAAAAATAGGGAACTTCCGAGTTTTATCCTTGCTGATATTATTTGGACGTTGGCAATGTCGGTGCGGCAGTCTTCTATCATTTTTTTGCCCGCAACTCTTATAATGGGTATCTTGTTGCTGAAGGGGCGCCGTCAAAAGCTTGTTTTGCTGGCTTCGGTGCTCATTCCTATCGTTGTCTATTATCTTTTACAATGCTGGCTGATCAACGCTTCCACTGCAGACAAAACGACCTATTTCCAGTTCGTGAACTTGCTAACTGCCAGTGTCTTGTCGTTTTGCAATTTGCCCATTCTTGATGTGCTTGCTAAAGGAGCTTGCTACATAGGGCTATTTCTATTTCCAATAACGGTGCCACTGCTAATGGTGCTGATCCGCGGAGGTAGTTTTCTTAGCGCTGCTGTCATTTTTCTAATAGCTGTAATTTTCTGCATACCTTTGATTAATGCGCAAGCTCATGGTTCCTTTATGCCCTATAGTTTGAACTTGTTTATGCCGCCCATACTTGGGTCATATTGTATTGTTGGGTCAGTTGGAGTCTGGAAGGAGCAACATCTACAAACGTTCACTTATTTTTGCGATCTTGCTGTGTTTGCATTAGTTTCGTGCTTGCTGGGCGGCGCCTGGTCATTCTTGCGGTCTGTCGGCCGGATCGGGGATAGGATCCAAGAAAAGAGAAGCAGAGGGGACTCCAATCGAGTCAAGTTCCTCGAAGAGGTGCTTGACAAGGAGAGCCTTCGTTTAACTATATACCTGATTCTTTCCGCCATCTTTGCAACCGGTGGGCTTT
>JAIEPM010000321.1 GCA_019748395.1 Candidatus Obscuribacterales bacterium
CATGCGGCTCTCGCGCTGCTCGGGCTGACAATATTTTTGTGCAATCCGCTCTTTGCTCAATCTCAACAGATGGTTGAGCCGGAGCGTTTGAGAGAGGCAGAATCATTTATAGAAAAGGCAAAGGAATTCAAAGCGGACGCCGCTGAGTTTCATGCTTATGTTTTGGCTCAGCAGGCGGAGGCGCAGAAGCTTGAGAAGCAGGCTTTTAAGCTAAAGGCTGTTTCTGCAAAGTTGAACGCGAGGATACAAAAACAGGATGCTGTGCTTTCCATTGGAGATTACGGCAAGCAGTACAAAGCTCATTTGGCCGAATTTCAGGAGCACTCTCGGCTCTATGCTGCGCATTTGCAGGAGTATGAAAAGCAGGCTGCGCGGCTGCAAGAGAACGCCGGTGATTTACAGACAAGCTGCAAGGAATATGCAGACCATGCTCGAAAATATCACATTCCGGGCTTGCGTCCTCCCCATGTTTGCTTGCAAATGCAATGGCAAAATCAAGATATGCTCAAAGTAGCACGCGGGTATCAAGAAGAGCAGACCAAAGCTGCAAAAGTTGAATCTAAATTGGCTGCAGAAGAAGCGGCTCTGGCTGAGGCTTTGAAAGAACGTCATACGCTTGAAAATAAACTCTTGCAGAAAGCCGATTTTGAACAATTTGAGAGAACTCAAGGCATTATGCTTTTGCGTGAGTATCAGCAAATTGAACGTGAGTATCGCAATCTTTTGCAAGAAAAGAAAAGTGTGCAACTCTCAAAGTGATGATTTTAGAATTTTGCGCTGTTAATTCTTAGCGAGTTGAAGATTACGGAAAGCGAGCTCAGGCTCATTGCCGCAGCAGCCATGCTCGGATTGAGCTCTATTCCCAGGCTTGGGTAAAAAGCGCCGCTGGCAAAGCTGAGTGCCACCACATTGTAGGCAAATGCCAGGAAGAGATTTTCTTTCATTGTTTTTTTCATAAATCTAGCTAGCTTGACGCTTGCTGTAACCGTGCTCAAATCGGGGTTGCTGATTGTTACCGGCGCGCTGGAGATGGCGATATCCGAACCGGAAGCCATGGCTAAGCCTGCGTCGGCAGTAGCCAGGGCCGCTACGTCATTTACGCCGTCGCCCAGCATGGCAACAAGATGTTTTTGCTCTTGTAATTTTTTGATCTGCTCTACTTTGTTTTGAGGGAGCAATTCTGCCAGCAAGTTTTCGGAGGGTATCGAGAGAGCCTTGCCGGTGCTCAATATGCTGGATTTGCTGTCGCCGCTCAAGATCCAGGGCTTCAATGAAAGTGCTCTGAGCTCCGAAATAAACTGGGCGGCTCCGGCTCTCAGTGAGTCCTCAAAACAGAAAAGGCTGTCCAGCTTTTGGTCTACTGCTAAATAAACAAAGCTGCCCTGCTCGGGAGCGCCGCTTGTGAGATCATCAATTTCGCCCGGGCTTATGCCCAGCTCCTTCATAAATCTGGCATTGCCGAGAGCCAGTTGCTTTCCTTCTGCCGAGCCGCTCAGACCTGAGCCGGGAATCGTTTTCAAATCGCTTGCAGCTGCAATTTCTAAATTGAGCTCTTTAGCGGCTGCGCAAATCGCAAATGCCAGTGGATGCTTACTTTCTTTTTCAAGGGATGCTGCCAGTCGCAGGGATTCCGTCGTGTCCTCGTTTTTACTTTTATGCCAGAGCAAGCGAAAGCGGCCTTCACTGAGAGTGCCGGTTTTGTCGATCAGGAAGTCTTGCACTTCGGCAAGGGCTTCCAGGGCGCCTGCATCTTTGACCATGATGCCGAGTTTTGCGGCTCTCGATACTGCGGTTGAGACGGCAATCGGTGTGGCCAAACCAAGAGCGCAAGGGCAGGCAATCACAAGCACGGCTACTGTGTTCTGAATTGCATGGTGCCAGGCCTCGAGACTGCCCGAGTTTAACCAGAGCGTGAAAGTCAACCCGGCAATCAAAAACACCAGTGGTATAAATACCGAGCTTATGCGATCTGCCAGTGTTTGCAAGTTGGAGCGACTTCTCTGGGCTGAAAGCAGCATTGCTATTATCTGGGCAAAAACAGTTGCAGCCCCCGCAGATTCCGACTTGATCAGCAAAGTGCCGTCAAGGTTCAAGCTGCCCGCGAAAACTCTATCACCGCTCTGTTTCAGCACCGGCAGGTTGTTTCCTGAAATGAGAGATTCGTCGACATTGCTTTTGCCTGTTATCACCAGGCCGTCTGCCGGAATTTGATCGCCCGCGATGATTTGCAGGCGATCGTTCTTTTGAATCATGTCGACTGTAATTTCTTCGCTATTGTTGTCGGCTGATAATCGGCGTGCCTGGCGCGGCGCCAGGGAAAAGAGCTGCTGCAGCGATTGGCTTGATTTTTTGCGCGCTTTCAATTCAAGAATTTGACCGAGAAGTACTAGTGTTACTGTCGTGGCTGCGCTTTCAAAATAGAGCCCTTCATGCATGTGTCCGGCTCTTTGTGGATTGAAGATATAAGCCAGGCTGCTCAAGAAGCTGATCCAGACACCGATGCTGATCAGGCTGAACATATTTGTATGCTTTTGCTTTGCTGATTCATAAGCTCTGCTGTATATGGGCGCTCCGCACCATAGAACTACCGGTATGGCGAGAATGAGCTCGGCGTAGGGCAGAAAATCTTCCGGTATTATCTTCAGTCCCAGCCCCAGCATTGACGGCATGGCAATCGCCAGCAAGAGGGCTGTGAATACTGTTGCGATCAGGAAGCGCCGCTGAAAATCGATTTCTTCTTTGCTTTTGTCGCTGTTGTCAGCCGCAAGTGAGGCTTCCAGATCCATTCCGCATATGGCGCAGGAACTTGGAGTTTTGCTTCTTTGCTCCGGATGCATGGGACAGACATATTCCAGAGCCGAGTCCGGCAAATAAAATGTTTTATGGTCAAAATGCGGCTGTTTAGCTTTTGTCTCCTGTGCAAGATAATTATGGGGAGCTTTCTCGAATTTCGTTTTACAGCCGGGGTTGCAGAAAAAATAGTCTTGCTGCTCGAAAGTCCATTTCGCGGCGGCACTTGCTTTCTTGACTCGCATTTTGCAAACCGGATCGATTGCTTCCGTTTCAGCCAGTTCGCTCATGCGTTATCGTCTCTTTGCTCTAAACAAAAAAGAAAGTGATGCCAAGAATGGCATATACAGCTAGAAGTTGCGCTCCTTCCATCCAGTTGCATTCACCGTCGTTGGTGACATATTGCAGGATGATAACGGAAAGTGCTATAGCCATTACCTCGAATTCAGAGAAGTATAAATTCATTGGTTTACCAATAAAATTGCTGATGAAAACGAGCAAAGGCGCCACTAATAAAGCAATCTGGGCGCCTGACCCAAGCGCTATGCTGAGCGAGAGATCCATCTTGTTTTTTACTGCCATATAGACGGCCGTGCTGTGTTCGGCGGCGTTACCGATGATCGCTACCAGAATTACTCCGATGAAGATTTTGTTGATATGCAATTCACTTGCGACGTTCTCAACGCCGTGAACCAGGATTTCGCTGAGCACGGCAACCATCACTGTGCATACCAGTAAAACCACGGTGCTGGTAATGGGACCCCAGCCATGAACGCCGATTGCTTCTTCTGCGACTTCGTCAACTTCGCGGTTGTAGAGATGTTTGTGAGTTTTCAGATTGAAAAAAAGGCTCAAAATGTAAATCAAAAAAAGAATGACTGAAATTCCGAGCGCCAGATCGTCTTCATTGGCAAGTGACTTTGAAAAGTGGTGGAAGATGGATGGGACCATCAGGCTTATCGCAGCCAGAGCCAATAAGGTTGCGGAAGTGCTTGCTGCTACCCGGTTGAAAAGCTGTGTCTGGAACTTGATACCACCGGCAAGCATGCTCGCTCCCAGCACCAGCAAAATGTTTCCGATAATCGAGCCGGTTATGGAAGCTTTGACAACATCTACGTAACCGGCGCGCAGCGCTGCTAAGGCTATGATAAATTCGCAAGCATTCCCGAACGTGGCATTGAGCAGCGCACCAGGGGCGGTACCGAGCCGATCCGAGAGATATTCCGTGGCTCTGCCCATGAGTCCGGCAAGAGGGATGATCGCCAGGCAAGATCCGAAAAAACCCAGAATATGCATATGTTTGCTTGCTGCATAGAAAGCGACTGGAATGAAAACCAGGAACAAATCCGTAATTTTCACTTGTGAAAGCAGGTTTTTGAGTTTGATGGACGGCACTGTTCTTTTGCTTCCTTGTGCAGGCAGTCTGTTCATCTCGGCTGCTTATTTTTCCAGGCTCCGGCAAAATCGCGAAATGCCGCGTTCTTGCACACTTTGCCTTTTTCCCGAGAGGCATCAATCATAGCGGTTTGCATGATTAAAATCACTGAATGTGGTGGCTCAGAAAAACTTAAACAGCTCGAATTGCTCGGAATCAAGAAAACATGGAGATATCTCGTGTAACATACCTTAGCTATACGTATTACTAATTTTTAGTCTGTTCATGACCTGAATACGGTCCAGGCTAGGAGGATGAGATGACGGTAGCAATCCCAGTCGAGCGCCCCACAATGGAGTGTGAAACTGAGCATTTCCTCCAGGTGCAGCGTCAATTAGACGAAATCGCACTGGAGATGGGGCTGGACCCGGAATTACATGAACGTCTGCGTTACCCGAAACGCTCGCTGATAGTCACTGTGCCGGTCCGTATGGACGACGGCAGCATAAAGACTTTCACCGGCTACAGAGTTCACCACGACGTCACTCTCGGACCGGCCAAGGGTGGTATCCGTTTCCATCCGGAAGTCAACCTGGGCGAAGTTTCAGCTCTGGCAACACTGATGACCTGGAAATGCGCACTCATGGGCCTGCCATACGGCGGCGCCAAAGGCGGCATACGCTGCATGCCCTGGCATCTTTCGGCAGCCGAAAAAGAGCGCATGACCCGCCGCTATACATCTGAAATCATCAATATCATCGGACCGGACAAGGATATTCCGGCGCCGGATATGTACACCAATGAGCAGACCATGGCCTGGATCATGGACACTTACAGTATCAACGTCGGTCACTCTGTGCCTTCGGTGGTTACAGGTAAGCCTATTTCAATCGGCGGTTCGCTGGGTCGTCATGAGGCGACCGGGCGTGGTGTTGCTTACTGCGTCAAACGGGCAGTCGATTTCGTCGGTCTGAAAAGCAAGAGCCCTTCGGTTGTCGTTCAGGGCTTCGGCAACGTCGGTTCAATTGCGGCTCGATTGCTGCATGAATCCGGATACAAAATTATCGCTGTTTCCGACGTTTATGGCGGTGTTTACAATAAAGACGGTCTCGACATTCCGCGTTTGCAGGCTTACCTGAGCGAAATGGGCAAGGTTTCCGGCTTTGCGAATTCGGAAGACCTGAGCAATCATGAGTTGCTCGAATTGCCCTGCGATGTGCTTATTCCGGCTGCTCTCGGCAACCAGATTACATCCGCCAACGCTTCCAAGTTGAAGTGCAAAATTGTGGTGGAAGGCGCCAACGGACCCACTAGTCCGGAAGCCGATCTGTATTTGCACGAACATGACATTCTCGTAGTGCCGGATATCCTGGCGAATGCCGGTGGTGTGACGGTCAGCTACTTTGAGTGGGTTCAAGGTTTGATGCATCTTTTCTGGTCGGAAGATGAAGTCAACCAGAAACTGGAGCAGATCATGGGCAGAGCCTGCGATCAGGTTTTCGATATGACCAGGAAAACCGGTTTGCGTCCACGCATGTCGGCTCTTCGCATCGGCATCGGCAGACTTGCGGAAGCCAAGAAACTGCGCGGTCTCTACCCGTAAGAAGAGCAGCGCTGAGGCACTTGAAAAGTGCGTTAAGCTAAGTTGAAAGCGGAGCCTCTTTTGGGGCTCCGCTTTTAGATTGGCTCTGGAATGCCGACAGCTCGAATGCGTTTGCCGCCTGATTTGCTGCTGATAAAGCAAAATCTTTTTTCTGTTGCTTATCAGACGTCTTTTGCTGTGGCTGGAAAGCTTGGATTGGCGTAGATTTTGGGGTGCGCTGCTTAAGCTCTTTCTCGGCTTTGAGCGTCCCTTAGCTTAGTCTGTCGCGTGGCGTGGCACAGTGTAGCTGGTGGTGTCGTGTCTTGAGCTGACTGCCGTCAGCCGTCTGGGCGAAGTGATGAGCGCAAATGTTCCGGCCTAAGTTTCCTCAAAATCAGCAGCCACAGCAGCCTTCGTCTTACAGAATGCCGAAGCAGCAGACTATGCCTACATTGAAGGACCTGGAGTTTGCATTCCAAGAGGCGGCTAAGAAAAATCTGGTTATCGAATTGCCCTGGGGCATGGAAGGTCAGGGCTCTTACATTTTGACACTGCAACCCGGCAACGATGCAGTCTGGCAAATGTTTGAGGGTGATGAGCCGCTTGGTGAACCAATCTGGCGGCATCCCTGCCGTGACGTTGCCCTGATTCATAGTCTGATTTTTCAGGCCGTTCCTGATGAAATGATCAGTGCAATTTCCAAGCCTGCCGAAAACAGCAGCATACAGGCAGCTGCTGCAAGTCTTGCTCCTCCTCCAGATTCGACCAAGGCCACTTTGCAGGGTCGACTTGAGAACATGCAAATGGCCAACCTGATTCAGTCCATTCAGATGTCTAAAATGTCAGGTCGCCTCTACCTTTTCGATCAGGGCTCGAGCTCGCAAATCTTTTTTCTTGACGGGCAGCCTGTGCACGCGACGAATCTGGAAAGCAGCGGCGATAACGCCGTGATTGAAATCATGACCTGGGAGCAGGGCGAGTTTCGCTTCTTTCCTGAAGAATCCAGCCCGGAACACACGGTCAAGCGTCGTGTTGAAAGCATGATTATGGAAGGCGTGACGCTTTTAGACCAGCAAAAATTTCTGGCTAAGCAGGGACTCTCGCCTGATTCTTATTTGATTCGCAAGGAAGCAAGAATAAGTCCTGATGAATTCAAAACGCGCGTGTCGCGCGGCGCTCCGCTGGATCTAAATGCTCAGATGATGCTCTACGAGCTGTGTGATGGGCGCTCGCGCTGGCAGGATGTGCTCGGGCGCAAGCCGATGGTGAAAGTAGAATGGGTGCCTTTGCTTTTCAATCTTGTCAGTTGCGGTTTACTGAATATAAGCGAAAGTTCGCCTTTTGCAGGTAAAGCGCAGGGGCTGGCTGCTGCCGAGT
>JAIEPM010000004.1 GCA_019748395.1 Candidatus Obscuribacterales bacterium
AAGCCTGCCTGCGGTCCTCGCACAATGGGCCTTACATTCTGGCTCTTGTCGGAATCGGGTTTCTGCTCGCAGTTGTGGTGGCTGGAGCTATCTCGCTCATTCCGATCTTGCACTGAGAAGGAATTCTTGCTGTCAGCGGCTATCTGCGTTTTCGTGCGTGAAAATCAGAACAAGGAAAAATTCATGTAACAAGCGCATGTTGCGCCTGCACGAAGAGCGGCCCGTTGCCGCTCGCTCTCGTATTTGAGCCTGAGGGCTCGGGAGACTCCCACGAGAAACAAAATTTCTTACACGCGCGTTCTGGGCAGCCGCTGGCAGCTCGAATTAGTCGATGAGACCACTGACCTCATCAAGGATGGCGACAGCGTCATCGCCAGGGAAATCTTTGCGGTCATTCCGTCTCTGGGCGACAACAGCATCGATGATCGTCCACTTCATCTGCTCGTGCGGGTGGAGCTTCCTGATGGTCGCAGCTTCACTCGCGACAGGGTCGGGAATCGCTACGCCTTAAGCTGGCATGCAGATGACGGTACTCGCCTGAAAGGGCTTTTCACAGAAATCATCGAGGCCGAGGACTACAGCTTCGCGACGTATTACTTGATCGGGATCTAAGTGGAGCCCGGGGAAAGCTGCATTCATAATGCAGCTTTCTCCTTTCGAAGGAAGAATACTGTATGTGCTAGTAGCAATCCGGAAAAGGCGAAGGGAGCCGGAGAAACGGGTTTGATACCGTTTTTCCAGCTCCCAACAAAGGGGACTCAGAACCTATTGCTAGATTCCAGGTCCCCACGCCCGGCTACTTACTTCTTGTAGCGCTTGCCGGTGATGACGCCGTCCTCGTTCACCGACACCGGCACGAGCTTGACGGTGTGGCCGACGCCCTTCATGTTCTCGGCGGGAATGTCGAGGTCCGCCGAGCTGACTTCGAAGCGGCAGCCGCAGCCCTCGGCGCTGATGCCCCCGCCCGTCGCCAGCCGGTTGGCGGTCACCTTGGCTTGGATGGGCATCTTCTCGTTCGTGCCGCCGGCGATGGCGTCGCGCACGAGGCTCAGGAAGGAGTCGCGCTCGCTGGCCTTGGCCTGCTCACGCTTCGCCGTGGCTTCCTGTTCCTTGGCTTCCTTGACGCCGTCCAGCGAGAAGGCGACGCCCTTCTCGGTGACCGTGACCAAGGCGTCGAACGGCTGGCCCGCGCCGTGCAGGTCGATCAGCTGCTGCACGCGGTCGCGCCCGGTCATGCGGCTGGTGTGCAGGAGCCCGCTCACTTCGACGTCGCCGACCACGGTCTTCAGGAAGGCGCCGTAGCAGTGGTCGGTCTCCTTGCCGGTCTCCTTGTCCTTGGCGAGCGCGAGGTCCTTGATCGTCGCCTTCACGACCTTGCCGTCCACGGAGGCGATGGCGTTGGCGAGCGCCGTTTCGCGGTTCTGGCGGGCTTCCTTGGCGGCCTGCCGCTGCTGCTCGGCGGTCTGCTCGGCGATGGCGCGGCCCGAGAGGCGCACGGTGGTGAAGCGGCGGCCCTGCTTCTCATCGGGACCTTCCACGTTCGCCTTCAGGTTGTCGAAGACGTCGCCGACGTTGGCGGCCGCGAAGAGCTCGTCGCGCTTGACGCGGTCGGTGGAGGGGAACTGGCTGACGTGCATGACGCCGTTGCAGGTGTTGCCGTTGACGCTGTACTCGAGAACGACCGCCTGCTGGCGCTTCTCGGTGACCTTGGCGCCGTTGATGATGCTGCCGTCCGTGACGACCGCGTTGTTGTCCTTGATGGACTTCTTCATGCCCTTGTTGCCCTTGGTGGTGGTGTTGTTGTTGCGGCTGGTGGTGTTGTTGTTCGACATAGACTCGGCTTCCTTTGTGGAAAGTGGGGTTTTCTAGGCCCCGTTGGCACCGTCCGAAGTAGACGGCACGTCCGACTCCTCCACCGCGAGCAACAGCGCTCGTAGTGTAAGTTCTGAGGTCACAAAGCTCTGGCTCGCCGACAAGGCAAGTTAGAAACTTTGTTGGGCGGTCATTTGTGTTGATGTGACCTGGAAGACCTCAGACGAAAATTGGAGAACGGAGATAATCTGACCCTACAAGAACGAGGCCGCCGAAGTGAAATTCGACTGCCTCGTCTGTAGAACTGTGTGTGAGAAGAATCTTGGGATTTCTGTCTGGATTCCCGTGATGCACTTTCATGGTGTATTTACCATGGCAGCGCTTACTGACTGCTTTGCGAAGCTATGCAAGGAACTTAGATTGCTCTAAGTTTAGAGACAATGCAGGCCGCGCTAGCGCTTCGGCTTGCATTGCTCAACTGGAACGGCTGCTCTGCGCTCAGGACTTCACTGTTGCAAGCACTTGCTCGCTAGTGATCATCTCGACTCCGAGCTTTTTCATCTCATCGATGATATGCGCGAATTCAGGAATCTCGAGGTCGCGGGTGCAATCAGTGATTACTCGCACGCGGAAGCCTGCTTTCACAAGATCCAGTGCTGTGTAGCCCACGCAGATACGGAAAACCAGACCAACGAGGTCGATGTCCGTAATTCCGAGCGCTTTCAAGCGAGGTATCAGCTCGGCGTTGCCGCAAGCTGAATGGCTGTCTTTGTCCCTGCTTGTGCCTTTCGGGAAAGTGTCGTTAATCAGGTCGACACGCACGCCCGGCAGGTAATCGGCGCTCCAGCTGCCTTCCTGGCAGTGGTCCGGATAAACGACAGCCAGTTGACCGTCACGATCCGGCACCTTATCTACATAAGGCTTTTTGTCGGGACACTGGCTTGCGAAGTTGAACATGTCTTTTGGATGCCTGTCGACTCCGGCAAAGCAGTAGGCGTAGCCTCCCTTTTCCTGCAGGATGCCGATGGGCGCTCCGATTTCTTCGCCGCCCGGAACCGGCAACTCGGCGCTGTGTCCTTTGCCGTCATTGTGCGTGGCTGAGGCGAAGCCGTTCAGCGGGTCGACCAGACCGAGCGCGCGTTTGACCGGCGGATTGAGCTTTTCCTGCTCTTCCAACCAGGCAAGCCAGACGGCGCCCTGTGCGTCTGTGGGCATGCGCCAGTCTCCGCGTGGAGATACGCTGACCGAGCCGACTTTTGGTCCGTCAGGCAGGGCAGAGCGTTTGAACTGGCTTGAGAAGAAGCGCTTGAAGAAAAGCTTCAGCCAGGAGCGGAGCTCCTGCTTGCTGTAATCTTTGTTGAACTTCGCCTGGCAAGCCAGGTAGAAGATTTTCGGCGGCGACATGCCGAAGCGCAGCAGATGGTACAGGAAGAAGTCGGTGAGCTCGTAAGGACCGACGGCGCTCTCCGTTTTCTGGGCGATTTTGCCGTCTTTTCCGGGCGGCAAAAGTTCCGGCGAGATTTCGGTGCCGACCACGTCCTTGAGAGTGACTCGGGTTTCGCCGTCAAACTGATGGTCCGCAGCCCAGTCCACGAGGAACTTGACCAGCGTTTTGGGAATGCTGACGTTGGGGTTGTACATGCTCATGTGGTCGGCGTTATAAGTACACCAACCGAGCACCAGCTCGGAAACGTCACCGGTGCCGATCACGAAACCGGAGTTCATCAAAATGGAAGTGCGCTGTCTGGCCTGAGTGTTCTCGAAAACCAGATCCTGACTTCCGCTGGGAAGCTCGCTCAGTTTGGCACAGAATTCTTCCAGACTCATGTTCTGGATGTCGATGCCGAAGGGCTTGTGCTGTACTGCTTTCATTTCAGCAAAGCAAAGCGGCCGGATGTCCACTTCGCGTGCGTCGACGCCGAGCTGCTTCATGAGCGCGTGGGCGTTGTTTTTGGTGCGGCTTGTTGTTCCGAATCCGGGCATTGTGAAAGCCTGGATTTTCTTGCGGGGAAGACCGAGCAGATCGAGCGTTTTGCAAAGAACAAGCAACGCCAGAGTTGAATCAAGTCCGCCTGAAACGCCGATCGAGAGCCGGTTGTTGCGCACAACGCTGTCCACGAATTCAAGCCGTTTGGCAAGACCTGCAACCTGGATGTTGAAGATTTCTTCGCAGCGTTCTGCCAGGCGCTCTTTGCCGCGTGGCACGAAAGGATGCGCTTCGATTTCTCGAGCCAGCTGCTCGGCGGCTGCACGGGAGCCGACTTTGAAGCTTACCCGGCGAAACTCGTTGCCTGCCATCTTGCCTGCGCCGAAACTGTTGGCGCGCAGGCGGTCGATTTTGAGCCGGTCGAGGTCGATGTCGGCAAACTGCAGAAGAGAATGACGCTCGAAGCGTTTGTTCTCCACGAGCAGCGAGCCGTTTTCGGCGATCATGCTGTGACCGCTGAACACGACGTCGGTGCTTGACTCGCCTGTGCCGCAGGAAGCGTAAGCATAAGCCGCCACAAGACGCGCCGATTGATTGGCGACCAGCTGCCTGCGATATGCTGCTTTGCCGATCAGCTCATTGCTGGCTGATAGATTGACGAGCAGGTTGGCGCCGGCAAGTGCCTGGTAAGAGCTTGGTGGAATCGGCACCCAGAGGTCTTCGCAGATCTCGGCACCGACAACGAGCCCCGGCATGTCGCTTGCCGGGAACAGAAGATCTGTTCCGAAGGGGACTTTCTGTCCGAAGAGCTCGACTTCAACGGCTGTTGCCTGCGAGGCCGGAGCGAACCAGCGCAGCTCGTAAAACTCCTTGTAGTTCGGGATGAAAGACTTGGGCACGATGCCCAGAATCTTGCCGTCCTGAACAGCTGCTGCGCAATTGAACAACTGGTCGTCGACGGCAAGCGGCAAGCCGACGAAAACGAGTCCGCTGAAATCAGTTTTGCTTGCAGCAGCGATTGCTGAAAGACCGCTGAGAGCAGACTGCCTGAGTTCTTCCTGATGGAAGAGGTCGGCAGCCGTGTAACCCGTGATGCTCAGTTCGGGAAAAACGAGCACGACGACGCCGGATTTCTCGGCGACTTTCATCTGCTCAATGATTTGCTGCGTGTTATAAACGCAGTCTGCGACTTTGATGCGGGGGACTGAAACGCCCACGCGCACGAAGCCGTAAGAGTCATGCTTTTGCATGTTGAAACTCCCTGCTTTGAGTGTCGAAGCCCGCCGTGCCGTTGGTGTGCGGCAGGAAGAGTTCGACACAAGATTCGACTTTAAGGAACTCGCTCTCCAGCTCACGGGAGCGCGGATGACTGTCTGTGACGACAATCTCTTTGAAAAGGGCGGAGCTCTGGATTTTGGCCAGAGCATCACCCGGGAAAAGCGCATGGGTCGCGATGGCAGCGATGCCGCTTGCTCCTGCTTGCAGGTAAGCACGAGCGGCGTTCATGAGCGAGCTGCCGGTTCGGATCATGTCGTCATAAATGACGACGAACTTGCCTTTCACAGGGCCGGAAACGCCCAGTGAAACAGTGGTGGAACCGTCGATTCGCTCTTTGTAAGCGAATGCCGGTGAAATGCCCAGATCTTTGGCCAGCGATTCCACCCATTTCATGCGTCCGGCATCGGTAGACGCCAGCACGTATCCGCCACCAGGAGCGGTGCCTTCTGCTTCCAGTTCTTTGCTGGCCAGAACGATACTGCCGTGCCGCTGAGCCAGGCTCTGAGCTGCCCGCATCACGATTTGCTTGGCGTAGATGTGCTTGGTTTGCACACCGTTCTCGAAATACTGAGGGATGCCTTCTGCGTGCAGGTCGAGCATGAAGAAGCGGTTGCCCATCGGCGCGCGCGGGATACCGTTGGAAAGCAGGCGTGCGCGGTACTTGGCTTTGACTGCGTCGCCGCTTTTGACTGCGCGTTCCATCGTCGAGTAACCGAAGTAAGGCAGGAAAACTTTCAAGCGCAAAGCGCCACCGTCGACGATGGCGTTTGCCAGGTCGAAAAGCTCGAGCGTTTCGCTGTCGGAGATCGTACCTGAAACAATCAGAACTTCGCGATCATCGACAGGGCTCAGAACCCGGTGGTAATGTTCGCCGTCCGGAAAGCTCTTGCGCTCGACAGCGCCGGCTTCCAGCCCGCTCTGGGCTTGCAGCGCTGCAGTCCAGTTGATGTAAGACTTGGTAGCAAAAACCAGGGGCTTGCTCATGCTGCCCTCGCTTTCTTAATGAGTTTGCGGCGCAGGTTGTAGAGACCCTTTTCCATGCGCACCGGATATTCATGGGGGTTCTCGAAGCGTCGCACGGCTTCGGGCAGAGCCTGAAGCTGGCTTTGGGCGTAGCTCTGGATCTCGAAGATATTCGGGCTCTTGTAAACGCATTCGCCCTGGCGGAAGATCGGCTGTAGCATGTCGACAGCACGGGCGAAGTCGCGTCCTTCCAGGAAGCGGTCTCCGCGGGTGTCGTTGAAGGGGTCGACCATTACT
This sequence comes from Candidatus Obscuribacterales bacterium, assembly GCA_019748395.1. GTDB lineage: Bacteria > Cyanobacteriota > Vampirovibrionia > Obscuribacterales > Obscuribacteraceae > JAIEPM01. Next base: position 6,278 of record JAIEPM010000004.1, read on the forward strand.
TGCACTCGTTTTGCCGGCGACAACTCATTGTAGATCATGTCGCCCAGGAATCGGCCGCTCCGGTCGCTGAAACGCTTCACCTGCTGCACCCCGGGCGTCGAGGTCTTTGCAGCCTGTTCGGAAACTTTGATCGGATAGCGCCACTTACCGCTTGTCTTGTCGAGGATGGCGCCGAGCTTGTAAACCGCTCCCAGAGCCGGTTGGTCGAAGCAGGTCACGACTTTGGTACCGACGCCGTAAACGCAGATACGCGCACCCTGAGTGTTCAAGCTCGAGATGATGTATTCGTCGAGGTCGTTGGAAACGAAGATTTTGGCATTCGGGAAGCCTGCCTCATCCAGCATCCGGCGCGCTTGAATCGAAAGCTGAGCCAGGTCGCCTGAATCAAGGCGGATACCGAGCATTTCGTAACCGCGGGCCCGGAGTTTGTGTCCGACTTTGATCGCTTTCTTAATCCCTTCGATGCTGTTGTAAGTATCGACCAGGAAAACGCAGTTGTTGGGCAGTGCTTCTGCGTAAGCGTCGAACGCTGCCAGTTCTTCCTCGAAAGACATGACGAGCGCGTGTGCCATCGTACCCCCGGAAGGGATGCCGTAGAGCTCCATGGCAGCCAGGTTGGACGTGCCTTTGAAGCCGCCCACGAAAGATGCCCAGCTGGCGGTGAGGGCGCCGTCGATGCCCTGGGCGCGGCGCAGCCCTTGCTCGAAGCAAGGTCGCCCGTTGGCGGATGCCACCACGCGTGATGCTTTGGTCGCGCAGAGCGTCGGGAAATTGCTGAGAGTCAAAAGCGGCGTTTCAAGCAAGTGCCCTTCGATGATCGGCGCGCGCACGCGCAGCATCGGCTCGTTGGC
>JAIEPM010000172.1 GCA_019748395.1 Candidatus Obscuribacterales bacterium
AAGTACCAGATAGGCCAGAGATAATTATTACTGAGATTAAGCGAGCTCAAAGCAAGGCTGCTAGTGATGCTTAGATTGCCGCGCAGCAGAGCAGAGCCGACATAGGAAAGAAGGACTATAGTAAGTACTGCAAAAGCTTTTCTCAGTGAGATTTCAAAGCCTGTGTTCAGTCTTGCCAGTTTGATGCAAAAAAGACTGAGGATAATTCCGAGCACCGGGCCTCCCGCCAGGCTGATCAGAGGGCTTTGCAGATGAAACTGTTCTGAAATGAGCGGTCTAAGCGGCGTTAATGCAATCAATGGAATGCCGGCAAAGCTGCCGCTGATCAGACTGCTGAGAAAGCCTAATTTGCAGCCTCCTGAATTTTTACGCTTTTGATATTCAAAAAAATATATGCTGAAAAAAATCGCAAGCGGCAGAAGAGCGTTTGAGAAGGATCTTGGCAAACTGAGTACGCAAGTGCTCAGAAAATAACATGCGGCAATGCTTGCAATACAAAATAGAGGACGGCTGGAGAGGGCTGTACCGCTCAGGATCGCTGCCCAGGCAAATGGCAGGAAAATTGTCCAGAGAAAGGCTGCCCAATGTGGACAGCTGCTCTTAAAGCCCGAGAAAGTTTCGATGCTCAGCGAACTCGGCGAGAATTGTGTGAGCGGAATTGCAAGGCAAAACAGCACGCAAATTCGAAAGAGCATTTGTAGCAATGGACTGATTTCACCGGGTGTTTGACTCAGATCCAATCTGTCCTTGGCATAATTGCGCCAGTAAAAGCGCTCGAAGAATAGAGCCGTAGCTTGCAAGTGTCGGTTTTCAGAAAGTCGCTTGTATGCAGGCGTAAGACCAGGATGTTTCAAAAGTCTTGATAGTTTTGCGACAAGCAAGTCGGCAAGGCGGGCAAGGAATGGAAAAAGTCCGGCCAGATAATTGCCGAACTTTCTAAGTGTGGCAATTATTTGCCAGGGATTCATCTTGCTGACGACTGTCTTCTTTTGATAAATGGATTAATAATAGAAAAACACTTGAAAGGTTATCAAATAAATTGCGGTTGCTCTGATTTTGACAAGAGAAAGAGCTGCCTTTTCGGCTCTTGCAGTCGACTGTTTAACTGGTCGCGGGTTTCAAGATAAGTGTTGATCAAGTCATTTAAGTTGGAAAGCTCTGTGACACGCCAGTATCCTCCGGCTTCTTCCATCTTTATTTCGACTATGATATCTCGATTGAATTTATCGCTGTGAAATTTGAAACCGACAAAGGAGTTTGTTCCTTCTGTTTTCAAATAGTCGATGCCTTTGAAACCGTCTTTTGAGAGACCGTAGGCTTTGAGCTGTGTGTTCAGCTTGAGTTTGCCCGCATAACGCGAAACCATCGAGTTGTCTGCTTGAGAAACAGGACTGAGATCGCTCGAGCTTGAATGTTTGCTGCTTTTGTTCGCTTCTATTTCGCTGCCTTTAGAACTCTGATTGCCTGTCTGCTGAGCCTCTGCTATCGCATTAACAAGTTGACCGGATTCGATGAATTTTATGACCTGTGTTTTGGCGATTTCGGCAATTTCCGGTTTAAAAAGTCCGATAATGCCGACACCAATCATGCTGTCGAAATTGCCGAACATTCCTGATTCTTTTGCCGGTCCGTGTAGAACGTCGTCTATAGCACGGTAAGCGATGCTTTCTATATCAACGTACTTTTCAAAAGATTCGGTGTCTTTGTTTTTGACCGCAGCGACTATTTGCGAAAGCGCATAAGTCGGCGTAGTTGTCCAATACCAGTAAGCCAGACCCCAGACGACGGTCACAAAAAAGAGCGGATAAATTAAGAACTCTATGAGTCTAGTCAAGCGCTGAGGTCTGCCGGTAAGTACTGATTATTATTCCCTATACCTTCTTGCTTGCGGTTAAATATCGGCAACAGCCTTTGCAAGAGCGTCCAGATTGGAAAAACGGATAACTCGCCAGTGATTGTCGACATTTTCCATCTCCATTTCGACAAGAAGCTCCTTTTTGCCTTCCTCCTGAAATTTCATGGCGACATGGCAGAGCTTGCCGTCGATTTGAAATGGCGTGAGTCCCCGGAAGTTTTCCTTGCGCAGCCCCAGTTGGCTCAGAACCTCTCGAAATGATGGGGGGCGTATAGCGTCGACCACTTCTTTGAAAAAACCGCGCACAGCCCTTCCAAGTCTTATCCGGCTGGAGCCTGAGTTGTTGCTTTCAGTTCCGTTTTCGTTGCTTGCAGATCTGTTGTCATCAACTGGACTTTGATCTGCCGGAAGCGGGCTTTTGTTTTCGGGCTGTGCAGTTTTTTCGACATAATCGCTGATGTTTTTTGCAAGAACCTGGGCGAGCTCAGGCTTGAAAAGCCTGGTCACAGCCAGTCCGAGCAATTTTTGCAGAAGGTTGTCGCCTCCAAGCGATCTGATTTGCTCGTTGCTCAAATCCTCGATGACGTGATTAGACACGCCGTCGAGATCAAAATAATTGCGAAAAGTGGAAATATCGTGATTTCGCACAGATTCAGCCAATTTCATCAACGAGTATTGCGGTGTTGTGGTCCAGAAAAAGAAGCCGCCCGCGCAAAGCACTGCTAAAAGCAAAAGAGTAATTAGATACTTAGCCATGACTAATCTCGCTGTTTAGCGCTATCTTAGCGCAATTTCTTGCATGGCTCTAATTCAGAATTACTTTCGATTTTCGAGCGAAAGTGTGTCCCTGAGCGCTAGCTAGCGGCTCAAGCTGATAGATTCCTTATCTTCTCTTTGAAACCTTTCTCTACTTTTCTTGTTCTTTTAGGGCGGCTCTTTATAAGATTCGCTTGTCATCTCTTGCAGTTTCGCTTTACAGGAAAACCCCGTCCGGACAGCAAACGGAAGCAAAATTCAGCTTATCGACCGGGTTTTCCAGACCTTCGTATGGTCCTTTCGCACCTAACCCTTTTCAGAAGGAGGATAGGATGCCTAACTCATTTGCTGTCGCGAAGGCGACAGATGGGCAAATCCTGATCAACAAGGTCGCAGGAAGAGCGGTGAACACAGTGGGCGTGCTCTTCACGTCCATGGCGTTCCTGCTCTTCTCCTGCGTCCAGTTCACTGTTTACTCACGCACCGGCATCGGGTTGCTTTTCTCGGCTCTGATTGTGGCGCTGGGCGAGCACCTGAGCAAGAAAGAGAACTGTCCTCAATCCGTCTGGTCCGGCAACTTGCTCGTCGTCACGGGCTACCTGAGCGCTGCTTTCTATGCGCTTGCTACTTTCTATGTGAATGGAGTGCAGGCTCTGAGCAGTCCCTTCCCCGCCTGGGGTCTGGAACTATGCCTGGCTCTGTTTGCAACGCTCCACGGTGGACGCAACAAGATCCTGCGCTATGCGGCGCTGCCGTACACGTTGCTGCTCAGCGCTCATGCGCTCTCCAGCGCACTTGCCAGTGGCGAAACGCTAGCGCTAGCGGGATTCACCGTGACTCTGCCTGCTGCCGCCAGCCTCTTCGGCGTTCTTTACCTGGCCGGACTTTCTGCCATCTACAAGAAGCTCGAGCTTGCTTGCGGGACTGAGTCTGCTTTGAGCAAGCGCAGTTACAGGGTGGCGCATGAGAGCTACTTCATGCTCACCGCGCTCAATGCGCTGGCGCTGCCGAAATTCTTCGCTTCCATGGAATACGCGCCGCTCTGGTGGGCTCTGGAGACACCTGTTTTGCTGGCTCTCTGCTGGCGCAGCAGCAGCTTCGTCAAGCATGCTCTGGTCATGGGCATCTGGTCTGTCTCGGCAGTCCTGGTGTTCTTCGACCGCAGCGAGCTTGCGCCTTACATTCGCATGGCGGTGCCTGTATCCGGCATCGTGGTTGCCATGGCTTACCGCAATCTTCACTCGGCGTGGGCCCAGTGGCAGAAAGTCACCGGATATGCGCTCTATCTCTATGGTGCCGTGGCCGTGGCACTGGCGATCCCGCTCTATCAGCTTCCGGTCTGGGAAGCGATGCCGTTCTTCCTTGCTCAGGCGGGGGTACTGCTGGTGCTCTCACTGGCTCTGCGAGATCGCATCCTGCTTCGGGTCGGCTGTCTCGCTGCTGCCGGCGGGCTGGCACTCTATGCTGCACGTTTCGAACACTGGGACTGGTCGCTGGTCCTCCCGGTTGTTCTTGGCTGCTACGGCATGAGCTTGCTTTTCGGCCGAATCAAGAAGAAGGGCGGTTTGCCTCAATCTGAATTCGTGCCTCTAAAGGCTGAGCTCACTCTGAGTGCCGGAGAAGCCGGCAATCTGGAGATCGGCGCCGGGGTGCTCGGGTACTTGAGCATGATGACGGGAAGCTATCTGCTTTTCGCCAGTCCCTTCAATACGATCAGTTGGGGCGTGGAGGCGCTTGGGCTCATAGCCTTCGGCTTCTTCGTCCGTAAGCTCGGACACCGATTCTCCGGTCTTCTGGCCATGGCTGTTGCCAGCGCCAAACTGACTATCTTCGATCTCTCGGGTGCGGGTACGGCGACACGCACACTTGTCTCTTTCGGCGCGGTCGGGATTTGCTGCCTGGCAGCCTCGATCTTCTATCTCGTCGAATACGGGCGGGAGGACAATGATGCTCCTCCGCCTGACGGGCAGGCACCCTCCGCCGACTAACGCGACTGCTCAGCCGGTCGCTTCAGGATAAAGGATTTCCGTTTTCACCGAAATCGGAACGGTTGCTCTGTGCTCAGGTTCTAAAGCGACGTGCGCTTTGGAGCACAGGCGGAAGACTCACCGTTCCATCACTGTTACTCCAGAAGGGGTTCAAATCATGTCCACTGATGCCAATCAGAAGGGCTCCAGTCTCAAGAAGAGGATCACGGGGCGCGTGCTCAACACCGTTGGTGTTGTGTTCCTCTCGATCTCCGTGGCTTATGTCGCTGCTCTCTATGACAACATCGGCGCGTTGGCAAGGACGGGCCTCGGCCTGGCCGTCGCTGCCGCCATGGTTCTCGGCGGCGAGCTTTTGTCGCGTCGGATGAAGAACACATGGTTCCCGACGACGCTCATGTCCTCCGGTTACTCGCTGGCTTACTTCTTCGTTTACGCCACTTACTACGTGCCCGGCCTGCATATGCTGGAGAGCCCTTACCTCTGCTGGGTGCTGGGACCGGCACTGGGCGCTCTCGGCACGGTTCACGGCACGCGCAACAAGTCGATGCGCTGGTTCAGTACTTTGTTCACGCTCGTGGTCAGCGGTCACGCTATGTACCACGCGCTCACAAGTGCTGCGCTGGTCAGCTTCCTCGGCTTCAGCGTCAAGGTGCCTGCGCTGGCTTGCTTCTTCGGCATGCTCTGGTGTGCCAGCCTCTCGGCTGTTTACAAGCGTCTTGAACAGCGCTACAAGTGGGACGAGAGCAACTTCGAAGAGTCGGCCAACTGGTTGCTCAACCGCGTTCTGCACGAAGCCTACTTCGTCTTCGCGGCGCTCAACGCTATGGCCATGCCTCTCTTCATCGGCAACTGGGATCAGGCTCCGCTCTGGTGGGCGCTGCAGGCTCCGATCTTGCTGGCTTTGAGCTGGCGCGGCGGCAATATCGTCAAGCACGTAGTCGTCGGCGGCATCTGGCTTGCTTCGGCCGTGACTCTGCTTGCCTCTTCCTTCAACCATCAGGTTGGTGTCGAAGTGATGCTGGCTGTGCCGATTGCCGGTGCGGCGATGGGTCTGGCTTACCGCTTTGCCAAGTCCAAGTTCGAGCAGAACCACAAGGTGGGCGGCTACTGCGTCTATCTCTACGGTGCCGTGCTCGTGACTCTGGTGGCGCCTTACCTGCAGTTCCACGGGGTCTGGGATGCCATGCCCTTCTGGATGGTCGAGTCTCTGGTGCTCTGCGGTCTGGGTCTGGCTCTGCGTGATCGGATCGTGCATCAGGTCGGCTTCTACGCCGGTCTGGGCTCGCTGGGTCTCTTCGCTCTGCAGTTCAACACTTGGAGCTGGGCGCTGGTGGCGCCGGTGGTGCTCTGCTCCTACGGCTTGAGCGTCGCTTACGGGCGTATCGCCAAGAATGGTGGCTGGAAGGCTGCCGAATTCCTGCCCTTCGACTGGAAGGAAACGGTCAGTGCCGAGGGTGCTAGCGGTCTGGAACAGCTCTGGTCGTGGGTGGGAGCGGGCGCGCTCTTTTCGGCGTCCTTCCTCCTGCTCAATCAGGAAAGCACCGTCATCTGGTGGGCGCTTGAAGCTCTCGCCCTTGTGGTGCTCGGCTTCGTGGCTTCCAAGGAAGGATACCGTCTGCAGGGTCTGGCTGCTTATGCTTTGGCAGCTGCCAAGCTTGTTCTCTGGGACATGTCGGGCGGCAGCTTGCACTACGCTCCGGAGCTGGCTTTCACGCTCTACCGCGCCGCGCAGTTCGCTGTGGTCGGTGCCAGCGCGTTGACTGCCTCCTTCCTCTACTTCCGCGAGGAGCGTCTGCTTTCCGAGAGCAAGCCAGCCGAAACGCCGACTGCTCCGGAGCCGACGCCGGAAAACAACGAGCAGAACTGAGCTCGTTGATTCTCAGGCTTAGTTGATTACAGGAAGGGGGACGCTTGAGACAACTCAGGCGTCCCCTTTGTTTTTACGGCAAGCTCGTTTTGAGTGCTCGAGCTTGTTGTTTCCAGGAAAACTCTCTAAGGACAAAAATCATGTGCGTATCTCTTCGTCCCGCTCATTTCTCGGACACCACGGTCGGCACCTGGGAAGGTAACGACGGCCGGCGCTATCTCGCCTACCAGAACACCGCGCAGAGCCTCGTGCCGGGCTCCGGCGTCAGCAGCCCCAGTCCGGCAAGACGTGGTCCGACCCGCCGCGGCAGTCGCTCGCTAGGTCTGACCGCCCCCCGCCGTCCATCCAACTGGACCTTCGAGGACGCCGAAACTCCTCAGGCGCCGCCTTCCGGCAACGCGATGATCCTGCCGATTCCGGATGCCCTGCGCAACATCAAGGTCCTCGATACGAAGACCTGCCCCAACTTCCTGAAAGACATCCGCAGCGCTCTGGCCCCGGTCTCCAAGTCTCGAGGACCGCTGCGCCGGGGCCCGGTTCTCGGTGCGGACAACGCAGTTCGTATCGTGCAGGTCGGCGTGTTCACGGTCGTTCTGTCGGCCAGCGCCCGGGCCATCGCTGAAGCGCTGAAGAAAGGGGTTGCTGCCGATCGCCGGCCGCAGCTCGATCAGGACCT
>JAIEPM010000036.1 GCA_019748395.1 Candidatus Obscuribacterales bacterium
CGCTTTGCGGCCGGTGAGAACCAGAAGTGTCGGGTCCGTTCTTTTATTTAGGACTTCCTTCACTTCGTCCCAGCTCACCAGTTCAACGCGGGCAACATCGAGCATTTCGTCGGCAATTACAATCTCATCACCGCGTTCGAAGGCTGCTTTCAATAAACTCAAACCGCGCCGGGCTTCTTCCTTGTCTTCAGGCAAAATGCCGTTGGGAGAGCTGTAAAACCGGAAGCTGCCCCCTGGTCCAGCAGAAATTCTGTTGATACCGGTGTAATGAACTTCGAGCTTGCCGAAACCGGGCGCGCTCGTTTCAGAAAGCAGTTTCAGAGTTTTTCCCTCGCTGCTGTTTGCTTCCAGCTTGTCGAAGAAAACAATGCTGACATTCATACCTTTTGCCAGAGCTCTGATCGCAAGGCCGAAAGTGGCAGTGGTTTTACCGCAACCGGTACCAAGGTAAAGCCTAAGTCTTTCCTGTTCAGTCGAATCAACTGTTGTCATCTTCGGACCCTTTAAGCTGAGACTTAAGATCTTAACCTTAGTTAGCTGCTTTCAGAGCAGTCGGATGCCCGGCTTTATCAACAGCGACGAAGGTAAGTTCAGCCTCAGTTACACGCACATCTTCACCGTCTCTGAAAACTTCCACATCGACGGAAACAGTCACGGACGTGTTACCAACCTTCACAGTGGAGGTGTAGAAACTGACAACCTCCCCCACCAGAACAGGTTGTTTGAAAATAACTTCCTTCATTGCAACTGTGACTATTCGCTCTTTGGTGTGCTTTTTGGCCTGAACTGCTCCGGCAAGGTCGATGTGGCTGAGAATGATGCCACCAAATATCGTGCCATTCGCATTTGTGTCTTTAGGGAGCAAAACGATTCGTATTGCTGGGTCTCGGAGTTCTTCGCTGCTCATATATTTCCAATGATGATTTCTAAAATTAAATCCTAGCCAGAGCCGGGACTAGAATCGGAAAAGGATCGGCAAGCCGAACAATTTTTTACTTCGATGAATACCATAAGACACTTTAGACCTTGACAATACCGCTCATTAACGCAATCCCATTTACGTTGCTCTTAATCAGATTGCCAAGAATATTTTGAGATACGCATAGACTACGCTATAATCCGGGAGGCTTTGATTATTTACTAAAGGTTCGCCAGTGCAATTTTCCAGGTCTGATAAGTTTCAGAGTTTTGCTTTACTCAGCTGCTTCTTGCCGCTGGCTATGACTATTTTGATTGCTCGCCCGGCACAAGCAGGCGAGCAAATCGCGCAGGCGATACCATCGGCGCCACCAGTCACCGGCATCTACGCATCGATGCCAAGTAAAGGGGCACTGGGTCAGGCTATCGATCAAGCAAGTTCGGAATCTGCGGAATCGGAAAAAAGCAGCAGTATTGCAGCAGGCTCGGCCGAAGCGGTGAGCCTGCCGAGAATTGATTCAGCGCCTGATGAAGAATCAAAAATGATCGCTCAAGCTGCCGGAAATGTGGCTGGCGGAACGAACAATGACAATGCGCTTGATCTGGCACCGGTGAAATTACCCGAAAGAACTTCGGCAATTTTTCAAACAGATCAGTTTAAGACCGGAATCCTGTACAAGTTGCCTGCGCGTATGTTCTTCCAGTCGAGTACTGAAAACAGCCTGCGTCTTGAAACGAACGTTTTTCAGACCCTGCACCGCAATCGCGCCGATATGATTTATCGTGTCTTGCCTAACGTCACAGTCGGTTATGCACTTACTAAAGCAACGAGAGTCAGCGCAAACTACTTCTATTTCCGCGATCAATATACGCGTAACAGCCATACACTGAGTCGCAACATTCACTCGATCGGCATTCAAGTACAGCACGACGTTCATATCAGCGAAAAGACGAATCTGACGGCAGGATTCATGGGCAGACAGCTGCTTCTGAGCCGAAGCCAGCCGCTGTCCGATTTGCTGCCTTCCTTGCAAATGACACGCAGAGTGGGACAGAACGGTATCGTCTACGGTGGCGTACTCGGACAGATTCGTTTCCGCAATACACTTGGTAGATTCCAGGAAGGCGATCAATTCTATTCATTCGGTGGAATGTACAGAACACCGCGCTGGCAGTTCCTCTGGGATAACACCTTCATTACCAACTTCGGCTACAGAAAACTGCGTTTCGGGCCTAACAACCAGAACATGATCATGACCCTGCAAGCCGATTACCGAATCAGCAAGAAATTGCCGATTGTAGCCTTCGTTAGAGCAGAGCCAATCTTTAACATCGGCGCAAATCAGGCAACAGGTTTTGCCGGTTTCAACTTCCGTATTTACGGAGGTCTGCGCTTAGACATGAATAAACAAGCCATCTTCCCTGTGGACATCAAGAAACGCAAGTAAGAGTTATTCTTAAGCGGCATCCGCAATGAAGGGCGACGCATGGCATCCGCCCCTACAAGCCGTGGAGCCTGGGAGCGCAGGCGTCCCGCCTGCTTCGCTTAGCTATTGTCGCCGATTAGTTGAAATGCCGACCAGTAGCGGGGGTTGGCTCGCATGTTGCCGATGCCGTAGCCTGCACCTTCCATGAACTTGATCGTATCCAATTGAGCTTGCCGGAGAGCTTTGGATTTTCCTACTTTTGCTAAATAACCTTTGTAGAAAGACTTCATTTGAAACTCTGTAATAATATCGTCCACGTTCCACTGGCTGACGAGCACAGCCGGAGTTCCGGCAATAATGAAAGCTCTTGAAAGACCAACAACACCATCACCGGTGATTTTGCCTCTACCGGTTTGACAGGCTGAGAGAACCACAAGCTTGGCCTTCAATTCTTTCATCGCCAGAATATCTTTGACGGTTAAAAGACCATCGTCCGATTTTGTCGGAGCCAAAATCAAAGATGATTGCATGGGATGTTCTTCGTCCACCAGGCCGTGAGTAGCTAAATGTATTTCAGCAAACTGCGGTGCCAGCTCTGAGAATGCCTGTTTATTGGCATCTTGCCCGATTTTCACAACTGCATTCGGCTCGCCGAAAAGCGCAGCAATATTTTGAACTTCTTTCTCCGAATAAGGCAAAGTTCCTAAAAATTCGATTGCTTTTGTAATTGGATTACCAAACGCAAGAAGCTTGTCGGCTTGCGCAGCGGCGGCCTGTTCCAACTTTTGGGTAGCCCGCATAACCCCGATTGCAGGCTGATAAGAAAGAGTATGCTTTTCTACGAAAAACTTTTTGTTCTCGTCTATTAAAGCAGCAAAAGGAATCATAAACATCGGCCCGTGCGGAACTATTGTGACAAGACTGTTTTCGTCCTTGGGCAAATAAGGCTCCAGCGGCTTAGCCAGCAAATCATACATCTCTCTTAAAAGATCTTGCCTTCGACTGGCTTGTGCAGATACTTCAGCAGGAGTTTTAGGATGATGAGTAATCGATTCATAACATAAAGCAACGCGCTCCGATAATTGCTCTCTGCTCAATTTTATAGGCGGCAACAAATGAATTGAGGTGTCGGGATCAATCACCCAAACAATAAGCCGGTCATTCAGCATGTAATACTCGACAAGAGTTGATTTGCTGTTTGAAACAAGTGCTTTGATTTCGTCGACATCAGGTGCTTTGGCATTCACCGGCGAAATGGCGCTGCTGGCGTAAATCTGGCTCGCCTTTGGAAGAACACTGACGGCACGACTGCCTTTTTCTGCCGGCGCCTGGCTTAAAAGCGTTGTTTTTTGCTCGGGCAGAGGCTCGACTTTGCTTGATTTTGGACCCTCGAAATTTTCGACACGACGAAGTTTTCTGCTGCTGAGCATATCAAGGAAAGCTCTGGCTCGTCCTTTTTCAGCAGTGGCAAGGGCTTCGTAAGGCTTATTCATGCGGATATAAAGATCAACCAGTTCCAAGAAGCAATCATTGCGCAAATCAAGATTGTAAGTTTTGAAAGAATCTCGCGTCAGCATGCCGCGCTCTTTCTCCACCAGCTCTACGGCTTTGCATAGATGAGAAAGAGCCATATCATTCAGCCCCAATTGCTTGAAGCATTTACCAAGGCCAAGATGAGAATCCCACTGTCCTTCAATAGAACCGGATTTATCTGCAAGACTCAAAGCATTTTCGTAAAAAGGCATAGCTTGCTGCGGATGACCGGAAAGCAATTTGCTGACTCCCAACCCCCGGAGAATCATAGATTCAGTAACAAGGTCGCCACTGCCTTTCAAGGCAGCCAGCGACTGCTCGTAAATGGGCTCCGCCTCGCTGAATTTTTTGGAGATAAGCAAAAATTGCGCATAGTTATAATCTAGAACAGCCAGATCGCGCTTATCATCGTTCTGCTGATCTAGCGCTTTGGCATCTTTATAATACTTGTCGAAATCAGTGGCGTTTGAATTATCCAGAGCTAAAACCGCCAGCGACGTTAAAGCCAGTGATTTTCTTTTTGAATCACCAATATCATCAAAAAGTTTCAAAGCTTCTTCATAATACTTCTGCGCCGACTCGGTTTGACCAAGGGTCTTGTAACATCGGCCAATCGCAATCAAGAAAGTTCCTTTTTGATCGGCTTTCATGCCGGAAGACTCAAGAATCTTTTCTCCTTCCAGAAGCCTGAACAAACCGGCTTCCGGATAACCGCTCATCAGCAAATCGTTGCCCATCTGCAAAACTGCTTCCAGAGATTGAGCTTTGTTGTTGCACGTTTTCGCCATCTCATAGGCTTTGTTGTGAAGCTTCAATGCTTCGTCGAAATTTCCCATGCTGGCTTCCGCCACACCCAAGCCGAGCAGCAGATTGGCAATCATTGTATCGTCAGGTTCTTCTTTGAGAACATCAAGTCCACGCTGATATGCATCGCGAGCTTCGGAAATTCTATTCAGGTCGATGCAGGTATCTCCCAGACTTTTATATGCGTCTGCTTGCAATTCGTAATTCAGATCACTTTCGTAAAAGCCGATGGCTTTCTTGTAGGTTTTGACGGAGCCTTCAAAATCGCCCAGATCATGTTGCAAGACTGCCAGCTGTTTGAGAGCAAGACCAACCGCCCTCGTGTCGCCGACGTTTTCCTGATTAGTAATTTCCGAAGCCTCACGCATCAGCTTCATGGCTTTTTCATTGTCATGATCGCGTTTGCGTGCAATAAAAGCTTGATTGGACAGAGCATTCATTTCGACAAGAACGTTCTTATGGCTGCGTCCATAATTAAGAGCCTCGAGGCAATAAGCTTCAGCCTTATCCATTTCGCCCAAACTAATGGCGAGACCGGCAAGATCAGCCACAATGCGTCCGGCTTCTTCGGTCATCTTGAATTTTTTTGCAAGCTCCAGCGCATTGCCAAATTCCTGATAAGCTTCTCGCTTGCGTTTTGGATCGGCGCGCAAAACCATAGCAAGTGCCACATGGTCTTGCACGGCCCATTCGTCAGGATTTTTATTTTGCTTATCAAGCTCAACAACCTGTCGCAAATATTTTTCTGCACGAGCAAAGTCTCGCTGCTCCGATGCAATCTGCGCAATTGCGTATAAAGCCTTAGCACCCTGATAGGGACTGGCGTTTAAGAATTGCTGAGCATATTTCTCAGCACGAGCATAATCACCCTGCGTTGCGCATTCTTTAACAAGTAAAGACTGAGCATCCAGATCGCCTTTTTTGGCTCTGCCTAAATACTCGGACTCAGCCTTTTTGACCATAGGGTTAATTGAGGGCTCAAGATCATCACCGGAAAAAGCCGGTTTAAGCGGAAGCAGCAAGGCAAACGCAAGCAAGCTGATTGAGAGAGCCAACACCGAGCGTGGGCGACCGCTTTTCTTGGATTGCATCTTAATTCGCGCTTTTGCTGTCAATTTTTGAATTCACTTCCAGGCTGGCTTTCGGGTCGGCAATGAAACCATAAGTACCGTTTACATAGTTGAGCACCGCAGCCATTTTCGACATATCAGCCAGGATTCTTCTTTCCCTTGCGCCGGTGTCGTTTTGCTGAAGGCTGGCAATCAAGTCACTGCCTTTAAGTACTGATTCTACCGAAATTTCACTGATTGCCATCTGACCATTTTCCAATCTTTTGAAGGCTCGTCGCGCATAACCATCACTGGGGCGCAGGTCTGCACGATTGAGCTGATGCTCTCCCAGCACTAATTCGTAACCGGCTTTTACGGCAAAAACTCTTGTTTGGGCTCCGTCCCCCAAAACACCGGCGGCGACCTCGATTCTGACAGTCTGCCTCAATCCGCTTAAATTGATGAAACGCACGAGACCATCTTCAGAGCGCACCTCAACGTCTGAATCCGAAGAAAAGCAAGCTTTTGCCAGCTTAGTCGAAACTAAGGCAAAACGGCTGGGGCGCCGAATTGAAACAAGAATATCGCCCGAATCCAAATTTACCGCGCAGGCAGCAGTTTTCTCGAATTTGCTGCCTTGTGTGTAGCGCAGCAAAATGCCTTCCGAGTTCAATCCAGCTTCCGGCAACGGCAATTTTTGAGCGCCTAAAGATTCTATAGCTCCAAGTACATTAGCTGCTACCGGCGCAGCTTCGGCATTTACAGAGGCAAAGGGTTGCGTTAGGTCAGTTGGAATCAGGGGAGTTCTTAGCGGGGTGGAAGCTTGAGGAATGACCGGAATAACTGGAATTACCGGAATGACAGGGATCTGAGGAGTTTGAGGAATCTGGACCGGCGGAGGGATATTCGGGATCTGAGGCTCAGGAGTTTTGGGATTGGAAAAACTCCCTGTTGTAATCACAGACTGAGCAAAGGATGGCGCTGCAAGAATTAGAAGACCAGCGGCGACAGTAAGTAGAACTTTGCAATCGAAGAATTTCATAAACCCTGCTCCTGGCAACCCTGGTTTCAACGAGCGAAGCTGAAGAATTAGCCCAGGACCTGAGAAAAAAGATTTGCGGACTTTGAAATTAGTCAATTTGCTCCTAATTCAGCCTTGCAATAAGTAGAATCGAAGTACTTGACAAAGAAAAATGAGCATAAGAATAAGTTCTGAGCTTTTCAAAACCTTGTGAAATTGGCGATAAAGCCTGAAAATACAGCTTAGGTCGGATGCGGAAAAAAGGACTCTCATAGATGCGATCGATAAATGGACGTACACTTTCCCAGATCCTCATGGCTGGTCTAGCCTGCCTCTTTGTGGGCTTCGGCTTCATCTACCCACAATTGAGCGCTGTCGGCGGTTACAACAACATC
>JAIEPM010000620.1 GCA_019748395.1 Candidatus Obscuribacterales bacterium
AAGAGTGTCGACTCAGCACAAACCTTAGCGCACGACGAAGAGCAGAAAATGGTAGCTCAGTTCATGGAATCAGAAGGAAATCCGGGCAGCATTTCAGATCAGGTATGGAAACTAAAGCATCCAGAAGCTCAGTGAAAAAAACGGAGCAAAGATTTCTTTTCATCGACACTAAAACGCCATCCCTGCATGAAGTCCTGTCCAAGAGCATTTCCTGCGTAACCACCAATCAATATCTGAAAGTCTCTGCGCACAATCGGCCCTAGTCGAATATCAACATTTACAGCTCTATAAGGGGAGAGTCCACCAACCCCACCAGCCATCATAACCGGTGCATCAGAGGGAATTTCGATTCTCAGCGCAGCAGCATCGCGAGAATTCAATATTGTAATTGCAGCCCCTGTATCAATAAAGAACGGGGTTTTTCGACCGTTAATATCGACAGGTACTATTGCTTTAGTCCCAAGAATTCGGCAAGGGAGATCATAAAGTGAATTGATAGACTGAGACTTTTCATCGCGTTGCTCCTTTTTGAGCAGCATGCATTTTGCTTTCTGGTCAATCTCATACTGATAGCCACGAATGAAAGAATAGCCAATTAGCGGTGGCAAATCAAAGTCTTCTTGAATTGTTGCAGGTAGAATCCGTTCCAGATTGGCAACTTTCACTTTCAGTTTCATAGTCCAGGCAGGCAAAGCCACCCCGGCCCATCCCGACACCGACGTAGTCGCCGGTCCTTGCGGAGGCAGAATCCCCAGTTGGCGAAGTTGATTCTTGCCAAACAAAATGCCCGGCGCTCCTGTATCAAACATGCATTTAACAGGATGACCGTCCACGCTTGCATCGACCATCATATGTCCGGTACTGACTGCGGGTGTAAAAAATATTCTTGCTTCCTGCGGTAAATCCCCAAGCTCTTTGGAATCATGATTCTGCGGCGGTTTCGCAAGGAGCTCCGGTGTCTCTATAATCCTAGCATTTTGATTAAGTGCAGAGGAGTTCGCGGAAGCTTTTTGAGTAAGCAGCGTTTGCTTGTAGGGCGCGGAATCGTAGTGAGGATCAATCCGCCGCAGAAACTCGTCAGCCAGCTTAGCTTCAGGTGATTGAGGATACTGACTCAGCACAAACTGAAAAAGCTGTTTAGATTCAGGCTCATGTTTCAGCCGATAATAACAATAGCCCTGGTAATAAAAATTCCTCGCACTCTGCGGCGATTTTCTCAACAACGAAACAGCATCTTTGTATTTTTCATCTTTTACTAGACGATCCGCGGCAGCGAGATTGTCATTAGAAGCCCTGACGGAATTCAGCGCGCTTGCAAATGAAACAAGAAACAAAATCAAAAGAAACCTGAGATTAAAGTTTGCAGGCAATTTTGCTCTAAACATCATCATTTTCAAAAGGAGGCCATTCAAATCATACCCTAGAAAGTACAAAAGCAAGCAGAAGCACCAAGGATACTAAGAGAACAGTGAGTGAGTTATTATAATAGCCATGATAAACAGCAACTCAATCCGTTCAATACTGCTTTTGGCAGCTAGCTGCCTTCTCCACTCTCCGGCAAATGCAGAGCAATTAAGCAAAACAAAACAACTCAGCGATGAAAGCCCATGCCGCGTTTACCAGGAAGTCTGGGAGCTAATAAGCAAGCAATATTTTGATCCCTCTTTCAACAATCAAAATTGGCTTTACTGGAAAAATCGATACAAGGGCAAACTGATAACTGAAGGCGACGAACAAAAAGCAATAGATACGATGCTTGCAAGTTTAGGCGACCGCTATACCCGTTATCTGAATAAAGCCTCGTTTGAAGAAGAAAGCACCCAGATTGCCGGCAAGCTTTATGGCATTGGTGTTCAAATTGCCTTTGATGCGAAAAGCGGCAAGCTGATCGTGGTAGCACCGATAGAAGGCTCCCCCGCAGCAGCAGCAGGATTCATGCCAGGCGATCAAATTGAAGAAATCGACGGCAAGCCTACTCGTGGATTATCTATTCAGGAAGCTTCCAACCGCATCAGGGGCGCGCTCGGCAGCATCGTAACATTGACAATATTCAGACAAAACGAAAGGAAAGTCATACAGGTAACTCGGGGAGAAATTCAAATCAAATCGGTGCAAACCATAAAGATGCTGAATTCCGACATCGGATACATCCGCTTGAGTACTTTCATGTCATCAAATGCCGGACAGGAAGTACAAGATGCCCTTGTATCGCTAAGTCCGGCCAGAGGAATAATACTTGATTTAAGAGAGAATCCGGGTGGACTAGTTTCAAATGCCATCGACATCTGCAGCTTGTTCATCAGAGCCGGCGTCGTAGTCTCTACGGTAGATCGCAGTGCAAAAGCCGCTGACACAAGAGTTAATGGTCGACAGATAAGCTCTCAACCATTGGTAGTTCTTATTGACCAGGGGTCTGCAAGCGCTGCTGAAATCACCAGCGGCGCTCTAAAAGACACGGGCAGAGCAGATTTAGTTGGCTCAAAAAGGTCTTTTGGTAAAGGACTGGTGCAATCAGTCAGCAGACTAAGCGATGGTTCAGGTGTAAATATAACGATTGCACGCTATTTGACTCCTAACGGAAACGATATAAATAAGAAAGGCATTGTTCCTGATTATGTTGTGGATCTCGATCAAAAGGATTACACGCTTGAGCTTGGACCCTGGTGGCACTACCAGAAAAATGGAGCCGAGAGAATAAGCAATCCTCTCAATTTCAAAGACATTCAGTTAAAAAAAGCTGTGGATGTGATGAATAACAAACTTAAGTCGGCATCACAACCTTATGAATTGAAACTGAACGTTCCCTTTAACAACTAAATTGCATATTCACTCAAGAGAGAAATCTAAATCGATATCGATTTAGATTTCTCTCTCCTTTAGAAAATCGGGAATGTAAGAAATAGCGTTGAACTTTTCTGGTCCATTTACCGTTTTTAAAATAGGACTGCAGGTTGGAGGTTTCTGGAAAGCAAAGATCTCCATGGAGGAACTGGAAATGAAAGCAATTGAAGAGGCCTGGCGCGAGTTCAACAAAAACTTTCAATCGGAAAAAGACTGCGTAGAAAAATTATGGTCAAAACTTGCTGAAAGTAATCAAATATGTAAGCACTGCAAAAGCGGTGCGCTCATCAACCAACCCGGAGAAAGAGCGCTTCACTGCAGTCGCTGCCCCCGGAAATCCTGGTTCACGGCGGGAACATACTTTCATCGCATAAGGAAATTACGTCCTTGGCTGGCAGCGATTTGGTTTTTGGAAAAAGGAATAATTATCAACTCAAACGAGTTTTCAAAACTGCTGGAAGTATCCTACGACACGGCATTTCGCATTTTCAAAAAGCTGTCCACTGCCCTAAAAAACAAAGGAAATATTGCCGGAGAACTCATCGATTCATCCTACTTTTTAAGCCTTTTTTCAAAGCGAAGCACGAGAACACCGGCACTTGAGCACCCCTCATCCGAAGAGAAAGCCTATTGCCAGACAGTTGAGAAGAGCGCGGCCGAATCGAGAAAGGAGCAGCCCCAGGAGAGGGAAGGTGATATTTTGCTTGCAGCAGAAAAGAATCTGATCCTAATAACTTTGAATAGTTCGCCGGCGCCTATACAATTTGACGAACTGCAGGAACTTACAAAGCTCTCTACAGGAACGCTCTCCGCTGCGCTGATACTTTTGGAACTCGACGGTAATATCAGCAGCCCATCTAGAGACTCTTATTCGATTAGCGAACAAACCACTTTGCAATCCAACGAAAGCAAAACTCAGATCGACCAAGAACTTTTTCACTCATTCCTCCAATTCGTAAGATCTACGTTTCAGGGCATAAGCAGAAAATACCTTCAAAATTATCTCTACACATTCGCCTGCCAGATTCAAAACTCACTCCATAAAGAAGGAACGATTCTTGAGACCTGCCTGAGCCAGAACCCCATAAACTATAAAGAGATAATTTCCTACGTAAGCCCAAAGCAGGTTCTATTTCCTCAAAAATACTAGCTGTGGATAATTCAGCAGTTCTTGTCGGAGCTACCAGGTCAGCTCTCGCGCGACTCAATTAATGGCGATGTAGCATCCGAAAACTCTAGAATCGGGAAATACAGTCTTTAATTCTGACAATATCCTCGGCTCGTCGACATAAAGCATAGACTCCAGAAAAACCCGGTTATTCCAGGCTTGATCTGGAATGGGTAGAGTTTCAAGTTTGCAAAGCTCCAGGCTCTCTCTAAATAGGCTGCTCAACAGAAACAGCTGATTCATGTTTCGACACTCGAAACCGACAATAATTTTTCTTGGTCCTTTGTGCTCCGGTAAAAGAAGAGTTTCCAAAAGATCCTCTCCGGCAAGAAGCAGAAATCGGGTTGCATTCTCCGAATAATCCTCCACATTCTCTTCTAGGACTGTCAATCCGTATTCGGCTGCCGCCTGAATGCCGGCAATGGCCGCAAAATCTCGCAGCTCATTGTCTCGAATATAAGCAGCAGCCAAAGCGGTGTCCGCATACTCTACGGCTTTTAGATGAGGATGCTGGATGAAGAGTTTCTTGCATTGAGCCAAGGCCACAGGATGAGAATAAACCTCTTTTAAATCTTCAATTTTGACACCCTCCAAGGCCAGCAGATGATGATGAATAGGGAGCTTGATTTCGGAAATTATTCTAAGTCCTGAATCCCAGAGTAACGCGTAGTTTTGCTTTAACGAGCCAATCGTAGAATTTTCCAGAGGGAGCACAGCAAGGCAATCGCTCTTTCTTGCGGCAAGTTCGAGCAAGCCCTCAAAATCATCGCAGGGCTCAAATGCGGAATACTCCAGAGCGAGTTTTCGAGCGAATTCAATACAGGCCAGCTGGCTGTAGGCACCGGCGGCACCTTGAAAGGCCAGCCTATAAACTTGCTTATCAGGCATCAGTTCTCACAAATTCGGCCAATTCCTCAACCGGCATTTCCATATCAAAATTCACCCTGCCTGCTTTTTGAACGGGAACTACAAATTTGATACTAGCAGCGCTTCTTTTCTTATCGTGAAGCATTGCTTCAATTAGCCGCTCTCGGTCCAAATTTGAAGGAATCTTGTAATCCAGAGAAAGAGCTTGTAGATCCGCCAGCACTGAAAAATACTCGGACTCAGAAATTAAGTTTTTTCTTTGCGCCACCCTGAACGCAAATGCGGTTCCGATTGCCACGGACTCTCCGTGTGAAATTTGATATTGACTGCATTTCTCCAGTCCATGTCCGAGCGTGTGGCCCAGGTTCAAACAACGGCGCAGATTCTCTTCTCTTGGATCTTTCAACACAACAGAAAGCTTCATTCTGATGCAAATTGAGATTAGAGGCAGCAAAAAGGGATTATCGACAGAGAAAGCACTGCGAAAATTTTCCGCTATGGCCGCACGCAAGGAACGAGGTCCTTTTTTGTACTCCGCATAATCGGCTACGGTATCTTCGATGTAAGCGTATTTGATAATTTCACCCATTCCTGACTTGAGTTCTCTTTCACTCAATGTACTCAAGAGTTCAGGATCGACAATTACAGCATCCGGGAAGTAGAAACTGCCGGCCAAATTCTTCGCGGAATCCAGATTAATAGCAGTTTTACCGCCGATGCTTGCATCTACTTGCGCCAGCAGTGTGCTCGGGATAAGAAGCAGCTTGATGCCCCTTAAATAGCTGGAAGCAGCAAATGCCGCGATGTCAGTCAATGCACCGCCACCGAGTCCGACAATGGTATCCATGCGGGTAAAAGCATTTTTTTGCAAGAACTCCCAAATTCTGCACAACTGCTCTATAGATTTTGCAGCTTCCCCTTCAGGTAAGCTCAACGAATATTGCTCGAAATTTTCAGCTGTCAAAGCAGCCTTACAGTCTTCAAACCAGGCTGAGGGCAAAGTCTCCTGACTTAGAAGCAAAACTTTTCTGCCGACATTGAGCTGCCGGAGAATTCGACCAAGGCGCAAACGGCCACCTTCGACAATATCGACTCTAGATTTAAGCTCCAGGCTTGATTGCAATAGCAAAGTCGAAGCACTGTCTTCCTGTCCAGGACGTGAGTGTTTCTTCATTCTATTCAAGCTCCATTTCAGGATTTCCATCCTCTTGAGCAGCAAGCGAAGCGGATTCTGCAGAAAGCGCCGCGCACCACCGGCGGTTCCGCTCCAGGCTCTCTCTCAAATCAATGAAATTATCAGCCCCAAATTTTCCGACTAATGCGCGGCATAATATGATTGCGGTCATGGCTTTAGCGACAACTGAAGCCGCAGGCACCGCACATACATCAGAACGCTCATAATGAGCGGTTTCGGCTTGATACTCTGGAAATGACAGGGAAGGCAAACCTTTTCTGAGAGTTGGAATCGGTTTCATGTATGCACGTACACGCAAACGGGCACCATTAGTCATACCACCCTCGATACCGCCTGCATGATTGCTAAGACGACTGAATGGCAGATCGCCGGATGCTGCAGCACGAGGATAGAGCGCATCGTGTACCTTAGAGCCGGGCAACTGCGCGCTTTCAACACCATCTCCGAACTCAACGGCTTTGATTGCCTGTATGCTCATCAGCGCTTGAGACAACTGCCCATCAAGCTTTTCATCCCATTGAGTATAAGAACCAAGCCCCACCGGCAATCCATCGACCAGAACTTCCAGAATACCGCCGACACTGTCACCGTCCTGCCATGCGGCTTTAATATGCTCTTTCATAGAATTTTCGACGGAGCCGTCAAGACAAGACATTTCTGAAAGCGAGAGCTTCTGCCTGATCTCGGCAAAGCTCAAAGCCTCACTATCAAGCGCTGTTTTTACAGGTCCGATCGCAATCACATGACTCAAAATTTCGATGCCAAGCTGAGCAAGTAACTGCTCGCAAACAGAGCCGGCAGCCACGCGCGCAGCAGTTTCCCTGGCACTAGCTCTTTCAAGCACATCGCGGATATCCTTATGCTTGAATTTAAGAGTCCCGGCAAGATCAGCATGGCCTGGACGAAAGCGCCCGATTTTTTTCTTGAGTTCTTGAGCCCGGACTTCTTCGGATTCCTTATCAACTTCCTGACTGGCCATAACATGTTGCCAGTTCTCAAAATCACGATTGCGAATCAACAGAGAAATAGGAGCACCGGTACTCAGACCATGCCTCACACCTGATAAAATTTCGGCACT
>JAIEPM010000349.1 GCA_019748395.1 Candidatus Obscuribacterales bacterium
CAACCAAACTCCCCGCTATAGCGAACACCCGGTTCCCTGCAATCTGGCCTGCCCGGCAGGAAACGACGTACGAGGGTTCATTGAGGCCTTGAAGAATGAGGGATGCGCCGCGGCAGCGGCCATCTTGATGCGCACGCAGCCGCTGCCTTCGGTCTGCTCGAAGGATTCGGCAAAGCCTTTTTCGGGGCTTCAAACAATGGACAGCAAGGCCTTCTGAGCGGACAGGCATCCGACATAAAAACTCTTGTGCCGACTGCATTCCTGCTCGCGGCGGCCGTCAAGGCTTACGAAACCAGGTCGTTCTGGCATGGAATCACGCCGCTGGCACTCACCTACTGGGCCTTCGACACTTACTGGCGTTTCAATATTGCCAACCCCACGGTTTTTGATCCAAAAAACGGCGGGCATCAAAAAGAGCATCAGGAACGGCAGGCTTAAGGACTTTATTGAAAAATGTACGCAGCCGACCCCAGCAAGAATCGAGCCGATGCACTCGCAATAGTTGAAGAAGTTCAAAATCAGGAACGCACTCAAGAGGAGAGCGTCGAGAGGTTTTTGCTTTCATTTGAGCTCTTGCATGCAGTGCAGGGGCGGGTGCGTTTGAAAGTGAAGGAGCTTGCTTTCAATGAAAAGCTGGCAGCCTCTTTTACAGATGCGACCATGAAGATCGAAGGCGTCGTTTCAGTTCGCTGCAACAGCTGGTGCGGCTCCGTAATCATTCATTTCGACGAAAGCAAAATTTCTCAGGAAAAACTTCTTTCTGCGCTTCGCAAAATGCAGATTGGCTTGCGGCAAACAGCTGTCAGCTTGCCGACACTCGCAGGCAGGTTGAAACTTCTAGCACGATTCGGCTTACAAAGACTCGAGCATTACACACCACCGGTGGTGCAATTCACTCTGGGCGCAGCAGCCTTCGCCTCATCCTTGCTAGGCGCGCCGACCATAGCGACTACTATCTTGAGCAGCCTGGCGGTGCTCCCGATCACAGGCAGAGCCGCTCAAACAGCCATCGATGAAGGCAAACTGGGGGTAGACGGACTTGACGGCATGGCGGCCGTACTTATGATCGCACAGCAGAATCTGACGGCAGCAAGTTTCATGACTGCACTGATCGGATTAGGCGAATACATACGTGAACTCACGGCACAACGTTGCCGAAAAATGCTGGACGACTTGCTTGGATTAGCAGGCTGCTCAGCCTGGCTGGTAAAGGGCAACAAACGAGTTTGCATCCCGGCAGATCAGGTCAGAGTCGGCGATGTCGTTGTGGTATATCCGGGTGAATTGATTCCGGTGGACGGGTTCGTCAAACGTGGA
The DNA here is from genome assembly GCA_019748395.1 of Candidatus Obscuribacterales bacterium. Taxonomy (GTDB): domain Bacteria; phylum Cyanobacteriota; class Vampirovibrionia; order Obscuribacterales; family Obscuribacteraceae; genus JAIEPM01. The sequence goes on from JAIEPM010000349.1 coordinate 1,318, forward strand.
TTAGCTAGCGTCAATCAAGCTTCACTCACGGGCGAGTCGGTGCCGGTGGAAGTCACCGACGGACAGCAGGTTCTGGCCGGAACCTACCTTGAACAAGGCAAAATCTACATTCAATGCGAGGCCAATATTAAAGACAGCCGTGCCAGCAAAGTCATTGAAATGGTACGCTCCGCTCCTGTTTACGAAACAAAAACACAAAACTATGCTGCACAACTTGCCGATACGCTGGTCCTTCCGATTCTTTGCACTGCCGGCATTTGCGGATTATTGACCCGCAATCTCACCAGAGTCATGAGCGTATTGATATTTGATTTTTCTACCGGCATCAGAATCTCGGCACCAACCGCGATACTATCTTCCATGCAGCGTGCCGGACGGCACGGCATCTTGATCAAGAGCGGCGGAGCGGTAGAACGTCTGGCGCAAGTCAACGCGATCGTGCTCGACAAAACCGGCACACTCACCCTCGGCGAACCGCAGGTCACCGAGGTTTATACACTGGCGAGCCATTCAAAAGAAGAAGTTCTGGCATTTGCCGCCGCCGTGGAAGATCGCTTGCATCATCCGGCAGCACGAGCGATCATGCAATACGCACGCAAGCATGTCCGGAAGATCCCGGATCGCGACAATTCCACTCACAAAACCGGCATGGGCGTAGGTGCTTCAGTAGGAGGACAAGCCGTATTATGCGGCAGTCGTCGCTTCATGCACGACGAAAAAATCGACACAGCCATTGCTGCCGGTCTTGAACACGAACTTCATCAACGCGGTGAATCGCTTGCCTATCTGGCGATCAACGGCGAACTGGCAGGACTGATCAGTTATGCAGACAAATTGCGCCCGGAAGTGCCGCAAGTTATTAAACAACTGCGCAAGCAAGGTATCAAAAAGATCTACATGGCCACGGGCGATCACGAGCACGCCGCTCGGTCTATCGCCAGAATTGCAGGCATAGACGATGTTTTCTCCAATTCTTTTCCCGAGCAAAAGGCAGATCTGGTCAAAACTCTAAAAGCTCAGGGCTTCACGGTTGCCGTAGTCGGCGACGGTATAAACGATTCGCCCGCTCTAGCTCATGCGGATCTCGGAATTTCACTGCACAGTGCCACCGACGTTGCAAGGGAGAGTTCGGACATTCTCCTAACAGATAACGATTTGAATCGCCTGCCTGAAGCAATTGATATTTCAAGAAAGGCGATGGGACTGGTAAAAGAGAATTTGACTTTCGTCGCCGTACCAAACGGAGTCGGCATAGTTCTGGCAGCCACGGGGGCAATTGGTCCGGCGATGTCGACATTGCTGAACAACGGCTCTGCGATTCTGGCAGCTATGAACAGCTTGCGCCCGCTATTCAGCAGCAAATGGACTCGCACTGACGAAAGAATCTAGTTCCTGCCCTAAGCCGCAGGCTTGACGGGCTTCCAGCTGATGCCGCAAACGCCGTTCTTACATTCGGGCTTGCTCACGGCAACGCTGTGCTTTTTGCTTTCCTGAGGCATTGGATTCTGGCTTATCAAAGCGTGATTGTGATTGAGTTTGAGCTCTACAGTCTTATTCATTGACCTGCTCCTCGAAATTCCCTGCCGGTATTCCTAACTACGGGCGACTCCTGACAATTAGGGCATGACGCAAAATTATAATCTTGCGCGATTTCTTTAGTGTTTATCCAGCAAAAGGGCTTTGTTGAGGGCAGGGGCGCTCGATTGTCGAAAGCGGGCGTTGACTTTCAGTTTTTCGAGCATGCGCTTGATATTGCTTTCGCCTTCAGCGACTTTGATCTTAGCAAAGAAAGCTTTTACTTCCTGATACTCGTCAGGAGTGCTCAGGCTGGCCGGTGCTTCGGACAAGCGAGCAAGCATGTGCGGAGCATAGCTTGCTTTGATCTGCGCCCAGTGGCTGCTCATAAATTTCCAGGCGGCCTGCTTACTCTGTTTGTCGTCAAAGAAAGCTGAAAGAAGTTTGGGCGCATCTTGTAAGCGAACTTCCTTGCTCAAAGTCAGAGCCAGAGCGCTGTCTTGAAGTTCCTTTTGATGGAATTTCGTTAGCGCAAAAAGATTGCGATGCTCAGACTCCGGATTGTCTGCTTTTTTCCAGGCTTGTTTGAAAGTTTCAAACTCGGCCTTGCCGCCATTATGCGCGACAACTTCAGTAATAGCATCAAGCAAATCAGCATTCACTGAATTTGCATCTTTCTGATAGGCAGCAAAGAGAGCTCGCGATTTCTCGATTACAGCTTTATCCTGTCCGTAGGTTCCAAGTGCAGTAATGATGTCGCTTCTCACCAGGTTCATCGGTGCATCTTCAGAAGGCTTGCGCTCAAAGCCAAGACGCTGAAATTCAGGACCAAGAACGTCACGCACATAAGCAGCAAAGGCGCCACGAGTTCCAGTATCTACAAAACGATCAATCTGATTCAACGAGTCTATAATGCAATGCCAAACTGCAAAATTATTTTCATTCTTGTAAAGCTTGAGAAGACTCAGTAAATTCTCGATTCGACTGCGGCCGGAGAGAGCCAGCGCAGCTTGATCATTGAGAAAGCTGAGACGCTCTTCGGCAGTCAGTTTAGCAACATTTGCAGAAATTTCAGTTCTAGATTTATCGTCATAGAAAGTCCTGTAAAAACCAAATGCACCGGCGTTAGCAAAAAACGGATCGGAATTTGAATCAAGCTGAATAGACTCGGACTTTGCGTTCATAAGTCTATAAGCCTTTGCTTCCTCGGCTTTTGAAAGCTGCCTCACTGCAAGTGGAATTTGCCATCTCTGCATTCCAGGCTTCTCGCCGTCAAGAAAAAAGCGTTCTTGGGAAAGCAGCAATTTCTTTGCGTTTCTATTTACGGAGAGGAGAGGATAGCCGGGCTGCTTGCACCATGTATCCATGATTGCTTTAACCGGCTTCTTTGATAGCTCCGCCAGGGAAGCCCAGAGATCATCGGTAGCCGCATTCTTGAAAGAATGCTTTTTCAAATAAGCACTAACCCCATCCTGAAAGGTCTTTTCACCAAGATAAGCTTCCAGCATCCTTAAAACAGCAGCGCCTTTTACATAGGTGATTTCGTCGAACATTTGCAAAGCATCAGCTGGTTTTACAACCGGCGATTGAATTGAACGTGTTGAATGCAAAGAATCTGTATAAAGGGCTCTGAGCCTATCACTGAAGAACTGCGTAATTGCATGCCACTCCGGATACACGGCATCGACGGCCTTATCCGCCATCCATGTAGCAAATGCTTCGTTCAGCCAGAGATCATCCCACCATTTCATAGTAACAAGATCGCCAAACCAGAGATGCGCCATTTCATGAGCAAGAATACCGACAATATCTTGACGGGTCGAAAGCGATGATTTCTTTTCATCGGCCAGCAAATATTTTTCACGGAACGTGATCGCACCTGGGTTTTCCATAGCACCGGCTTCGAAGTCGGGTATGGCAATCAGATCCAACTTTTTCCAGGGATAAGGAATGCGAAAATAGGCATTCAAAAATTTGAGCAACTTGCCTGCGTTATCTCGAGCATAATTTCCCAGTGCCGGATCATGCTCGACAGACCAGACTCTGATTTTCACGCCTTCAGACTCAAGCAGATCCGTAGCTCTAAATTCGCCGACAAGCAGTGCGAGCAAATAACTGGACATGGGCTCGCTATCTTCAAACTCAACAGTCTTTTCCGTCCCAGCCGCATTGATGCTTTCTTTCAATTGCGGCGCATTTGAAATTGCCGCGTGGCTCACGGGAATTCTCACTTTCACTTTGAAAACAGCCTTGAATTCGGGCTCATCAAAGCAGGGGAACATCCTTCTGGCATCGGTCGGTTCCATTTGTGTAACTGCAAGATAGCAAGTTTTTCCCTGCTTGTTTTTGAATGTGGAACGATAAAATCCGGCCAGCTGATCGTTGTGTATGCCGCTGAAATTGCATTGCAAGCGATAGATTCCGGGAGGAATCGTGCTATTTGAGTTGAAGCTCAGGCGCTCGAGAGCCTTCTCGCTTTTGACGCTCAGCTTGATTTCTTTATTCGTAGCCGAAATAAGTTTTGCGCTTTGCACTTGAATTTCATTGCCGTTGATCAAAATGCTTTTGCATGCTTTTTTTATACTCAAATCAATAAGCTCAGACCCCGTGAATCTGCCCCTTTCCGGATCCGGCTTAAAGTCAAGCTCATAACGCGAAGGTATGACATTTTTCGATAGTCGATATTGAGAAGCTTCAGAGTCTCGTCCAGATCTCAGCCCTCCGGCGCTTGATTCAGCCAGAACAGGAAGCTCCGGCAGGCAAGAAAGACCAAGCAGAGCAGTCAAGAAATAAACAAAGACGGAGCGCTTTTCAAGCACAGCTAGAGCCCTCATATATAAGGAAGGATTTATAGCTGCAAATGATATACGATGCGAGCCTTAGATAATAGCAAGGCCGGAGCGCTTGATAGCACCATCTACGCCACCACCGCCCGATAAGCCCAAAGTGGCGGCGGAGTCAGCGAAATCATAATTGGAAATTTTAAGCGCGCTTGTGATTCAGCTCGACAATTTGCCCGCTCGACAGAAATTTCACGAGTTCCTGCCCGTTAGCTGCAGTAAGCCTTTGATAAGAATTGCCGCCCTCACAGGCTATGACAGTGCGCTTGGTGCCGTCCGGAGCCGTCATCACAGCGCCGACACGGCTGCCGCTGGCATCTGTGCCGAAATTGAGGTCAAGCGTACAGTTAGGCGATTTGAAAGCTTCCAGATAACCTCTTTGCTCAAGCCAGCGAGAAGAAGCGCTGTGAACATCGAGAATATCGTAAATGCGGCTAAGCGGCGTGCTCTGCTTATCCTGACCGGCAAACGAATGCTCGGGAGCGTCGGGGCGTCGCAAAAGACCTTCGGCATGCTCGCTGTGCAGTTCAACTCTGGTTGCAAGCGACTGCTCGATTTTCGGAGTTTCCAGCTGCTCAACTCTGGCAGCCAGAGGAGCCTCTGCCGGTGTATGGACCTTACTCACATGACCAAGTTGTGTTGCATCGAAATGAAAACTGGATGCGCGCGCACTTGGAGACCAGCACTCTGCTGAAGCCTGTCCTGTAGTTTTTTCTTCTTCCTGATTTGACCAACTTTGCAGCAGCTCTCTAGATTGAGAGGCTGCGCGAAAGCCGTCTCCTATTTGCCATTGAGACATAGGGGCTGCCCTTCGACAGAAAATGCCAACTAAATTGTAGTGTGGTGGTGAACCGAGAACAGGACCGTAGTGGTGCTACGAACCGAGATCAAGCGATGAGTCGCCAAAACCTGAATTGATCTTGGGCCTATTCTGAGACCGCTCACATCCATTGTCAAGCAGAATTAATAATAAGTCAGAGCTCAGAAAAGGCTTTCAGCGGCACTCTTGCATCTTTTGCCTTGCTTTTTGCTTCGCGTGCCGCCGCAAGAAATCTTCCTAAATCTTGAGTATCTTCCGGACTGCTGGCGATACCGCCGGCCAGCAATAAGCGCTGAGTCTGCCCCTGCATCAAAGGCACATTAATCAGCGATTCAGCCACTTTATTGGCAAACATGCGTGCAGCTTTCGACGTCGCGCCCGGCAGCAAGAGCGCAAACTCGAAAGTTTCATGATGAGCCACAATGTCAAACGGTCGTTTCATAGCTTCAACACGTGTACAAATTTCGCGCAATGCCGGAATCGGCAACGGCTGCGGCGGATCTCCGCCGAGAATTATGCGAGCCTCAAAAACTATCAAAGAAAGCGGCATGCCGAATGCAATGCATTTCGAAAACTCACGTTCTATAAAGTATTGAAGCGCCGGGTAAGTGTACATGCCTGTTTCGGCACGAACAAGCGCCCTCAGCACACCGGCAATCATGCCT
>JAIEPM010000463.1 GCA_019748395.1 Candidatus Obscuribacterales bacterium
CCAAGAATATCAACCAAGGGATGTCCTGAATCAATGTTCTTAAACTACTGCTTCAGGGGCGGGTTCACTGAAACATCAAGCAGATATTCGCCGTCATCGCCCTGCGCATATTGTATGTTGCCTTTGCCGACGTTCTTGCCACCGGGCATGGTATCACGCCGGTTCCAGTAAGTATTGATCGCCACCATTTGAAAAATCTGGCTGGCAAAATTACGCCCACCATCCCAAACCGGATCTTGCTGAGCTTCACCATCGGGAGCCAGACTCAGAGGCTTTATGATCGTGCCGTCGGCTGTTTTGAACTGCCCGGTCACTGCAATATCGGCGACTACTTTAGATGGCGTTTGCGGTTCCTGAGCATAAAGACGAACTTGCATGGCCGTGACATTGCAAGTATTGTGACCACCCTGATCAATGCTGAATGGGTCTGCCGCATTGGCAAGCATCGAGCGCACCAGATTGCCTTTGTCGCCATGTGCCAGCCTCAAAGATGGATTAAGAACTCGGGCCATTTGAACATAAGTTCCAAAAACTTCCGAGTCCGAGAGAGGTCGAGCCGCGGCTCTCGATTCAAAAGTTTTGAGTTTTTCAGAAAAATCCTTGAGCTTATCAGCATCGCTTATAGCAAGAGCTGCATCTTTTTCCAGAGCTTTTCTTGTTTCATTCAAAAGCTCCGGAATTTCTTCTTTGCGCGCATTCTGAATCTCAGCAAGAAGCTCAGTCGTGCTGTATGGCTTTGTCAGTTCATTTACACCCTGCGCGCTTGCTTTTTCGCCAAGCTTGTTTTTGAGAAAAGTCTGAAGCTCGGATTGCAACGCTTCACGCTCCGGACCTTCAGAACTGACGGAAAGTTTCATCCTCAAGAGATCAGCTTGAACGCGCTCAGGTCCGGACAGGAGTTTTACAAGCCCCTGGCCTGCCGCCCTTTCTTCAGCTTGAATACGGGCATCATTAGCATCTGTTTTCACCAGCTTTAAGGCTGATTTGCTCAGATCCTCGGCTGAAAGCTGCACCGGAGGACGCCAATCGGAGGGATTCAGTTCCGGCTTGATTTTCAACTGCGCGGGAATTTCAATAGCAGGAGCAGTTAGAGCACCTGGAACAAGTGCTTTCTGACCGACAGGCGGGCGCTCGTCCGGATTTTTGACTTCGGGCTTAAGCGCCGCTTCCGGCTTGGCTTGGGGCTCAGGCTTGCTCTTTTCCGGCTTCGGCGTCTCGTTTTTTGCCTGGACAAGCTGAGTTATTGGAGGCTTCTCGTTTTTTTCGAGCTTTCCCAGCAAATCTAATAAATTAGGAGCGGCCGGCAGCTCGGCCATATGCGCCTTGTCGGCGACTCCGCGATCGGACATCGTCTATCCCCCAGTTGGACCCCGCACTCATACTATGGCAATGTCGTCGCGCCTGACTGCATAATTGTGCAGTTCTAATCAGTTCAGCTACGTGTTTTCCCGCCCCCAATCGGCGTTTCGGGCACTTTTCTGAGAGCGCACTCAGAAAACTTCGAGCATAAAGTCTAAAAAGACGATTTCTGAAATATTGTTCAAGATCCCGGATTTAGCAAAAGGGACAATTGCAAATGTGGCTTCCTGAGGCAGATTAGATGAGTGCGTTCAAGAACAAAAAGAAACTCATCGCTCTTTGGCTGAAGATAACAGCAACATGCCTCGCCCTTACAAGTTCGGCACAAGCAGCTAAAGATGCCGATAAAGACCTGGATGCCTGGATTTCGCTTGTGCGCAAAGGCAACGAATATATGGAGCGCGGCCGGACAAATGATGCCCGCAAGTTTTACAGCCTGGCCCTCAAACTTGTTGAGAAACGCTCTATTCAGGATATTCGCAAAGCACTTATCCTTCACGATCTGGCTGACGCTTTCCGCACAGAAACAAAGTTCCATGAGGCTAAGATGCTTGAGGTCGAAGCCAACAGCATCTACAAAAAAGAAATCGCCGATCACCAACTGGGCAACGAATACAGCAGTAAAAAGCCAATGGATCTGAGCGCCGGTTCGCTGAAGCCTGCTTGCCTTCTCTGTCATGAGAACTGGAAAGTCGTGCCCATAACTTACGGTGAAAGCACCGGATACGATGGCGAAACTCCTGAGGAATCAGACTGGAAATTCACCCATAAACCGGGCGGCAGCCAGATCGGCGTGCAGAGATGGTATTGCCGCGAATGCCATCAAGCCTTTTAGAAACGCCGGATTTATACTTGCTCATAAACACGGCTGCCAGTGGGAGAATCCGCAGCGCAGATCCTTCACTGCTAGCACAGCGCATATATACTTGACATGGGTGTCAGGGAATAAGTTCGTGCTCATAAAAGTCTCAAGTCGACCAGGGGCGGTCGCTTAGACAGGGCATGAAACTTTTTCTGATCCTTACTGGGGCTGGTATAAGGAACAGAAACCATGAGCAACAGCGCAGGTCTTGATCTGGGTGAAAGAAGCGAAGCTCGATACGGCGGATTCGATCAAATAACAGAAGCAAAAATCAAACTGCAATCAGAGAATCTGGACTCAGCCTTGACCTGGATGACACTTGCAAAAGCGGCTCCGCACAAGCATGAAGCCCAGGGCAAAAATCAGAGCCTTCCGGATCTGGACATTCATCCGGCTCGAGACGAAGGCGGCAAATATAATCCCTCAGAAGAACTACTAGATGATCTCAGCACTGTTTTGCGGCAGGACCAGAAAGGACAACTGGAAGTCAAAACAGACAAAGCAACAAAATTGAGCAAAGATCCAAGCGACAAAGGCGAGCTGCCCTTGCTCAAAAGCGACGAGCTGGAAGAAGGCCGAATCGGCATTTTGATCAATAAATCGGCCGACGGGCATACTTATTACACGCCCTTCATCTCAGGCTCGGCAGATAAAGGGCTCAAGCCAAACTCTTCCATGAGCATAAACGAAAGCGCCGCCAGAGAATTGCACATAGATAAAGACTTGAAAAAAGGCGGAAGCTCTAAGCTTGATTTGATTATTCTGCCGGAAGAGAAGAATGGGGCCCTGCCCTCCGGGAAGGACGATCTTCATGAATTGATCATCAAACGCATCCATGAACTGGCAGAAGATGCGCGTGACAAAGACGCAGAGAAAAGAGCTCTGGAAGATGCGAAATTGCCTGAAGCACCAAAACCGGATCCGGATTTCGGTTATCGCCGAACGGAGCGCAGTGCCGCTGAGCTACAAGCTATTGCAGACAGATTCGCAAAAATAGCCCGAGAAAGCATGGATGCAAGCGATCCAAACGGGCTTCCGGCGAGCATGAAAGAGTTCGGCATTGAAGCTCAAAAAGACGTGGATAAATATCAGGATCAAATAAACAAGCGCGTCATGGAAATGGTCCGGATTAAGCGCGAAGAAAAGGAGCTGCTGAGGCAAGAAAAATCACTGGGCGCCGATCCTGAAAAACGAAGCCTTTTGCAAGTCAAAAAAGATGCAAACGAAGATAAAACAAAAAGGGTCGACGACGCACTTTTGCTTGCTCAGTACAAGCTCTCTTATGCTCAAGCCGAATTGAAAATATCGAAAGATGCCGCTGCCTTCACAAGGCACATGCAAGCCAGAGCCAGCGCCGCTGTAATGATGTCCTTAAACCCGGATATGGAAGGCTCCCTTGTCGGTCATCGCATCGCCGTCAACTCCGGTCACTGGGCAGGCGATCCGCAATTTCCAGGTTTTGAAAAAGACGGCACTGCCGAATGGAAACTCAATTTTGAGTCTCAAGATGTTCTTGCAGAAATGATCAAATTTGCAGGCGGCTCGGTGAAACTGGTCAATCAGATTGATCTGCCGAAAAACGAGCGCGGTATGACAGGTCTGGCAAATGCAATCAAAGCAGCCAAGCCTGAAATCGCAGTTGCTATTCACCACGATGACGGCGAAAAACCTAATGACCCGGCAATGAAAGGTACACTTACGCTGCAATGCTCCAAGTCTACAGGCGAGTGGACTCTCGATTTTGCAAAAGCCGTTCACATGGCAAAATTGAATTATGCCGGACTGAACGACAGAGTAAATGCCAAAGGCAACTCAGTGGGAATCCGCGAGCAGTGCGGCAGAGGCATACAAGGGCATAATGTCGACGCGCCCTTTATACTTGACGAACAGTTTTCAACGCATAAAGACGAGTGGGATCTGGCCAGAGATCCAAAATCAAATGCCAAAGTGCAACTTGCACATATCATCTCCTTCTATGAATACTTGAATCAAGTGCCGCGATATAAAAACAGCCCGGCCACAGCCAAAGAATGGAATGACAAAATCTGGTCCAAAACCCATCTGGATGATGTCTGGAAAAAACATCCCAAAGTCGGCTCGTGGTGAACAGTGTAGAATCCATACAAGCAACTTGAGGATTCACAAACATTGATTCGCCAAATCATCATAACACTGCTCTTACTTACAACTGTCATACCGACAGGCCTGGGAGACGAAGAGAAAAGCAGCAACTGGTTCGAACATAATGGGCGAAAAGTATTTCTTTTGGGCGCAAATTATCCCTGGTATAACGGCTATCGTGGTCTGGATTTTGCAGGACTGAGCGGCAATCGAAGCATTTCAACCCTTGCATTTGCAAATGGACATGACTTGCAAAATCCACCCAAAGAGATCAAGCCCGGTGAATGCGGCTTCGATGCCAAAGGCATAGACTGCCAGCTCGAAGACATGCAAAGCATGGGCATACATGCTCTTCGCTGGTTTATCGGCAACGATGGTCGCAGTCTGATCCTTTTCGACAAAGAAGGCAATTGCAAAGGGATTGACAAAGCCGGACTCGAGAATGTTCTAACTGCCGTACGTCTGGCCGGCAAGAGAAAGATCTATATCAGTCCCTGTATTTTTGACTTTCGCCTCGTTTCAGGCGACAAACATTTGCGCTTCAGCGACGGCAAAGAGCAGATAAGCTACGGTCCAAGCGTCAAAGACCCCCGCAAGCGAAAACTTCTGATCAAGAATTTTGTTGTACCTCTAGTCACAAAACTCGCTCACGAAAAGAATATTCTTTACTGGGAGATCATGAATGAGGCAGGCAACATCGTTAGCGGCACCGATCCCAAAACCGGCTTGAGCTTGCATGGCGGAGATCGCTTCCCGGAGAATCGCAAAGTCAGCTTTGAAGAATTACGGGCTTTCTTCAACGAAACATATGACGCCATTAAAGCTCTGGATAAAGAACATCCAGTCATGCCAAGCGGACTTGCCCGTCCATATCAACTGCCACTGTTGCTAGCCGGCGTCAAAGCCGATCTTTACGGCGCGCACTATAACGACAATGGCCAGGATTTCGACCAGATTCAAAGCGTCGCGGAACTGAAAAGCCAAATGGCAAGCAAATATAAGCTCAAACTAGACAAACCGATTATCATGACTGAAGGTGCAGCAACTCTGCACAATCATCTAGATGCCTATCTCGAAAAAGCTTACCAGGGTGGTTGGGCAGGCTATTTCCCCTGGCAGTATTACAAAATTATCGGCGCTGACGATTTCATCCGCTCAGAGAAAGTCATCAGAGCAGCGGACGCAGGACCAAGAGCTAGCAAAAACATAAAATACTGGAGAAGATTCAATGAAGAGCATGCTGCGGATTTTGCTCTTTAATAGTTTGAAGGCAGCAAAGAGCAGGGTAGAAAAATTCTAGCTTGAAACGAGGGAAAAAATGGGCAAACTGCTTCTTGTCGACGACGATGAAACTGTCTGCCAGAATGTAAAACTCTGGCTTGAGCAAGATAAGCATATGGTCGACCTGGCCAAAAGCGTCGAAAGCGCGAAGGACTTCATGCGCGTTATCGGATATGACCTCTTGATACTGGACTGGAACCTGCCCGACGCTAGCGGCTTAGAATTATTGAAACAGCTTCGACAATCCGGGAATTCAGTGCCTGTCTTAATGCTTACCGGGCACGGCGATATGGAGCATAAAGTAATTGGTTTTGAAACAGGTGCCGACGACTATTTAGCAAAGCCCTTTCACGAAAAGGAGCTGAGCTTGAGAGTAAAAGCGCTTCTTAAACGCCCCGCAAGCGATCTTGGAATTCTGCTTCGATATGGAGACCTGGAGGTCGACATCAAGAATTTCAAAGTGACAAGAAATGGAAAAGCGATTCGTTTATCTCCCATTGAGTTCAATTTGCTCACCACTTTCATCAGACATCCAAACACTGTCATGTCGGCAGACGCGCTAATAGAACGAGTCTGGCCTACCGATTCAGAAGCCAGCCCGGATGTTGTTCGAAAGTACGTCCAGCGTCTAAGAGACAAGATTGACACAGGTGACGGACAATCGCTTATAAGAACAGTTCATGGAGTCGGTTATGCCTGGGAAGCCAAATAGCCTTGCAAAACTTTGCTTGTTGCTATTCTGGGCATCTCTCCTGCAAGTTCAGTGGGCAAAAGCGCTGCCGACTTCAAACGAAGAAGCACGCATCAAGCTCTTAATCGAGAATTACAGGAAATATCTTCAAAGCGATTGCGACAAAGAACTATGTCGAAAATACTGGGCTGAATTACCGAACTTTCTCTCTGCCGGTGAACTTCCTAAACTGCACTATGTTTTGACAAACGAGTTGCTGAAGAACCCCAAAGACGAAGCAGCTAGAACACTACTAGCTGAGCGATTGCTCATGCATCAGGAATTCAGTCATGCCCAAAAGCAACTCGATATCTTGAAGGAACAGGGCGCAGGCGAGTATTTCCGTCTTGCCGCCCTGAATGATATTGAGCACGGTCACACAAATGAATCGACAGAGGCTATCAAAAGATATCTGCAAAAGCGAAAATCCGCCGAGGGTTATTATCTACTGGCACTGATCATGGCAGGAAACCGTGACAGCCAAAGAAGCAAACAAGCGCTTCAACGAATCGAGGAGCTCTGTCCGGAACTACCCGGAAAAAACCGAATTAAGAGCAGGGAAGCAGAAAACAACAAAGACTTCGAGCGCAGCCTCAAGCTACTTAACTATTACCTCAATGTGATCGCAGACGATATTCCGGCACTTACAAACAGAATAGTCTTACTCCTGAAAATGGGCAAAGAAGCGGAAGCCTGCTCTACTCTGGCTCGACAGAGTAATCAAAACATCAACTCATACGAAATCAACTATGCCATCGGCTATCTTTATACCGACATCAAAATCAGACGTGCGATAGAGTTTTATGGACGATGCATAAAGCTCAATCCGAATGATCCAAGAGCGTTCC
>JAIEPM010000443.1 GCA_019748395.1 Candidatus Obscuribacterales bacterium
AATAGCGCACGGACAGGCTCTGAGAGCTGAGTTTACGAATCTGTTCAAGAGCATGCCGACGCTGTGCCTCACGCCTCTTTAGCTTGTCGGCTTTCAGAAGATTTTCCGGACAATCAATAATTCCCCAGTTGGAATTAATCGGCTGGAAACGTTTGGGGTCGGCATTGCAAATGTAGTTTATCAAGGCGCCGATCATACAATCGCTCGGAAGAGTTAAAAGTTCTTCCCCGTTGACTTTGCGGGCGGCATTCATGGCGGCAATGATACCAGTGGCGGTGGACTCACTGTATCCTTCGACACCGGTGAGTTGTCCGGCAAAAAATAGATTGGGATTGTTTCTGGCGTTTAACTGCCTGCTCAAAACCAGAGGGCTGTTCAAATAAGTATTCCGGTGCATGACGCCCAGCCTCACAAATTCGGCAGATTCAAGACCTGGAATCATGCTGAATATGCGCTTTTGCTCGGGCCATTTCAAATTAGTCTGAAAGCCGACAATATTGTAAAGCAGGGCAGCAGCATTGTCTTGCCTCAATTGGACCACTGCAAAAGCCCGTTTCTGAGTGCGTGGGTCCTCAAGCCCGACAGGCTTCATCGGACCAAAACGCAGGGTATCAAAACCACGAGCAGCAATGACTTCAACCGGCAAACATGACTCGAAATATGGCGTATCTTTTTCAAAATCTTTCAGCTCAACACGCTCGGCAGTGGTGAGCGCATCCCAGAAAGCCTGATACTGCTCTTTATTCATCGGACAGTTGATATAGGAGCCCTCACCTTTGTCATAGCGACTTTTCTCATAAGCAATCTCCATGTTGATTGATTCTCTTGTGAGAATCGGAGCAGCCGCATCAAAGAAATGCAGAGCTTCCGCCCCTGTTTCTCTTTTGATCGACTCTGCCAGCTCAGGCGAGGTGAGAGGACCGGTAGCGCAAATAGTCACAGTATTTTCCGGTATGTATTTAAGCTCTTGCCTGCGCAATTTGATCAAAGGTTCGTTTGAAATCGCTTCTGTAACGGCTGCAGCAAAAGCATCTCGATCGACTGCAAGAGCACCGCCCGCCGGAACTTTATGACGCCATGCCATCTCAATAATGAGAGAGCCTAAGCTTTTCATTTCTTCTTTCAATAATGCCGAAGCATTTTTTGAATCGAAAGATCCAAGGCTGTTTGAGCAAACAAGTTCGGCAAGTCGATCGCTATGATGCGCACCGCTTGGACGAGCCGGTCTCATTTCATAAAGCTCGACTTCAATTCCACGTCGAGCCAACTGCCAGGCAGCTTCCGAGCCCGCAAGCCCGCCCCCGATTACAGTCACTTTTTTCTCGAACATAATTTGCTCTCCGCAGCGATTCAGTCGGAAGCCAAGCATTATAGCCCAGAGCAGAGCTGGAAAAGCCGCCCGTCAAAGTCAAATGCAACTATTCGAGAATAACTTTGCTTTTGCCGAAATCAAGCACCAGCCTTCTACCGGCCAGAAATTTTTCGCCGATAATGGCTCTGTTTTTGATTCCACCAAGGACCACGACCTGATGGGGCTCTCCACCAAGGGCCATGGTGCCGAGATAGTGATCCATCAAAACCGTCTGGAATCCGACCACGACCCGACGAGCCCCCAGCCGACGCCAACCCAGGCGCACAGCCAATTCTTCGCTGATTGCCATGGCACCACCATATTCAAGGGAAACCGTGGCTTCGACTTCAACCTCAAGGCCATCGGCAGCGATGACTATCACAGGCAAAAGTACTTTGCCCGACTCATCGATTCGCCCCTGGATTTCAGAGTTTTTCAATTCTTGCCTTTCAAAAGCTCAAGCGTTTAACACAAACTATCTACAGCCGGATTCTCACTCAATCGATAAGCGAAAAACTGAGAGCGCGGATGTTTCTTTCTTGCCCGATTAAGCACTTCATAATCGTCAAGTCCCATAAAATAATCGCCTGTGTCCGGCTCGATTACTACAATCCAATCTTTGTAACGCTCAGCCAGCTCGGAATATAAGCGTTCAAACGTGGGAAAGCAAAGCTGGTCAAGCTCTTCACGTGAATAAACCCTTGCGTCTCGTCTATCCTGTTGGGACATTTCGGTTACCGTCTGTATCGCTGTCGATTAGTAAAAAGCAAGCTCTTTTAGGGGTTACTATCCCGAAACCCTGCCAAGAGTGCAGGAACGAGGACTTAAGTCAATTATAACGTCAGCAGATGAACTTACCATCCTCTTGGCGTCAGGCCATCCTTATGATAGCCTTTGAACTCGTGAAATAGGCTGCCATGCTGGGAACCATCAGACACTCGATTAAGTCTTTCAAATCGTGGTCGTGCCCCGGTCAAAGGGGTAATAGTGTTAGTTGAGTCGCCCGGGTTTTAGCGCTTAAATGATTCAGGAGCAACTGACCAAGGATTCCGTGGACGAAGTCCCGGCTGTTGAGGCCGGGGCTAAACTTGCCATTATTATCAAGTTTTTCACGCTCTGGCTCTCATCGCTGGTGATTCTGCTCGTTATCGCCCTGATGAGCAACATCGAGTGGGCTCGCCGTCATATCGAAACAGCCCTTCAACAGTCTTTCCACCGTGAGGTTCATCTGGGCAGGCTTTCATGGAGCATAGGCTTGCATGGGCTGGCAATCGACAGTGACCGATTTGAAATGAGAGAGAAGGACAAGAGTCCTTTCATAAAATCAGGTCCATCTGAAATCGGTATTGCCGTAACACCGCTTTTTGAAAAGAAGCTTGTAATCAAACACCTGGAATTTGAAAAGCCTGAAGTCTGGGTCTCTCAGCTTGCTCCAAACAAATGGAATTTCAGCGACTTGCTGACTGAGGGACCTGAGATTCATATGCTGCAAATCAGCAAAGGTAAACTGCATTTGGCAAACCAGGCTGCAACTCTCAATGACTGGCAGGAATATGACGTCAATGACATAAAGCTCGAAATGACGCTTCCCAAAAACAATCGAAACTGGCCTTTGTTTTTCTCCTGCACCCTGCCGTATAAGAATGCCGAAGGCAAAACAATGCAGAGCTCGGTCAGACTTGAAGCCACCGGCAAAGGACCTTACAAAGAATGGCGCTTGCACAAATACAAAGTCGATTTGCAGTTGCAGAATTTCGATGCGCAGCAATACCGTCCGCTTATCAAAAGCTTGCCCGCAATCCAGGGTATCTGCAATCTCAACCTGAAGGGTGAGGGCATTTTCAATCAGGGCTTTCTTGCCAGCGGCAGCGGTTCAATTGCGAACCTGAAGATGGAAGCTTCCCAAAACAAAGAACTGGAAATCGCGCAGGCTTCAGCCTCTACAAAGCTATTGATAGATCCGAAATCGCTTCAATGGCAGGATTTGAAATTGACACTTGGTCAGTGGCAGCTGAACTCCAGCGGCCGATTCATCAACTGGCAAAAGGAAAATGCGCAAGCCTATGAAGCAAAAGTCGGGGGCAATTTGAGCGACTTGAAAGGATTCTTCAAGAAAGTACTTTCGCGCTTTCTGCCGGGAGAAGATAACCCGGGCGAGAAGTTTACCGATTACAAGCTCGGCAAAATGTATACAGCCACGAAAACAGGGCAGCTTTGCGGCAGCGCTACGATCGAACTCAAACTTAACGGCGATAAAAGCCAACAAAAAGTCAGCACCAGTATCAAAGCCAACGGCATTCCCCTGGCACAGCTAATCGATGAAAAGTTCGGCGACGCTTTTCTTGACGACTTCAAGTTTGATCCTGATACACCGATCAAGGGCGAGGTAAACATCGACCCGTCTCAGCGGCTTGAGTTGAAAGATCTGGAAATACCGATGGATGGAGCGCTGATAAAGCTTTCCGGATTTGTTGATCAGGCTTCCAAGAAAACTGAAATCGACTTCAAAGCAGAGAATTTGAGATTCGAAAAGCTGAGAAAACAACTCGAGCAAAGCAAGAATGAACTCTTGCAGAGCTTCCTCAACAATAGCAATCCAAAATTCAAACCTCTGCTGATCAGCGGTCCTATCGACTTAAAAGGTAAGTACTTATTTGACGGCAAAACTCAAAACATCTCTCTGGACAGCAGTCTCAAAGGGCTCAGCATCAAGCGCTCGGAGGCAAATACGCCATCTTGTTCAAATATCAGAGGGCGGATCAGCTATGCGGACAAGAAAGTCGAGGTCAAGCAACTAAGCGGCTCCACGGCAAACGGAATCGATGCCGTAAAAGGCGACTTTCTGCTTAATGCCAATTTCTATCCGCAAGACTCAAGCCGTTCTGAACTGGATTTCCAGGCCCATCAAGTATCGGTTTCACAGCTGCGTGAATGGGTAGATCGTTTCGGATTCAACTTGCAAGAAGTCGGCTTCGACAGGCTCAACGGCGAGCTGGCCGAAGTGAAAGCCCATATGCTGACTCGCAACAAACAAACGAGCAGCAGCTTCACAATCAACCCGGCGAATTTGCTCGTCAACCCGCTGGCAGGAAAGGGTCAAGACGCCGCAGCACAGCAATTCAGGCTGAGCTCCGGCGTTCTCTCCTATGACGACCACGAACTGAAAGCAACAGAGGTGACTCTGACAAGCCGTGCCGGGAAGCTGCTTCTCACAGGCAGCATGCTCGGCAAACTAGACAGCCTGAAATTCAACAATGTCCGAATCAAAACCGACGGGTTTGAACTTTCGGATTTACACTCGATTTTGAAAGGCAACTTTAACAGCGGCCCCAGAAAAACAAACTCAGTGCCCCAATTTTTCCTGCCCAGCAATCAAACAACCCTGCACGGCAAAGTTTATGGTGACATGCTCTTCACGGCGCAGGGCAGTGGACTTGCCAGCTCGGGAGTGGTCGGTTTCAGTAATGCCGGCGGTCGTTTCGGGAAAACCCAGGTAGCGGTGGAGAAACTCACAGGGCTGGCGGTGATTTCAAAAGATCAGCTCGTGCTGCAAGAAACCAGCGGTCAAATCGGCAAAAGCAATTTTTCTCTGGACGGCGTAATCACTAACTACGCAGGTCCTCAATATAGTTGGGAAGGACAGCTTCGCGGGCATTTCTATCCTGAAGAAGTCGATACGATTATGGAAAACCTCGGACACGGAATCGCGGTCGATTCAAGTTCGATTGAGCCTTTGAATCTCAGGGTAACAGGCAGCGGCGACAAGTCGATAGTGTCCCTGCGCTTCCGCGGCAGAGCCAGTGCGACTTACGGCATCAGCCTCAAAACAGCTTTCGGTACTTTCCATCAACCAAAAGGCAGACCCTTGCGCTTTCAGGGCGGACTTGATTTAAATCAAGCTTTATCAGAGCTGGCTCTAAAAAGTTTCAGCCTGGAATCGGCCAGCGAGCAATTGCATGCCAACGGATTTTTCCGCTGGGCAGATGAAAAAGCAGAAAAGCCGGCTTCGCTCTCATTTGCCCTGATCACACCGCAAGCAGTAAAGACTGCAACACTTGTCGAAATCATTTCGCAAACGCCATCAGAGAAGCCGCCAGGCGTAGGCGGCAGTTCGCTCGTGAACTTAAAAGTTGAAGGTCCGGTAAACGATCTTGTTTTGAGCGGCACGGTTTCGCTGGAAAAGAACTCACTGCAAAATACCAATATTGAAAATTTGAGCGGCAAGCTGGACCTGCCGGGCTGGCACCTGAATCGAGGCCAGAGCTCCGATCAGGGCAGCTCAATCGCCAAACTCCAGTTAAAATCACTGAACATGGGCGGTCTGGCGCTTCACGATGCAGGCGGAACCTTAAGCCTGGACAACAACAAAATAATTTTCAAAGACCTGCAAGCGGCAATGTCCGGCGGCAAACTCAGCCTGAGCGGCTATTACAACCAGAGCAATCAGAGCTTTCATGCAGACTTGAACGGCTCCAAACTCGTAGTCGACGAACTGGTCAAAGACCTGATCGATCACTCCGGTGGTGTCACAGGGCTCGCCGACATAAGCCTCTCACTGGATAGTCCAGGCGGCGCAGCCGGAACAGAAACACTCAAAACACTGAGCGGCAGCGGTCACTTTAACGTTTATCAGGGCTCAGTCGCAAGCTTCGGTAAACTGCAAGAAAAACTGAATGAAGCGAATTTGCTGCAGCAGGGCATTTTCGGCTTCAACGTCAACAATCTATTGCAAGCAATGATGCCTGTCAAATCAGGCCAATTCAACGAGGTTTCAGGCAAATTCAATATCGGCAAAGGCGCCATAAACTTCGATGAGTTGCGCTTTGAAGGCAACAATTTAAGAATGCGTGCAGTCGGCAAATTCGACTTTCTGGGGCGTAATCTGAATGTCGACGTAGCAGGCGACATTCCACGGGTCAGCTCGAGCATTATTCCCGGAGCAATCGGCGAAATGTCTCGCAAAGTCACGCTGCAAAGAATGTTCAGCATCGTGACTTTCAGGAAACTGAAAGACCTGCCTGCACTGCCGCTTCTCGGTGATATAGCCAACGACGATCCCCGCGCCTTTGCCTTCTCCGTGAGCACATCCACCGAGCAAGCAAAACTGATAACCCAGGCTGTTGAAAAATCTTTCAAATGGCTCCCCAACAAACCATTCGCCTCTGCCCACCCCGTGCCCGGCATCTAAGTCCGGTCCAAGACGTCTGATAATGGGCTTTTCAAATCGGCCGGGCATTGTATATTTGCCTAGGGATGACACCGAAAGTGGTGACGGTTCTTTCCGGAGAGCAAGTCCATGAGTTCAAATTTGAATAGTCGTGACGGCACCGGGGCGGCAGAATCCGAGACTGGAGACCTGCTTGCACTCAAGGAGAAATTTTTGCGTTATCTCCTGAAAGAGCGTGGGCTCTCAGCTAACACCGGCGCGGCTTACGAAAGCGATATAAGGGCTTTCATAAAGTGGCTGGGGAAAGAGAGCTCGTCGATGAATAGGAGCAATCTGACCAGATATCTGCAACATTTAAAATCTTCCGGACTGGCAAGTTCGACAATCGCTCGCAAACTGGCAACACTGAGAGCCTGGTTCGACTGGCAAAAGAGCAATCGAATAACGCAAAACGATCCGACCGAAGGGATTATGAATCCCAAATCGGCACGGCACTTGCCGAAAGTTTTGAGCAATAGCGAGATATCATCCATGGTGGCAGCAGCCGGCACAGCCAGAGAAAGGTTGATAGTCGAACTGCTCTACGGGGCTGGTTTGCGAGTATCAGAGTTAATCAGCCTGACTCACAATGACATCAACCTCTCACACGGTTACATACGCTGCACGGGCAAAGGCTCCAAAGAAAGAATCGTCCCCATAGGGAAACAGGCACTGGAAGCCATCAGGCTTTATCAAGATGCC
>JAIEPM010000355.1 GCA_019748395.1 Candidatus Obscuribacterales bacterium
CAGTCAGGCCGGCCATGAGCGCTTTCACCTGGAGCCGGGCTTCTATTTCAGAACCCTCAGCAATCCCCGGCTAACGACTTCGCTTTTGATATTTTTTCTTGCTACTTTTGCTTTCGCCAACATGGAAACAACCCTGGCGCTTCTGGCAATGAGCTGGTACAAGTTCAGCAAGACCGATATGAGCTGGCTTTTCACTTATATCGGTTTCGTTATGGTTTTCGTGCAGGGTGGTTTGATTGGTCGTTTGTCAAAGAAAGTCGGAGAGCGTCCCCTGATTACAGTCGGTTCTTGCCTGGTTTTTCTAGGACTTCTGTTAACCGTGCTTTTGCACAGTGTGCCCGGACTTTATTTGTCAATGACTTTGCTGGCTGCCGGAACCAGTATCATCAATCCTTCCAACCAGAGCATGACCTCTCGCCTGGCCGATCAGCAGCAAGTCGGCGGTGTGCTGGGTGTCGGTCAGTCACTTTCGACTCTGGGAAGAGTTCTTGGACCCTGCGCCGGTGGCCTGGCTTTTCAATTTCTAGGCGTGCAATTTCCCTACTATGTCGGCGCTGCCGTCATGCTGCTTGTAATCTTGCTTTCGCTGGCTCTGCCCAAGCTTGAAAAAGCCCAGAGCAGTGTTGAACCTGCTAAAGCTGGAGTTTAGTCAGTTTCGAAAAGCCGCGCAGTTTGAGGCTGAAAGCAAGCTGTTGACAGCCCGGAGCTTGCTTTATCGCTTGTATGCCGATATGATATCTGACTGTTGCATTAACCTAAAAAACCGTTTATATTAATGTAGTATCAGAAACTGTAAGTTTCCTGAGTTCTTGTATATGAGCAAGTGGCGGGAAAATTACAAAGAAGCACGGTTAGAAGAAGACAGAGAAGTGATGTGTATGGCAGAAAAGGAAAAGGAAGTGCAAAAGCGCTACCAGCAAGAGCAAACGCGATATAAGAAACAGGTGGACAAGATCAACAAAATTCAAAAGAAGAAGGCTGCTTGATCCGGCGTTAGCTGAAGCTCGTAAGCGATAAGAACTGGCCAAAAGCCAGTTCTCATGCTTTTAAAGGAGATTATTCCTCTGCTCGAGAGTTCAACTGTGCTAACCTACTTGAACTAATGAATGGTATTGAAACTAATGAACGCTGAAAGCTCCGAGCCTCCGATTGCCGATGAATACCAGCGAAGACGTATTCAGTTCAGGCGCATTCATCTGAACACGAATATTGAATCCGAGCTTTTCAAGCGTGCTTTGATTTCAAGCAACGCCCATCTGGCCATGCTCGGCAAAACAGGAATTCTTTCAAATGATGCCTGTGCCCGTCTGAAAAATGCTCTTGCTGAAATTCTACATGAGCTTGAATCCGGCCATGAAATGATGAGCGCTCAGGATGCCGATGTATATGAAGCACTCGAGAGGCATCTTAAAAAGCGCGTCGGCGAGGAGTTCATCTTGATCCGAACTGCCAAGTCGCGCAATGATCAGGCTGCTACTGATTTGCGTTTATGGATGCGCGACTCGAGTCTTGAACTTGCTGAAAGAATTTTATGCGTTCGCAATACTTTTATCGATTTAGCCAAGCGTGATATAGACACGGTTATGCCTGGTTATACGCATATGCAACCGGCTGAGGCAATTTTGCTTTCGCACTGGTGGCTGGCGAATGAGGCTCGCTTTTCGCGCGATTTTTCCAGGCTTCTGGATTTTTACAAGCGATTGAACCTTTTGCCTCTGGGCGCCAATGTTTTAGCCGGTACGCGCGAACCTATAGATCGCCGTATGGTTGCTGAAACTCTCGGCTTTGATGATTTGATCGAAAACAGTCTCGATGCAGTTTCAGATCGAGATTTCCTGATTGAATTTGGAGCTTTCGCTTCAATTATAGGCTTGCATATTTCACAGCTCGGTTCAGAACTCTTGCTCTGGGTAACTCAGGAGTTCGCTTTTGCAAAAGTTCCGCAACAACTGACAATCAAATCGCACAAGCTTCCCTTGAAGCGTAATCCGGAAGTACTTGAGCTGCTGCGTTCGCGACCTTCCATGATTTTCGGGCGCATGATGGAATTTATTGTTCAGCTCAAGTCAATCACCACCGGATTCAGTCTTGATTTGCAGGAGTGCGTACTGGGCTTTGCCGACATTGTTGATACTCTTGATTTATTGCTTGATCTTTTAATAGGCATGCTGCCAGGCATGGATCTTGATACTGAAAGAATGCGTGAGGTTGCCTGTGCCGACCTTGTAAATGTCAGCAATGCTCACGATTATTTGTTGAATCGCGGTGTCAGTCGAGAAGTCGCATCAAGAGTAGTGGAACAGCTTGGGATTTATTGCCGGACCCGCAACAAATATCTTTCCGATCTGGGATTGAACGAATGGCAACAATTCTCTCCGGCTTTTGAAGACGACATTTATAACCATGTTTCAGTTGAGGAATCCGTAGGCGCCTTCTGCTCTTTTGGCGGCAGCTCAAGAGAGCAAGTCGATCTCGGTCTTTCACGCAGTGCCGATGCTATGGAAATGGACAGCCGACGCCTTAAGCAAGTTATTGAAAAAATGACTGCTAAAAGCAGCGACAGTGCCGGTGTTTCGCAGAAATAAGTCGATAAATTGAGCTGTACTGCTGACTCTTCTAGTCGGCCGGAATTGCTTTTCCAATCGCATTGTTGGAATTAAGTGAGGCATTCTGGAGTAGACGTTAGGCTGGAGTATACAAGATCAATTTATTGATCTGGGAGTTGGCGAATATGAGGCGTAAGGCTCAAGGATTAACTTTGGCGGAGTCTGTTGCCGCTATGACTGTTATGATTCCGATATTGACCAGTTGTGCCATGGTGATCGCGGAAGTCACTCATGCTTATGTGATTAAGCAAGGCTTACAACAGTGCGCCCGTGAAGCGGCTCGCAGCATGGGCTCTATGTATAACGAAACGACAATGCTTGTCGGCGATCGAACTTTGCAAGACATCCTTGTATATAGCAAAGTCAGAGCCAGCAATATTGTTAACGCATCGACGCAGTTCGACACTGCTGTTTTCGACATGGCTTCTGAACCGCCGACGGTGACTGTCAATGTTCGCTACACCAGCGGTCAAAATGGACTGGCTCTTTTCCCTTTGTTTGACCCGCTCAAGCTCGGTTCAAACTTTAAGATTAGCGCGAACGCTACTTATCCCCTTTATTGAGGATTCTTTGGAGAATTGGATTATGAAATCAAAACAGCCTCAATATAATTTGCGCTCAGAAAGCGGAACCATGGGGATGCTCATCCCCGGCACAGTTCTTTTGATGATTATCGGTGTTGGAGCATTCTCTGCCGATATCGCTCACAACGTCTCGGTGCGCACACAGCTACAGAGTGCTACCGATGCGGCGGCTCTTGCCGGTGCTGCTGCGTTGATCGATCCTGAGACAGCTCCCATGGCTTCCTATCGCGCAACGCAAGTTGCCGGTATGAACTCTGCCGATGGGGTTCCGGTTTCGGCAACAACACCCAACACAACTGTTGCAGTTTCAATCAACACGAATGTTCCGGGTGAAATCGGTACTTGCGAAGTAACGGCAAGTCAGCCTGTTCAAAACTGGCTGGCTTCCATATTCGGCCATGGAAGCGACACGATAACGGTGACTTCAACTGCTGCTGCTTCTAAAACCGTATCCAGTATTGCGGGTAACATCATGTTCCCTCTGGCAGTCAGCATTGATGCCATACCAACCACGAAGTCCGGATCACAGCTGCCCTTAGGTAAGCTGCAGCCCGGTCAAACGGTCAACATTTATATAAACTCACAGCAAGTAAAAAATGGTGCATTTACTTCCTTTGGTGTGAAGAATACAAATGCAAACTGGCTCAATGACGCGATTGACCAGGGGCTCGGTTTTACCGCGCCGCAATCCAACTTTATCCCGCCTGTACAGATGGGTGAGCCTATCTTTCTGGATAACGGTGTTGCCGGTCAAAAAAAATTGGCGGGCAGTTCAAGACTCAATGCTTTGAAAGGCAAGGACCATATTGTGTTGCCTGTAATCGAAGGCACACCGCCTTTCAATCAGTCACAACCGATTATTGGCTGGGTTGTAGTTAAGGTAACCAACGTCACTGTAAATCAGAGTGGTGGTCAGGTCGAAACAATTGCCGGAACTATTACACATGCGGCCGTCCGTGGCAAGAAAGGCGACATTTTTGGTGTTCCTTCCAATCCGAGCGCAAATTCGAATTTGACGGCGATGTCTCCCAGCAATGTGCGTTTAATTGAAAACGTTGCGCATTAAAGCAGGAGGCTCTTATGCACAGAAGATCTCGAAGCCGATTAAATAGAGTCAGGCGCAGCGGTCATGCCACCATGGAGTTGGCTGCTTCCCTGCTCTTTATCGTGCCACTGGTAATGGTGCTGCTTTTTGCCGTTCTTGAACTGGTGAAAGCATACGCAATAAATTCGGTGCTGTCTGAAGCTGCCCGCATTTCATCTCGTCAACTGGCGGTTCTCTATCCTGACAATCCGACAATCAAGCAACGCAGTTCGCAAAATGCGCTGGTTTTCAATCAGCTTTGTTATGGCGGTGTGATTGCAAACTCGGCTCAGTTTGATGACGCTGTTTTCAATACGGCGGCAGATCCTCCTACAGTCACAGTTACGGTTCGCTATCTGGGAGGCCAGTATGGTCTGGATCCTTTTCCGTCTTATGATCCGCTCGGAATTGGTCGCAACTTCAAGCTCAGCAGCACCTCAATTTATCGATTAGAATCAAACTGAGGCAGTTGCAATTTCCTTTTTATTTTCCTGAGCCGGCTGTAAACAGCTGCCAGGAAGATACAGGCGCAAGCCATCGCCGCGTTAGCTGAAAAATAAATTGCGACTGCACGATTGCGACTTGAATAATGAATCGGCTCTTGCCAGTTACCTACGCCAAAGTCTTCTAGTTCGGTAAATGAGTCGGCTAAGGCGAGCGGCAGGCGATGAAATCGGCGTTTCTTTTTTGCAAATAAGGCCGAGAGGTAAATGTCGTCTTCTCTTTCTTCCGGAAAATTTAGACCATCCAAAAGGTCCTTTCTAAAAGCCATAACGCGTCCTTTGACGATATCGACATGCAGGTCTTCATTGCCTTGATTTATGCCGACTTCCATATTCTTGCCCATTGTGTAAATGGGCAGTTTCTTAAAACGGAGTCCAAAAAAGCCGATGGCTCTATTGGGATTATCTTGCTTCTCCAGTGATTGAATGATTTTTTCAAGGGCATCATTTCTCTTAAAACAGATGTCGTCGTCCAGCGACATAAGATAAGGCGTGCTTGCCTTTTGAGCCATTTTCCATCTTGCCATACAGCCGAGATTTACAGGCGATTCTTCATAGCAATCAATGTCTTCGGCGTTTACGTTTATGCCGCCGTTGTTGAAAAGGAAAACTCGAGCCGGGACGCTCTGATTTTTAATTGATTCCAGAATAATCGGAATATTCTGAGGCCTTTTGTAATTGAGAAGCACGATCGTGATTTGCGGTTCTTTCGTCACGGCAGTATTTCCAGCGGAAAAGTCGAAAATCCGTAGGCAACATCGTTTATTCCATAGCCGACTCTGACTTTATTGTCGCTGAGCTGCAAGCCTGAAAAATATGTGCAAGATAAGAGCTTTGAATTATGCTTGAGTCGGCTTCCAAAGAAGCTCTTAAAAGAATGCATAAACCAGTCAGGACCGCAGCTTATTGTTTTATTCGTAAAATCGAGTGAGCAAAATTTTCCCAGATATATCTTTTTTCGAAATCGTTCCAGGAATTTCTTGTGAGCTAGAAAATAATACTTGCCTTGATGCTTGCATAACTGCGTCCCAATACTCAGCTCTTGAGGAACTTTGCCCGACGGCTTTCCTTCATAGTACTCTTCCATTTCCCAGCTATTTTCGTCGACATTTTTCAATTTCAGTATTTGCAAGGGATTAATGCTGTAGAGCGCGAATATCTCTTGGCCTTCCGAGAAAAAAGCCCAGTTTCTCTCTTGCAAATTCCTTTGCTTGAAAATGATTTTTTTCGGCTGCTCCAGTTCCGGATATAGTTTCATCACATAAATATCGTTGCCGCTGTTGATATGGCCCGTATTAAAGGTAATGTAGATGGAGTCATGGATCTTGCAGATTTTTGGATCGATGAGTCTTACCCCACCGAGCTGCTTGTAATAATCGATTGATAAATTGATCGTTTTTTGCCCGTGCCGGTCTTCGATAGAAACAAAGGAAGCAAGGAAGTCGTTGCCGTCAGGAATTGCTCTAAAAGCGAATATTTTTAGATAATCGTCGCAGTAAAAACTAGGATTGAAAATATTGTGGACATTTAGAGAGCCGGTCAGCTTCTGAAAATACTCGCTCAGAGCAAGATCAGGGGAAGACTCACAGAGCTGAAGTCCTAAGAGTTGCGTTAATGAAATTGTGACCTGCCTTTTGGCGCTCAGGCTGCGGTCCGGAGCGCCGGTTGAATTTTTCCGATTGCTTTCAAGCGGATATTTCTGAAAGCGACGCTTGAAAGTCCTGTTGACAGCATGCCGGCTGCACTCACAATTATTTGACGACTTGAAAATTTTAATCCTGCTGAAGCTCAGGCGCAAGCAGGATTGCCTGCTTGAATAAAAGTCCTTGTCGGAGGCGGACCGACTTGCATTTTTGAGCGGCATTCAAGGCATCCTGACTACTAAAGAATTAACCACTTCCTTAACTGTTTAGACCGATAATAATTACGGGTCGGATGACCTATTATTTTGTAGTCAAGGGTATGGAGGGGCTTAGCTTTAAGCCTGATTTGAATGAAAGCAATGGTTCTCGCCGCAGGTGTCGGTTCTCGTCTTGATCCTTTAACTTCTCAAGTTCCGAAGCCGCTTGTTCCTGTAGCCAATCGACCTGTGATGGAGCATATTCTTCGCCTGCTCAAAAAGCACGGCTTTGAGGACGTTGTTTCCAATCTCCATTATCTGCCTGAAAAAATAAGAGCGTATTTTGCTGATGGACGAGCCCTTGGGCTGAACATAGATTTTCGCTTGGAAAGCGAGTTAAGTGGTGACGCCGGTGGTGTCAGAGCCTGCAGAGATTTTTTCGGTCAGGATACATTTATCGTGTTGATGGGCGACTTGCTCACTGATGCCGATCTGAGCCGCATTTATGCTGAGCATAAGCGTAAGGGCGCGCTGGCAACTATCGCTACAAAACAGGTTGCCGATGTCAGTCAGTTTGGTGTGATTCTGGCCGACGAAGATGGGTTCATTCGCGGGTTTCAGGAAAAACCAAAAGCGCAAGAGGCTCTGTCAAATTTT
>JAIEPM010000665.1 GCA_019748395.1 Candidatus Obscuribacterales bacterium
TTTCACAAACCACGATCTAAGCGGAAGCGGCATCGCACTGCTTCTGCTTGCAGGACCTGCACTAATCTGGTTCCTCTGCTTCCTGAGCATCAAGAACGCGCTTGATGCACGACAAAAACCATTACTTAACTTGCTCTCTTCAAGCTTGAATGCAAACGCGGAAATCAAAATCACAGAAGCTAAGGACTCAAAATTATTTCTAGAGAAAGCTCCGAACAACTACAAATCCCGCAAAATGTTGCCGGCCGTATCGCTAATCCTACACCTGCTTCCATTAATACTCGGCGCGGAAGCCGTCATTCAGCTAAGTAACTATGTGCATGAGCAAGCATTCAAACAATGGCGAGACGGTAACTACGCCTATTCCGAAAGCTTATGCAGACCGGCAATGTTCTTTGCTGATACATTTCTGGCCGGCAACAAAGCAGAGAGGGCTTATAGCACTTATGTGCTGGCAGAATGCTGCCGCTGCCAGGGTAAATGGCAGGAAGCTGAAAATCTCTATAAAAAAGCCATCAATCTATATGACAGCAACGACATTGAAATGGCAGCCTGGGCTTACGACAATCTCGGAAGAGTTTATGAAGGCGAGAGCAAGCTGATTCAAGCTGAGGAAAACTACAACAAAGCAATCTCTCTCTGGAAAAAAAGCAGTTCATATCAAGAACCGGTCATAGCGCGAGCTCTAAACCGCCTCTCCCTTCTACATGCCAAAATGAATCTCATGGAACAAGCTGAAGCAGAAGCAAGAGAGGTGCTTGAACGGGACCGGAAGGTCATGAAAGACTACAAAATCGACAATCAAATTTTGAGCGCCGATTACAATGATCTTGGCGTAATTCAGAGCCTTGAGGGCAAAGCAAAGGAAGCACTGGCTTCCCTGGAAGAGTCGCTGGAAATCAAAAAGCAGGCAAAGAAAGACTCGGCCTACAGCTACTCGGAGCAGATGCTGCGTGAAGCCATAAGCGAAAGAAATATCGCCGAAGTTTATAAATCCATGAACAATACAAGCCAGGCTGCAGCCAGAACCGTTAAGGCAAATGCGGATATCGATGCGGCGGCGAAATCAATCCAGAGAGCAGATTTCCCGACCCGAAGCATGCAAAAATTACGCAGATATCTCTTGCCTACCTACGAATACCCAAACTGCTTTAAACGCAGCGACATAAGCATCCAGGAAATGAAAACAGGCTTTGTCGACGATTCCAAATAGATTTAAGAGAGAGAAGCGCTCGAGTTCTCGATGGGTCCTTGAAATCAGACTAAAACAGGTGATACCCTTTGGCAATTGTCGATATACGGCGGATATCCGGGATTTGTACAAGGGAATCAAAATGTCTCAAAGTGGTTATTATCAGCAAGCAAGCATAGCTGGCGATCGAGTTGTTTTTGTTTGCGACGACAACCTCTGGTCAACTACCACCACTGGTGGTGCGGCCCGCAAGCTCAGTAATCTCAATGGCGAGTGCAGTTACCCCAAACTTTCACCGGACGGCAAGCAAATTGCCTTCACAAGCATGGACGAGGGTCACCCCGAAATCTTTATCATGCCTTTTGAAGGCGGCGTTCCCAAAAGACTGACATATCTCGGTGGACAGGCTTGCTACGCTTGCTGCTGGACCCCCGACGGCAAGTACATTGTAATTAGCGCGGACGGCAAATCTCCTTTTTTCCGCCACAATGAGCTCTATTTGCTGAGCCCGGACGGCAATGAACTCAAGGCAATGAACCTTGGTCACGCTTACTCTTACGCGCTCGACAACAATGGACGGGCCGTACTGGGACGAAACTCAAACGATCCGGCTCTATGGAAAAGATACAAAGGCGGGCGAGCCGGAGAGCTCTGGATTGACAGCGAAGCCAAAGGCGAGTTCCGCAGATTAGGCAAAATCAACGGCAACGCGGTATTGCCGATCTGGCTTAAAGGAAGAGTTTATTTCTTAAGCGATCATGACGGCATCGGCAATATTTATTCTTTGAGAGCCGACGGAAGAGATCTGCAAAGACATACAAATCACAGCGAATATTATGTGCGTTTCCCGCACAGTGACGGTCGGAAAATCATCTACAGTTGCGCCGGAGATTTGTATGTTTTCGACCCGGATACAGGCAAGAGTGTCCTCCTGCAGATACAGGCTTATTCTCTGGAACAACAATCCACACGCAAATTCGCCGATGCCAATTATTATCTGGAACATTACTCTCTGCATCCAAACGGGCACTCAGTCGGCTTAATCACTCGCGGACAAGCTTTCAGCATGCCGCTTTTCGAAGGACCCTGCATTCACCACGGTGTCGGCAGCGAGGTCCGTTATCGCCACTTAGAATGGCTTAGCGGCGGCAATGATTTTGTGATGGTCGATGATGCGGGCGGATACGAACGCATCGCTAAACACTCAGCCAAAGACATTTCCCGTGAAGCCGAGTACATAACAGACGAGGATATCGGAAGGATAATCTGTCTGGAAGCATCGCCGGACGGCAAGATGCTGGCAATCAGCAATCATCGTTTTGAACTCATGCTTGTCGACATCGAAAAAAAAGTCACTTACGTCGTCGACACAAGCCCGGCAGAAAGAATCATTTGTTTAAACTGGTCGCCGGACAGCAAATGGCTTGCTTACTCGTACTTCACACATTCGAACCTGAGTTTGATCAAAGTTCTGAATTGCAGAACTTATGAAACTCACGAACTCACCCGTCCGGTGCGCATGGATGTTTACCCATGCTTTGATCCGGAAGGCAAATATCTGTATTTCCTGTCCAACCGAGAATTCAAGCCGGTATACGACACTCAGCAATTCGACCTGAGCTTTCCGCAGTCCTCAAGACCCTATCTAATTATTCTGTCCAAAGAAACCGCATCTCCCTTTGCTCCCGATACCAAACCTTTTATAGACACCGGCGCAGCCGCTCAGGAAGCGAAGAAGGAGAGCAGCACAAAAGAAGCAGGCTCTAAAAACAAAGCTAAAAAAAAGAGCACGGCGCAAGCTGCCGGCACAGCAGCAACTAACGGAAGCGACTGGGTAAAAATCGATTTCGACGGTATTAAAGACCGTGTAATCGCATTCCCGTTTTCTGAAGGCTCTTACTCGCAGCTCTGCGCAGTTAAGGGACGCATCCTTTTTATCAGTTTTGCCATGCGCGGCATTCCTCGCGATTACAACTGGGCAGCAGATGACAGTGAAAGCGGCAGTCTAATCACTTACGATTTTGCAGAACAAAAAACAGCTGTTTTGCAAACAGGTCTGCAGTCCATGAAACTCGGTCCCGACAAGCGCACACTGATTTATCGCAGCAAGCGAAGACTCAGAGTCATCGACGCATTGCAGGCGACTTCCAAAGGTCCAAACGGTTCTTACGACACTCCCGGTCGCGCCACGGGTTTCATTGATTTAGCAAGAGTAAGCCTGCGAGTTGAACCGCGCAAAGAGTGGTATCAAATGTACAGGGAAGCCTGGCGCTTGCAGCAAGAACATTTCTGGGACGAAAAGATGTCTCAGATTGACTGGGATCTTGCTTATGATCGATATGCCAAGCTGCTGCCGAAAATCAGAACGCGCTCCGAGCTTTCAGATCTTATCTGGGAAATGCAAGGTGAGCTTGGTACTTCACACGCTTACGAATTTGGCGGAGACAAACCCTCACCAAAACCTTATTACAAAGGCTTCCTGGCATGCGATCTGGAATATGACCAGCAAACTCAAGGCTATCGAATCAAGAAAATTCTGAGAGGCGATTCCTGGGATCGCGAATCTGACTCGCCTTTAGCAGAGCCGGGCTTAAATATAGAAGTCGGCGATCTGATTATTGCAGTTAACGGTAGAAAGCTGAGCCGCAACCTGAGTGTCGACGAATTGCTTGTCAAATCGGGCGGACAACATGTGCAGCTTACTCTCAAACGCGGCAGCGAGGTGCGTTCTGTAACGGTGCGCACCTTGAGTTCGGAGCGCTATTTGCGCTATCGCAACTGGGTTGAAAACAACAGAGCCATTGTTTCAAAAGCCACAAAAGACAAAGTCGGCTACATTCATATCCCCGACATGGGACCATTCGGCTTTGCAGAATTCCACCGCAGCTATCTTTCCGAGTTTCACCATGACGGTCTGATTGTCGATGCTCGTTATAACAGAGGCGGTCACGTTTCCTCCCTTTTGCTTGAGAAGCTGGCAAGAAGACGAGTCGGCTACGACGTACCGCGCTGGGGCAAAGCACAACCTTATCCGATGGAGTCTCCTGCCGGTCCGCTAGTGGCGCTGACCAACGAGTTTGCCGGTTCGGACGGCGACATTTTCAGCCATTGTTTCAAGCTATACAAGCTCGGCCCGCTGGTAGGCAAAAGAACCTGGGGCGGTGTTATCGGAATTCACCCGAGACACAGGCTCGTGGACTTCAGCCTTACCACACAGCCGGAATTCTCATTTTGGTTTGAAGACGTGGGCTGGTCGGTTGAAAACTATGGAACAGAACCGGACTACGACGTTGATTATCGCCCACAGGATTACAAGAACGGCGAAGATCCCCAGCTGGCAAAAGCAATTGCTCTTTTACTGCAGGCTCTAAAAAAGCAGCCTGTCAAAATGCCGTCCTTTAAATCACGCCCCTCTTTGCCGATTCCAAAACGAATTAAAAGCTGAGGAAGTAACGCCAAAAGCAATGATCGCTTGAAGATGCAGCTTCGCTGAAGCTACAATTGCCGGTTGATTACCTGTAACGAGGGGGTGAACCATGGCAACGGACCTCCGGCTGAAAGCCGATTTGATCGACAAAGACATCAAGAAAGCCCAGACCTTACCGGCAAGTTTCTATAGAAACGAAGCCAGTTTTGAGCAAGCTCGCGAGAAAGTTTTTGCTCGTTCCTGGCAATTCGTTGCTGATGCAGACCGACTGACAGTCCCGGGGCAAGTTCTTCCACTTTCAATCCTGCCCGGTTATATTGATGAACCCATTATCATAAGCCGCTCTCATGACGACAAACTGCAGTGCCTTTCGAATGTTTGCACACACAGAGGTAACCTTCTGGTAGAAGGTGAATGCCACGCTCAAAATTTGCGCTGTCGCTATCATGGTCGCCGCTTTGGACTCGATGGTCAGATGATTTCGACTCCCGGCTTTGAAAACGTCGAAGACTTCCCGACAAAAAAGGACAACCTCGCTTGCGTACCATTCGGAAATTGGGACAAACTTCTTTTTGCTGCAATCAATCCTGCATTTAGTTTTGAAGACGTAATCGGTCCCATGAAAGAACGCCTTTCCTGGCTACCGCTAAATGAATTTGAATTTGACGCATCGCGCTCGCAAGATTACATCGTCAAAGCCAACTGGGCGCTCTATTGCGATAACTATCTGGAAGGCTTTCACATTCCATATGTACATCCAGCTCTGGCTGCCGCTGTTGATTGCAAGGATTATCACACCGAACTCTACAGGTACTCAAATCTACAAATCGGCGTAGCTTTAAATCCGGCTGATGCATTTGATCTGCCGAAATCGTCTCCTGATTACGGCAAGAATATCGCAGCCTACTATTACTGGCTCTTCCCGAACATGATGTTTAATTTCTACCCCTGGGGTCTATCACTGAATGTGGTGGTACCGCTGGCAAAAGATAGAACTCGTATCACTTACCTCACCTACATCTGGGATGAGAGCAAGCTGGCTATTGGTGCCGGTGCCAACGTAGACAAAACCGAACGCGAAGATGAAAACATCATCGAGCAAGTTCAAAAAGGAGTGCAATCACACTTCTATGATCGCGGCCGTTATTCTCCCGAGTGGGAAGCCGGACCGCATCATTTCCATCAGCTACTCACCGAATTCTTAGCCTGAGCGCTGAGCGCAGGAGCAATATCATGAAAAAAATATGCGTGGTCGGCAGCCTCAGCTACGATCTGGTCATGAAAGTACCGCGCCGTCCTCAGAAAGGCGAAACTATCATCGGTAGCAGTTTTAACACTTTTGTCGGCGGCAAGGGCAACAATCAGGCGCTGGCGGCCGGTCGCAGCGGCGCTTCCGTTTACATGATCGGTAAAGTCGGAAAAGACAGCTTCGGCGACCAGATTGAGGCAAAGCTGAAAGAGTCTCTTGTCGATACGAAGTTCTTGTACAGAGATGACTCGCTTGGAACAGGAATTGCCGATATTCTTGTCGATGCCGATGGGGACAACAGCATATCGATTGCGCCGCAAGCCAATTCCAGGCTCAGTCCCGCAGACATAGAGCAGGCAGAGGAAGCTATAAAACAGTGCTCTTACATGCTTTTGCAGCTTGAAATTCCAATGCAGACGGTGCTGCATGCAGCAAAAATGGGCAAAAAACTCGGACTGACAGTTGTTTTAAATCCTGCCCCGGCGCCCGAGAACGGCAAGCTAAGCGACGAATTGCTGGGATTTCTGGACATCATAATCCCAAATCAAACAGAAGCCGAGCTGCTTACGGGCGTTAAGGTCGTGGACATTGCCTCAGCACTTGAAGCCGCCAAGCATTTACAGGCGAAGGGTCTGAAGCAAGTAATCATAACTATGGGAGAAATGGGCGCGCTACTCGTAAACGACGCCAGTGTCGCCCACATGACCCCGGCATTTGAAGTCGAGGTGCATGACACAACTGCAGCCGGCGATGCCTTCTGCGGAGCTCTTCTTTCAGCCCTGGCCGAGGAGAAGGAAATGGAAGAAGCACTTAAATACGCCTGCGCTGCCGGTGCTCTGGCTACTTGCCGGCTTGGCGCCGAGCCCTCTCTGCCACAGAAAGCCCAAATCAAGGCTCTTGTGGAAAGTAGAGAGCCCTGCCCCAGTAATTAAAAGCCGGGTACCAAAATTACACAAAGCAATCTTAGTATTGTTCTTGAAGTCGCACGGCAAAACCCACTGAATAAAGTCCCCAGCTTTTACTCAGTGGGTTTTTTATTGCTTTTTGTCCGGCTTGCAGCGAGGTACCGGAATTTCACAAGAGCTGCCTAGAATAATTCCTGAAGTCGCACGGCAAGATACCCGGTGGATAAAGTCCCGAGCTTTTATCCACCGGGTATCTATAATTTTCAGCAGAAATAAAGCCTGCAAAACCTGAACTAATGGAAGATACGGAAATTACACAATGCAGTCTTAGTATTGTTCTTGAAGTCGCACGGCAATGCCCACTGGATAAAGTCCCCAGCTTTTATCCAGTGGGCATTTTCATTTAGCCCTGACGGCTGTTGCGGCGATGCCATTTAGCCGCGCCAGTTTTAGGGGTGATGCCATGCATCACCCTTCCTGGTTGGGCAGCAGGCTGAGGGTCAATCTATGGTCCGGCACAGGG
>JAIEPM010000325.1 GCA_019748395.1 Candidatus Obscuribacterales bacterium
ATTAAAGCTGGTGGCAGTAGCGGTTCCGCGCTCATCATAATTTGTGCGGACGCTTTCTTCCTTCAGTGTGCCTGAGCCCAGATCTTGATAGCGTGTCCAGGTTTTCGAGCGTCTTACCGTAGCTATCTGATTGCTGGCTTTTAAAATTTTAAAATCCACTGATTCCGCGTAAAAATCCGGGTATTCACCGCCGCCCGGCGAAGAATATCTGATGTATGAGGCGACTTTCAGGTCTCCCAGATCGGTTTCAGTCCAGTAGTCTGATTGAAACCAGTGCCAGATATCTCCTTTTCGATCTCGAAGCAAGCCTTTAGTAAATCTGCCTTCGGATTTATGTACGCCAAGCGGCTGAATGTCCATGGCTTGGCCGCCAATATATTTGACCGCCCTTGTGTTTACAGCCTGCTTGCTTTCCCAATCGCCTGCTTCCCACTCGGGAATCGGAGCCCAGATGCTTGATTCGCCCGATGGCTCTCGAAGCAGGGCCCTGGCGGCGTCTTTGTCGAAGTTGTTTCCCGGCCAGAGTAATGCGTCCAGCGGCTGTGA
This sequence comes from Candidatus Obscuribacterales bacterium, assembly GCA_019748395.1. Lineage (GTDB taxonomy): Bacteria > Cyanobacteriota > Vampirovibrionia > Obscuribacterales > Obscuribacteraceae > JAIEPM01. The sequence continues at coordinate 547 of JAIEPM010000325.1, forward strand.
GTTGTCGGCATAATGAGTCGCCTGTCCTTTGAGTGTAGCAGGCTGGCTTTTGCATAAAGGTGCGGAAAAAAGCAGGACAGCCAAAAGCAGGACTGTGGCGGCATAAAAATGGATTGATTTCATTCAGCTTTTTCCTGCCGCAGTTTTTAGTGAAGGTCAATGCTCAATTGCTGAAACTCGTTGGACTCACGCTCCGAGTCGAGATTCGAAACAGAGATGCCCAGCAGTCTAACTCTTTTCTTTTCAGCCTCTGTGTCGTCCAGTAATTCAATTGCTATGTCCAGCATGCTTTCCGCACTGCTTACAGATTCCGCAAGAGTTCGGCTGCGGGTTACTTGTTTGTAGTCGGCATACTTTACTTTCAGGGTAACTGTACGTCCGCCGTTTTTACCGTCGCCAAGGCGCCGTTCGACTGTGGTGGCAATTTCGGCTAGAGCGCCAAGCATATCTCGCCTTTCGCTCAAATCCACGGCGAAGCTCTCTTCAGCTCCGACTGATTTGGAAATGCGGTTTGGTTCAACCATACGATCATCCTGCGCGCGGGCAATCTGGTAATAGAATCTTCCCATTTTTCCGAACTTTTCAACAAGAGCTGCTTCCGACCAGCTTTTCAAATCCTTGCCGTTGAAAATGCCAAGCGCGCGCATTTTTTCTGCAGTTACTTTGCCGATGCCGTAAAACTGCTCGATTTCCAGAGTTTCCACAAAAGACTCGGCTTTTTCGGGGCGAATTAAACAGAGTCCGTTTGGCTTTTTGAGCCCGGAAGCTGTTTTTGCAAGGAACTTATTTATTGAAACACCAGCTGACGCAGTTAAATCCGTTTCTTCAAAAATCCGCACTTTGATTTCTCTGGCGATTAAGGTCGCGGAGCTTTCTCCCTTTTTGTTAGTGCTTACATCGAGGTAGGCTTCGTCCAGAGAGAGCGGTTCGACAAGATCTGTGTACTGAAAAAAGATTTCGCGAATTTGTTGGGATACGGCTTTGTAGACCTCAAAGCGTGGGCGCAGGAAAATTAAGTGCGGGCAGCGCTGCAGAGCAGTTCTTGAAGGCATGGCTGAATGAATACCGTATTGTCTGGCTTCATAACTGGCCGCAGCAACTACGCCTCGACTTTCGGGAGATCCGCCGACCACGAGGGGCTTGCCTTTGTATGATGGCTCATCGCGCTGTTCAACGGAAGCAAAAAAGGCATCCATGTCGACATGGATGATCTTTCGAATTATTGAAGCTGCTTCAGAACTCAAGCTGCCTGTCCGGGTTCCGTTTGTTGTGAGGAAGAGACCCTGAGTTTAGCAAGTTGCTTGCGATTTCGTGAAACTGATAAGTAAAGCTGCTGAGTGAGCCACATTGTGCCCGGGATTAGATAAGCAACACATGCAAGTCTGCCGGAGGGCAGGTTTTTCAAGATGAAGGGAATTGCCTCCGGACCTTGCAGTCGCTGTCCGTGATCATCGATGAGAAGTAAGCTCCAGGGGCTGGCAGACAGCTCTCTGAAGAGTTTTCGCGAATGCTCGTCGTTGTTTTCTTTGCCGACGAAGCGAAAAAATTCGTGGCTGTCGCATGATTTGACCAGGCGAGAGAGAAAGCGAACGACTGGACAGTTGTCATCGGAGACAATAGTCCAGGTGCGCCGGTTGTCAGCAGTTGGTGCTACCGTGTCCATACGCTTCCTCTTTTCTTTTGAATTAAGGTTAACCAATTTTAGCAAGAAATTTTTTCCTGTCACCAGTGCAAAGACGACAAATCGGCGTTCAAGTTTCTTAAAATCTATCGCTTGAAAACGGGTTTTCCACAGATCTTGAAAAGTAGAAAAGCCGTCAATCAGTGTCTCTGCTCGTATATCGTTAATGGGCTAAACCCGAAATACTGCCGGAAAATATTTTCAAATGCCCAAAAAACATCTTTGAAATCGGTATGGACAGGGAGCCATGCAGCGCCCTGTCCTGCTCGCATGAGATCTCGGAATTCTATTGAGCATTACCAAGGTTAGCGCTGGCGCCCAGTAGCTTGAGTTGAACCAGAGACTTATTGTCTTTGCCGAAGGCGCCGCTTGTTGAATCGAAGCGGTGTTTTAGATTGTAGAGTTCGTCCCGTATAGAACCCTGTGTTTTATTCAAAAGCCATGAGCCCCAGGCCACTTCGTTAACAGTCGCCCCTTCGGCAATCAGCTTGAAAGCTTTAGAAGCATTGCGGTTATAACGGTAACCGGCACGAGCTACAAGTGTGCCCCAGGCTATCTGAGGTCCGCCTTCGATGGCGTAAGTAATGAAATCTTCAATCGTATCTCTTTTGTTTTTTCGATGTTCTGCTTCAAGAAAGTCCTGTCTTTCGGCAAATAGAGAGGGCATGCTTTTATAGGCATTCATGCGGCTGGAAAGCTGTGACGAGCTTGCCGTGTCTGTTTTCATGGCAAGCAGGGAGGCTGTATCCGATTCTAAGTTACTTGCAACTTTGCACTGAATCTCGCCAAGCGTTTTGCTCAAATTGTGTTTTGTCCAGGCACCGCCCGCGGCGGCACCGCCGTGGATCAGCAATGGAGCTCCGGCCAGGGTAGCGCCGGAGATCAGAAAGCCTATTCCCCCGCCTCCGATCATTTTTAGATTTACTTCTTGTATGCCGCGTGTTACAGCCAGGGCGCCGGGAAACGCGCCGGTAGCGCAGACGGCAATGGTGCCGACTGTTGTGACATCGCGGGCGATGCGTTTTTTGCGGGCGTCGATGTAGAGTTTGCTGAATTCAAGCAGGGAAAGATCGCGGCAGTCCTGCAAAACTTTGTTTTCCTGCTCCAGCATGCGCTTCTCGTCTGGACTGGAATTGTCGTTTTGCAAAGCGATTTTTCGGGCTGATATGGCTGCATCTATTTCGTTCTTGAGTGTTTCGGCTTTCTGCAGAACCGATTTTGAACTCCAGCCTTTTCTGGCCGAGCGGAAATCTTGAAAAAGGTCATTTAGGCCTTCCGCAGCATAGAGCCCGCCAAGGCTCAAGTATGCCACCATCACCGTAATTGCGCCCGATTCAAGGCTGCCTTTGTGTTTGAGTCCTGCTCCCGGATTGCGATAGTAATGCCAGAACTGGCTTATGAGCGTAATGTCGCCTGCATTAGCAACTCCACCCGCTGCCATTTCGTAGAGCTTGAGTCTGCGCTTTTTCCACTTATTGCCTTGCATGTAGTGGTTTCTGAAATCTGAGTTTAGGCTAAGCAGCTCTATTTCCTTTTTTACAATCTGCATTCCCAGATCGTCCATAGATGCCGAGCCGCGCAAAACAGCTGTCTCTTCTGCTGCTAAGGTTTCTTGAATGGCGCCGGATTGCAATAAAAAAGGAAGCATTGATGCTGAAAGCAGTGCTTTAGTAAGTATAGAGCGCATGGCTTTTATCCTTGGCTGCGGATTCCGAAAAATCAAAGCAGGAAAATTCCTGCTTTGATTTTTCACTGCATTATCGAGGGAAGCTGCTCCGGCTTTCTTCAACCCCTCGATTGATAACCGCCGGGTAGAAAACGTTTTGGATAAAGATGTCCGAAATGCCCGTTGGCAAGCCTTTTCGGGAGCACGTTTCTGAACTTTGTCGCAGGCTTTTAGTGCTCAAAAGAGAGTGTCACCGTTTATGGTGTCACTGACTTTTGATTTGCAAAGGAATTCTGCTTATTTCTTTTGCTTGTCTTTTTTCTTGTTTTTATCGTCCTTGGAATGCTCTGCCGCAGAGCAACACTTGCTTGGTTCGTGGCCTGGCTTTAACTTGGGCGGCTCCTCACCGGCTTCCGGCCCTGCTGCTTGGCTGCCGAATTTCACAGTGCTGCTTTCTTTGTTGCCGTAAAGTTTAGTGCTTTTATATTTTTTGTAAGCTGCCGTATCCGACTCGAATGGGTATTGCGATGAATACTTCTCGTCTATAGTTTTTTGAATTTCAGTGATGCTTGCGCCGTCTTTGTGCATTTTATTTGCCAGCACTGCTTCTTCCTGGCAAATATGACAATCTACACCGTGTACCGAGGTGAAACAATCAAGAAGCGAAGTGTGGCTGTCGGTCAGGTCGCAACCACAGTAGCAAAAGAGCTTTTCCATAACCTCGGGGCAGGCTTTTGCTGATGCATAGCCGAATGAAGCCAGCCCGAAAAATTGGCCGGGCTCAAGAACTGCTTTGTACTCTTTAAATTCGCTTTTTTCCGCATTTTCGGCTTTGCTGTTATCTTTTGCAGCGCCGCTTTTTGCTGTTTCCTTTTTAGTTTTTTCGGAGCTGCTGATTTTTGAGGAGTCGGCTTTCACCGCTTGATTGTTTTTTGCGGATTCGCTTTTGGCAAAAACGGAAAATCCCGAGGGCAGAAAATTCACTGACGAAATGAGAGCAAGTGAACTGATTAGAAATTTTGGCTTGATTTGCGAAAGTTGCACTTTGTTCTACCTTGCGTCTCGGATTAGGGTTTCAGATAAGCAGATTTTGACGTGCAGGCCGAGCTCCGGGTTCCAAATCCAGCTTAAAAGCTGATCAGTCGGAAAGGGCGTCGGTGCCTCGACGTTTCTTTGTTGTAACAAAAAAGCCGATTAGGCGTCAAATTATTGGCATTTCGGCAGTCTGCTTTTGCTTTATCAAGAGGAAATTTGATATTATCGACTGGGCTTTTCGTAACTCTAAGCCTTTTGTCAGATTTTCCGCTGTTTTTCTGACTGGCGGCTTTTGATCTGTGTTGCGAGGCGCTTTAAACGATTTTCTCCTCTGGTAAATGTCATGAGTCTGGATTTTGATGTCATTGTGATCGGCGGTGGTCATGCCGGATGCGAAGCAGCCAGTGCTGCAGCTCGTCTTGGCTGTCGGACTTTGATGTTGGCCGTGAACATCGACACGATCGGTTCGATGCCCTGCAATCCGGCTGTGGGCGGACCCGGCAAGTCTCAGCTGGTGAAAGAAGTGGACGCGCTTGGCGGTGTCATGGGCATCGCGGCTGACTCAACTTATTTGCAGATGCGCACTCTCAATATGAGTCGTGGACCGGCAGTGCAGTCGCTCAGGGCTCAATCGGATAAACGCGAGTATTCCATGTGGATGAAAAACTACATGGAATCCCTGCCCAATGTCACTTTGAGGCAGGGAATGGTCAAAACTCTTTTGACTGAAGGCGGTCGAGTCACCGGTGTGGAACTGGCTTTTGGAGACCGAATTAAGGCTTCGGCTATTGTATTGACCGCTGGTACTTTTCTGGAAGGAACTATCTGGATTGGCAAAGAAACGATGCCGGCCGGTCGCGCCGGTGAGTTCCCTGCGATTGGGCTGTCTGGATCTTTAAAGGCTCTGGGCTTTGAGCTTGGTCGCTTGAAAACCGGAACGCCGCCCCGTATCGACGGCAGGACTATCGACTACAGTCGTCTGGAGATAGTACCTGGCGACGATCCTCACGATTTTTTCTCATTTCTGGGAAATGGTCCAAAGCTCGAGCAATTGCCTTGTCATCAAACACGCACAAGCGAAGAAACTCATGAGTTGATTCGCGCTAATCTGCACGAGTCGCCCATGTACTCCGGCATGATTCATGGGGTCGGGCCGCGTTATTGTCCATCTATCGAAGACAAAATTGTGCGCTTTGCCGACAAAGATAGCCATTCTCTCTTTCTGGAGCCGGAAGGAAGAAGTACTTACGAAGTTTATTTGCAGGGCTTCTCGACAAGTTTGCCGGTGCATATCCAGCACCGGATGGTGCATTCTTTGCCTGGTCTTGAGAATGCTGCCGTGGTTCGCCCGGCTTATGCAGTCGAGTATGACTGCCTTCCGGCCACGCAGTTCACTCACGCGCTGATGGCTAAAGATTTGCAGGGTTTCTTTGCTGCAGGCCAGATCCTGGGCACGAGCGGCTATGAAGAAGCTGCTGCACAGGGCTTGATCGCCGGTGCCAATGCTGCTCTTTTTGTTCTTGGACGAGAGTCCTTTACGCTTTCCAGAGTATCGAGCTACACCGGTACTCTGATTGATGATCTGGTCAGCAAAGAGCTGAAAGAGCCTTATCGAATGATGACTTCGCGCTCCGAATACCGGCTGCTTTTGCGTCAGGACAATGCCGACATCAGGTTAACGCCGCTCGGGCGTGAGCTTGGACTGGTTGATGATCAGCGCTGGCGTATCTTCTGCCGCAAACAAGAAGAAATCAAAACCGAGCACGAAAAATTGAAGTCGACTCGAGTACATCCAAGTGAGGAATGGCAGTCCGTTCTCGGCGAGTATGATGAGCAGCTGAAGCATTCTCAAACTCTTGAGGAAATACTGCGCCGTCCTAAAGTACCCTACACTGCACTTGCAGCGGTTTTCCCCGATAAGTTCTCGAAGGAGTTTCCTTTTCAATTTGAACTGGAGACGGAAATTAAGTACGCTGGTTATATTGAAAGGCAGAAAGCGCATGTGGCAAATGCTGAAAAGCTTGATAACGTGCCGCTTCCAGCCTCTTTCGATTATATGGCGATGGAAAATTTGTCTAAGGAAGCCAGAGAAAAACTGCAAAAATTGCGACCCGAAACTCTTGGTCAGGCTGCCAGAATCGGCGGCGTCAGTCCGGCTGATGTTTCAGTGCTTCTTGTTCTTATGGAATCGCGTCGTCGCGCCGAGCGCTTTAAAGAAAGTGCAGTTTTAGGCAGCTAACTAGGCTCATGAAAATGGCCGAAGCCCGGAACTCAGCGCTGAATTCCGGGCTTCGGGTTTTAACGCATCCGGGAGAAACTTGGGGAGAACTCAGCAGCATCGGGCAGGGAGATTGATCGAATGCTGCTG
>JAIEPM010000178.1 GCA_019748395.1 Candidatus Obscuribacterales bacterium
AAGGGAATTTTTTCACAATTTCGTTTAGGTCTCGAAAGCGGTGCAAGCGCGAAGGATGATTCTTAGCTTTAAAGCACGCGAGCGACTCCATTTCGTATCGCAGCCAATAATTGTTTTCACACGGATCAAGACTAAGTGCTCTCTCAGCACATTGAAGAGCCTTGTTAAAATCATCAACGCATTTATACAACAGAGATTTCTGAATATAGTACTGAGAACTATTCTTCAAGGGCTCTTCCATTTTGTCCATGAGAGCCAGAACACGTTTTGGATCTTGGGGAGAAATGCTATAGGCTTCCAGAACTTTCAGAACTTTTTCAGGACGAGCCTTGGCTGCCGCCTCGCAGTATTTGAGAGCTTCAGGCTCATCTGCCGGATTCACATAATACGAAGTGGCTTTCCATACAAGCTCATCCGGATTCAATTTTGCGATCGGCATTTTTTTTAGAAGCTCATACAAGAAACTGTATATGTGCACGGACGTCGACCAGTTAGTTCCAGCTTTACAGTTATCCATAAGCTTTTGTAGTTCAGAAAAGGCCCTTTCGTGATTGCCTCTACTTCCTCCACTCAGGTACCAATCTACCTGATCGAAGCCTCTATTCTTGGCACAGAGCAAAATCCATTTGTTTCGATTAGCTTTATAGTACACATCCTCACAGAATATCCGGGGATTTAGGTTGGAGCCTTCCTTTGCCAACATCAAGTCGACGTATTTAAGAGCAGTCTTCAGATCACCTCGGCTGTCATTTAAGAATGCCCAGAGGAAATAGTCATTGTATTTGTGGTCACTTTGAAGACGCCGCAAATTCTTCTCAGCATCCTCAAAGAAATGCAATTGTATATCTGCTTCAACAAGACACTTCCTGGAGAAAAAGTCTTTCGGATTATTTTCCAGCAGCTGAGTAGCAGCCGCTTTTATTTTTTTCCAGTTGCCGCTGAGTCTAATTTTGTACATCTCAGCATAAGTCATAGATCCAGTTTCCGCATCAGACGCGGTGGAACTGAGTACAAGAGTGAGAAATGAAAGAATAAAAAACAGACTGAATTTCATCGTTCTTAGCTTCTAGCAAGTCCCCCGATTATAACCTTTCCAAACACGGAAATTAATTAAGGCCAGAAGAAAGAGAGGTAATCACTGAATTTCAGGATTACCTCTCTTATAGACCCAGGAAGAGTGGGGGGAAATCTTCTTTGAGCTTAGTTACGGCGAGCCATGCGGACTCTTGATGGATGAGAATATGACATTTCGACAGCTGTACCTCCGGGCTGGCGAATAACCATGCCTTGAGCTTGACCGGGTGTTTGAATGTCGGTAATTGATGTGCCATCCGGCAAGATGTAGGTGGCAGAGGCACCATCCTTGTGCGCGACTCTCTTCAGAGAATCAAAGTCGTACTGTGCTTCGACACCATTTACAGTCTGGGTAACTCTACCGTCCTCACTGACTTTGATTCTGCCTTCTGCCGAATTCAAGATCGTGGTACCATCCGGTCGCTGAGTCACTGTGGTGCCGTCTTCAGCCCTGAAAGTCATTTCCTTCTCTTCGTTTCTCTTTCCTTCAATAGAGTCGGTCTTGCCTTCGGGTAAACCCAGATCTCCTCGGTCCGGCCATGCAGCTTCTTTATCGCTTATTCCAACCTGGGGCTCGGTTGCTCCAGGCACAGGAACTTCCTTTTCGAGCTTGCCGGCATCTTCCTTATTCAAGGGTTTCAATTCGGAGCTTCTGTCGGTGCCGGGGTTACTTTGAGGATCATCCTTCTTTGGTCCGACAGAGGACTCGAGTTTTTCGCTACCGGACTTCACCGGCTTTCCATCAAGCTGTTTTTCGGTTTCGCTTCCTTGACCGGGGACCGGCGGCTTCTTACCTTGTTCTGCACCCTCTACTTTGCCGAGTTTTCGTTTGATAGCTTCATCAATTTTGTTCTGCGCCTCAGAAGAGAGCTCTTTCTGCGAATTAAGTTCTTTGTTCTTATAAGCATCACGTTTTGATGATTCCGCATCAGAAAGGTTGGCATTTTTAAGTGCTTTCATTTTGCCCATGAGAGCGGCTCGCATCTCGGGATCCTTTGTTTCATTGAGCATTTGCTGCACCAGTTTCATAGATTCTTCAACAGAAGTTTTTGCAGATTCTTTTTTAATCACGCCGCCTTCGGCCTTCTCTTTCATGGCCTGGAGCTTGTCTCGATCGGCATCAGACAGATTTTGAGGTCCGGCATTTAGTGCCTCAAGTTTTTCGGCTGCCAGGCTATTGGCAGGATTCATCGCCATTTCGATAAGTCGGTTAACATCTTCATCACTTGCTCCCGAAGCAGCTTCTGGTTTACGAATCTCGCCATACAGGGAGTCGGTATCAAACTCAAGCTCAGTAACCGGTTTAAGCCGTCCTTCGGACTGCGCGCTTGCGTCGCCAACTGCTGACTGTTCTTGCCCGCCTGCAGAAGGAATATTTCCGGCGCCACCAAGTCCAGCTTCTTCGAAAAATCTTGCTGCGGCATCCTCTTCAAGTGTGCTTGTTGTGGATTCGTCGTTGATATAAAGCTCATCTCTTTCCTGTGACATATTCAAAACTCCTTCCTGAGTCCTAATTGGCGCGTTCGTCCTTCGAACGTATAAAGATTATTCGGCAGAGCTTCACAACGGCCTCACAAAAAGAGGCTCGATTCTAAAACGCTCTGTTTTTCGGAAACTTCAGCTCAGTTCGGCTTTTTTCAGAGTGAAATAAAAAACGCTGCCGCTTTGCCCATCTTTCTGGCTACGATTGAGGTAGCCAATCTGCCCGCCATGAGCAAGCACTATAGACTTAGCAATGTAGAGTCCAAGCCCGAAGCCCGTACGTGTTTGCGAATCTTTGCCTTGACTGTAACGCTCAAACAGATGCTCTGCCAGCTCAGCACTTATACCAGGTCCGTCATCAATGACCTCGAAAAGAACTGATTCCCCCTGCGCCTGACAGCAAAGCTCGACAGTAGCGCCGGGCGGCGTATATTTAAGTGCATTGGCACAAAGGTTTGTAAGAACCCTGATGATTTGAAAGCTGTCCGCTAAAACTTTGCTTTCGACTGCATTCACCTTTACAGTCCGCTGGCGGCTTGATGCTTCCATTTCCATGACTTCACTTACTTGCTTCAAAAGATCGGCTGCAGAAAGCGGCTCAAGCAGAAGCTTGAGAGGCTCAGACTCAAGTTTGTTAGCAGTTAAAAGGTCGTCAATCAATCGATTCAATCTTGAAATTTCCGGCACCAGAGTCTGAAGCATTTTCTGGCGTTTTTCAGGATTATCCTCATAAGTACCCTCAGCCAGAACACTTACGGAAAATTGAATTTGAGTCAAAGGCGAACGCATATCATGAGTCAACATTGAAATAAATTCCTGCCGAGACTGCTCCAGTTGTCGAATTGAATCGTCGGCAGCGTGTATGAACTTGTCCAGCTCTGCCAGTTCATCGGAGCCGCTAACCTGCTCTTTCAAAGGCTCTCGCCTGGCAATAGAAGCTGTGTTCCGCATCATCAGCGCAATGCGTTGCAGCAAGTCCAGTTGAACATAGCGCAAAGCAAGCCCCGATATGATCAAGCTAAGTACAATGCCGACTGCCAGAGCAAAATAAATACGCATTTGCCAGTTCGCATTCGAGGTTGGATGGGTATGAATGTGCCTCTGAATTTCGGCAATCTTTAGACATTCATTTACCAACATTTTGCTCAAGAACTGGGACTGACCGGCCAAACGACAATATTCATCGTAAGACAATTTATTCGGACGCGTCAGATCATCCAGACAATCAACTAATCTGAGCATAAGCACGGTAACTATATCAGCCGAACGCTTCGCCGCAGGATCTTTGGCACAAATTGCACGCAATTTCTTCAATTCAGGCCCGACATCTTGCTTGCTCAACTCGTAGGTTTGCAGGGCGCTGCTGTCACCCTTCATAGCAAAGATGAAACCCATAGAAACCATCTTATAAGTACTGTGCAGAATCTCACTGTTGAGGGTTTGGGTTTCCTTGGCCTTCTCAATCTGCCTGGCGTCCATTTGTGCAATTCGCAAAAGCATTGCCAGCGTGCCCACAAAAACGAATCCGATGACAAGTGGCAAAGCAACCAGCATACTGAGCTTTTGAGCAAGCGAGAGTCCTTTGCTTTGCTTCTTTTGCTTATCGATTGCGATGCTATCCATAAACTCGGTTTTTGATATCCTTAAGCCGCCGGTACCTTATGATATAGGCAAGTGAGCATAGAATGCAGATTGAGCTTGAAGAATCCTCATACTGAAAACTACTTGTAGGGTACCGCCATGCGTCACCCTGAAATTGCCCTGCTAATTAAATGCAGACTGAGGAGCGATTGACGCAAGTTGAGCCCCAGCCCCGGGCGCCGCATGGCAGCGCCCCTAGATTTGCGCATGAGCTTGCTTGACCGGATATTTGCGGGTTATGCAGAGCTTTTGATGAGGTATAGTCGATCAGGGAGTCTGCTCGATGCCGAAAATTTTACTGGCTGATGATGACGAAAAGCTGCTGCATACGGTTGCAGATTGGCTGAGCACGCAGGGCTTTACTGTGGAAACAGCCGGCGACGGTGCGGCGGCCGCCATTCTGATGCGCTCGGTTGACTACGATGTAATTGTCGTAGATTGGGAAATGCCGGGGAAGAGCGGTCCTGAAGTATGCAAAGAATATAGAGACGCCCGCGGTGAAACGCCGATATTGATGCTGACTGCCAAAGGCGCAATCGAAGAAAAAGAAAAGGGCTTTCTTTCGGGAGCCGATGACTATCTAACCAAGCCTTTTCATCCAAAAGAACTTCTTTTGCGCATTCGCTCATTGCTCGGCAGGCGAGTCCAGTCAAATAAGAACAGTTATGAGTTTGCTTCACTAAAACTTGATCTTGTAAAAAACGCTGTTTTCCACGGTGAAGAGCGTCTAAAACTGACAGCCAACGAATACTCTTTGCTCGATTTTTTGATTCGCAATCCGGAAAAATGCTTCAGTACAGAAAGCTTGATCAGCAAGATCTGGAAGTCGGATAAAGCTGTAACGGATCAAGCAGTGCGGGTATGCATTGCGCGATTGAGAACAAAACTCGAATCATACAACTGCAAAACCACCATAGTTGCAGATCCTGGATTCGGCTACAAACTTACAGATAAATCAGTTTAAGCAGCGCGACATCCCGGGAGCGCTGGCGTCCCGCCCGCTTCTAGAACTTGAGCGAAGAATTAGCTTCGAGCACTTTAGCTAAGAGAAAGCTACCAGCACTTGAGTAAGCATTTCCCCTCGAACTATGCAGTTTTAAGCGGACGGGACGCCCGCGCTCCCGGAGGTTGCCCCTCCGAATGCTAATGGTCATGCGAAGTCAATGACTAAGCGGATGACGTTTGTGTCTTACAAAGTTACGGAAGCAAGCATATATTAGCTACACATGCCTGTTAAACGCTGTTCGACGAAGTTATTGTCGATGCGGCTTGCATTTGCTCATTTACGACTGCCGAGCAGCAGTCGCGATATTCGCACGACTGATTTTGGAGGCGCATATGATTGATATGGAAAAGGTGGCGGAGCCAAAGGATAATTCCTGGCACGAAGATGCTATTCATCACGATGAAGCTGAGCTCGACGACAGCATATCCAGCCAAGAAAATGCCTGGCAAATTGGAGCCGGAGCAGCAATCATGGGGGCAGGCGTAATTGTTCCAGCCATTTCCATTGCTGTCGGCGCTGCTTTTTCCTTTGAAGGAATCTGGCGCCTGACACTGCTGCATCCTCTTGAAACTATGATTGAATCGCTGCTGTTGCTTTCTGTTCCTTACGCCAATTACAGCGCCTGGCATTCACTCTGCCACAATGATCTCAGACATCCTATCAGAACCGGCATTCTCAATGGTATCGCCATAGCAGTGCCGTTGATGACTTTTGCGATTGCAATCACCTCATTTGCTCTGCACTATCCTCTAATCGATTCCATAAACAAACAGCCTCATGATCTCAGTGTTGGTTTAATGGGGCTTGTATCCCTTCCGGCATTAGCAACTGCGATCTACCTCACAAGATGCCTGCGACAGGCTAAACAGACTCGCGACGCAAAATTTCGAACAATACTTTACTCATTACTTGGAATCGGCTTGACCTTGATTTCATTCCTCGGAGCAGAAGCCAGATCTACCTACATAAGAATAGCGGAGAATATGTCCTTATCCGACGCTCCAAAAGAACGCGAAGCAGGACTTTCCATGCTCAGAGGCGCAAATCCGGAAAAGGAACTGAAAATCATCTGCGCAGACCCACACGCAGCCGGTCTTTCAGGAATGTTTCTGCCATTAGATGCTGATGCGCAAAAGCGTTTATTTTTCGCCGCGACAGGCAAACCCTATCGCGACAGTCAGAACACAAATATGAGCCTCATGTCCAACGATTACTTGCGCAATCATGTTGTTGGTGAAGCCATCGAGGGACTGAGTTTACACAGATCTGCCATTCACGGTTTTCTGCATCCGGAAACTCTAACATCAACGTTGAACTGGACATTTGTATTCAAAAACAAGACTTACATGAATCAAGAAGCACGCGCGGAGCTGGCTTTACCGGAAGGCGCGGTAATTTCCAATCTAACCCTCTGGGTTAACGGTAAGCCCCAATCCGGTGCCTTCAGTGCCAATGAGAATGCAGGCAGTCATTATCAATTCATCAACGTGCAGCATCAAGATCCGGCTCTAATTACCGATCTCGGTCGCGGACGCTACTTGCTGCAAGCTTCACCTGTACCGGGTCAGGGTGAATTAAAAGTACAGGTCACTGTAACAGAGCCATTGAAACTCGATGGCGCCAACAATGCTTCCGTCGGCATGCCTCGCTTCATAGACAAAAACTTCGCCTTGAATGGTGAACACGCCATCACACTTCGTTCTGCTCAAAAAATGACAAGCGGCGTTAAAACAATCAGAAGCACTAACAGCGCAGACGGTGTAAACATGCTCGTCGGTAAGCTCAACGAGGAGAATATCAGTAACTCAGCATTCACAGTAAAACTCGAAAAACCAGTTGAATTCAAAACAATTGCAGTAAGTGATCCTTTCACTTCCACTGCCCGCAAAATCGTAGAACAACTTAAAACTCGCAGCGCCAATGCACCACGTCACTTGATGGTCGTCATCGACTCATCCCAGGCTATGGATGGCAAAGTGAAAGATGTAATTGCTGCAATCAAAAGCATTCCCTCCCAGATCGACACCAAAATTATGCTTGCCGGCGACAAAGAAAACGGCGAAGCAGTAAGTCGCGAAGAAGGAATCAAAATTCTAGAAAACAACAAATTCGGC
>JAIEPM010000444.1 GCA_019748395.1 Candidatus Obscuribacterales bacterium
TTCTCAATTTCTTTCTTGGCGTCCTCGCTGTTCTGAGAAGCTACAGGCTGTGTTGTATTTTCTTCGGCCGCCGTCACCGGCAAGCCTTGGTTGAGAGCCAGGCAGGTGAGGCTGACTAGGGCTACTTTCAAAAGATTTCGTTGACGCACGGGGATCTCCAAATTGCAATCTTCGGACATTATAGCGAGAGATAGAATCGGGCACAGGATTTTGGCTTAATCCAGTCTTTGCAAAAGAATTCTTGACAAGTTTTGTTTTCCGCCTAATTCCAGGCTGAGCTGCGTTTTTGATAATGAAAAGTGACTGAAAAACGGGAAAAGAAAAGGACGGCGCCGGCCGTCCTTTTCTTGCTTGCTTTCAATCGGCTTAAACAGCGGCTGCCAGAAGTTGGTTCATGGCATTGATATTTTCACGAATTGAATCAGCCGAGTTTTTCAGACCTTTAAGTTCATCGTCTGAAAGTTTTAGTTCAACAAGCTTCTTGACACCTTCGCGACCGAGCACAGCCGGTAAGCCGACATAAACGTCTTTCAAGCCATACTGGCCTTCAGCCAGAACACAGCAAGGCAACAAGCGATTTTGATCTTTCAAAATCGCTTCGACCATGTGAGCTGCCGACGCTCCCGGTGCATACCAGGCGCTTCCTGACTTGAGCAGAGCGACGATTTCAGCGCCGCCGTCACGGGTGCGCTTGCAGAGAGCTTCGATGCGATCTGCAGGAAGCAATTCTGTAATAGGCACGCCGTTGACTGTTGAGTATTTCGGCAACGGCACCATCAAGTCGCCGTGTCCGCCGAGTACCATGGCGCGAATGTCCTGAACCGACATATTCAGTTCCATGCCGATGAAAGTCTGGAAGCGGGCGCTGTCCAGAACGCCGGCCATACCGACAACCCGGTTCGCGGGCAATTTTGTGGTTTGCCAGGTCAAATAGGTCATTACATCAAGAGGATTGGTAACAACGATGAAGATGGCGTTTGGAGAGTTTTTCAGCGCTTCTTTTGCGCAAGTTTGTACGATATTTGCATTGGTTTTCAGCAAATCATCGCGAGACATGCCGGGCTTTCTGGCAATACCGGCTGTGATCACGACAATGTCTGAATCTTTGGTGTCTTTGTAGTCATTGGTGCCGAAAAGCTTGCGATCATGCATATTGATCGGTGCGGCTTCCATGAGGTCCAGGCTCTTCCCCTGCGGCATCCCTTCAATGATGTCGATCAGAACTACATCGGCTACATCTTTTTCTGCAACATATTGAGCTACGGTGGCGCCAACATTGCCCGAACCTATTACGGTGACTTTGCTCACAGCTATTCCTCCTCTTTGGGATCTACTATCGGCCGGCTGACAACGCCGGTCGCACAGGATCTTGCCGTTCATGAACATAGCATCTGAAAAAGAAAGCTGCGGTCTTTGAAAAAGTCCTCTTTGCTTTCAGGAGTCTTGTCTTTGGAGATTTTTCGCAAGAATACGGGCTTAAGACTGATTTTTGATTGTTACCGTGTTTTTCCGCTTTGCCTGCCTGAAAGAGGTGGCATAATCAAGATATGAGTACGCAGGGAACCCTGATTTTACCTTGACGTCTCCCTCCTGGTTATCCTTCGATCAAATTTGGAGCTCTTTGCTCATGTCTAAAAAGCTGCTTACTAAAACGAAAGTTAAAGGAATAGCCGCCTTCTGTTTTGGGATTTTGCTCTCAGCCTTGCCTGAAACTGCGGTTCTGGCGCAGTCTTATCAAAGTGTTGAACCGAAGCTGGATACATCTGCTTCAGGCCGAGATCCGCAACAAGAAGTCAGCTCCTTGAAACCCGGCGCCAAGCTGCAAGGCGGCGTGCGCAAAGTAGACAACAAAGATAAGCCCAAGCAGGGAAGGATGATCTTTGGTGCCAAAAAGGGTCAATCCGACGCTTTGAAAGCCAGGCTGAAAGATGAGGGAGCTCTAAGAGCCCAGGCTGAATCTTCAATCGGCATTATCGGCGTAAAATTTGTCGCTACTTACGGCAAGCCGCCGGTAATCAACGAAATTTTTCCAAACACGCCCGCCGACAAAGTCGGTCTGAGAATTTACGACATGATTGTCGCCGTCGACGGCGTACCGACCACAGGACTCACTAAAGACGAGGTCTTTGACTTGATTGTCGGGACGCCCGGCACGCAGGTCAGTCTTTCTATTTTGCGCAATGGCGACTATTCTTCAGTCTCCTGTACGAGAATGGATATAAATGAATTGATTGATCCCCGAATCCGGCGCGATTACATGATTCATATGTAGTTGTCGCAGCTAAGCCCTCCTGTAAACTCGGGCTTGTCAGTGTGTTAGACTGCTGTCATGCGCCTTTGTTTTGATGCCACCAGATTTGGTTCCGGCTTGCAAGAAGCCGTAGAGCTTGCGGCTGCCAAAAATTTGCAGGCCTGTGAGTTTTCTTTTGCAAGTTTTGATGTCGGCGAAAAATCACAAGCTGATCTCGACTCTGCTGAAACTGCCTATCTGAAGTCGGTAGCTGAAATTTGCAAAAATCACGATGTGGAAATTTCTTGTTTGCGCCTGAACAGTGTTTTGCACGCAAAGGAGAGGAAGTCTTTAAAAGAATTCAAGGCGATGCTTGATAAGCTTTCGAAAGTTGCTTCTTTACTGGGCTGTTCAAAGATTGTTTTTTATCTGGAAGCTGGAGCTGAAAGCGACTGGCTTCTTTCAGTCGAAAAGCTTCTCAATCCAATTGTTGAAAAATTGAAAAAGTCGGGGCTTTCACTTTTGCTCAGTTCCGGAACTCCTGAAATTTATCGCGCTAAATCTCTGCGCGGCTGGCGTCCACTTGAACCCCAAGAGTGGCGAGATTTGCTTGCCGGTGTTCCCGGGTTAGGATTAAGTTTTGCGGTTGCCGACTCGGCTTGGCAGGGAATTGAATATTTGCGAATGCTGGCTGTTCTTGCACCGGCTCTTGAGCATGTGGAAGCTCAAGATGTGCAGGTAAATCGGCAAATTATTTCTGAAAACGGTTTGTTCGGTCCGCTCTGGTGGCGCTATATGACCGTTGGAAAAGGGCAGATTGATTGGGCTCAATTCGTGGAAGCACTAAAGCTGCATGAATACCGAGGCAGTTTATCGATTCAATTTCAGGATGATTTTTCCTCTGAAAATGAGCTTTGTTTATTCGAAGCCCTGGATACGAGCCTTAAAGTTCTGGCACCACTGGTCAAATATTGAAGCCGGGAGAAATGGATGAAAAAGATCTACGCCTACGCGCACACCCACTGGGACCGCGAATGGTATCAATCGTTTGAGAGCTATCGCGTGCAGCTCCTGGGCGTGCTCAAGCAAATATTGAGCGGACTGGAAAATGGCGATATAGAGAGGTTTTATCTTGATGGTCAGGCCGTTTTGCTTGAAGACGCAGTGGCGATAGCGCCGGAACTTGAAGGACGAATTAAAGAGCTGATGCAGAAAGGTCGGCTTAGTGCCGGTCCCTGGTATGTTCTGCCTGATGAAATGCTGGTTTGCGGTGAGAGTTTGATTCGCAATCTCAAAGTCGGGACAAGCTCGGTGAATAAGCTCGCTCAAGCCGAGCTTGTCGGTTATTCTCCCGATACTTTCGGGCACAGTCAGGATTTGCCTAGGATTTTATCCGGCTTCGGCATAAACTCCGCATTTCTCTGGCGGGGCGTTCCGGACTTAGAACTTGGTCCCTGCTTCTACTGGCAAAGCCCGGACGGCAGCCAGGTTCTGGCTTATCATTTAAGCAGAGGTTATTACCAGACGGCATTAATTGAGTCGGCTCCAGATCAAGAGTCCCTCGAGAAGCTCGCCCAGGAGCTGCAGTCTTTTGCCGAGGATAAAAGGCAATGGCAAAATTCAAGTCTATATGAAAGAAGCGCTGGCGCAGTGCTTTATCCAATAGGGGCCGATCACTGTGCGCCGCCTGCGCAGCTGGCTCAAAAAATGGCTTCACTGAATAAAATTCTGGGGAAAAAGGGATACGAGATTGAGACTCTGCATTTGCATGACTTCGTTTCGATTCTGGAGAAAGAGCTCAGCGCCGCAAATACTTTGACGGCGCTGCTTGCAAAAGAATTGCGCGACAATTCGGCTTCGGCAAAATACGGCAACGCTTTCCTTTTACCGGGCGTGCTTTCAAGCCGTCTTTATCTGAAGCGTGAGAATCGTTCTTGTGAACGTCGTCTTTTTAGATTTGCCGAACCGCTCTTTTCGTTTTTGAAATTGCGCTTTAATCATGCCTACCCTGCTGCTGAGCTGGATTACGCGCTGCGTCTTTTATTGAAAAATCATCCTCACGACAGCATCTGCGGCTGCAGCGTTGATGAAGTTCATGATGAAATGGAAATCCGCTTCAAAAAAATCGGGCAGCTGCTGGACCCGCTTCTAGACCTTTGCGGACGCCGCCTTTCAGGCTTGCCTCTTGATGCGTTAAAGTCGCCTGAAGATCCTGAAATGGATTTGAAGCGCCTGCGTCTTTTTAACAGCGCTGCCGGCAGATTTTGCGGCGTCGTACCGATAACATGGTTCGAGAAGCTTTCCGAAAAAGCTCTTCCGCCTTCTTCTGAATTGCAAATTACAGAGAGTCTGGAAATAGATCAGCTTTTTGCCGGATGGGGGCGGGTTCCTTATTACAGCCTTTTGCGCAGGCAAAGCGGCTATCTCTGGGTTGAGGATTTGCCTCCATTTTCGGAAGCGAATATTTCCTTTCCTCCGGAAGAAGGAAAAACTTCGAAATTTCCGCTGCTGAAATCGCGGAGCAAATCCATGGATAACGGTATTTTGAAAGTCTGGCTGGATGAGCGTTCTCGACTTAAGGTCTGCTGGCGAAGCGGCGAAGGTCAGGAAAAGGAATTCTGTCTTGAGCATAAGTTTCGCGACAGCGCCGACGGCGGTGATACCTATAATTATGACCCATTGCCTGCTTCCGTAACTGCAGAAGCTCGTTTGATTTCGTCTCGAGTCGGGCTCAAAGGACCGCTTCTGGCTTCGCTGATTTTGACATATGAAATTGATATTCCTGAATCTTTGCTTGAAGAAAATGTTCCGGCCGGCTCTTTGCCGAACTTTAAGAGAGCTTCTCGAAAAATCAAACATGAAATCGAGACTGAGGTGGTTTTGAAACGGGGCAGTCCTATACTTGAATTTGAAACAAAATTTTTGAATCAGTCAAGCGGTCACCGGCTTGAGCTTGTTATGCATACCGGATTTCCGGTGCATTGCAGTTTTTCGGAGAATCACTTCAGTTTGCTGAGGCGATACCATCAGACTAAAAAACAGAAATCGAAATTGCCTGTGGAGATAGGCTCTGAAGCCTGGCCGGACCGCTTTCCGGCTCAACGCTTTTTTGTTGCCAACGGACAACTTTTTCTAAACAAAGGCCTGCCGGAGTACGGTGTTGAAGGTGAGTCCGTGACGATGACTTTGCTGCGTTCGGTGCCGATGCTTTCTCGCGGGCGTATCCAAACGCGCGGCGGTGGCGCCGGACCGCATCTGAATACGCCCGGAGCCGAATGCCGGAGGCTGAACAAGGTTTCCTATGCCTGGGCACCGCTGCCGGTGCTGCAACGGAAGGATATTCTTTCGGATCAGTTAAGCAACGACTGTATAATAGCCGCTTACGAATTGACCGAGCGTTATGAGCAAGAGATTTTTTCGTGCTTCTCCAGTCTCGATGATTTCAGGAAAGGATCTTTGTTTGAGATTGAAAATCCGGCATTGCGTTTCTTGTCGGCTTATATATCTCCTGAAGAGGATAAGTTCTTTCTGCGTTTGCTAAACGTCAGTAATGAGCCTCAAAGCACTAAGATTCATTTGGATTTCGACTTTCAGAACGTGCAATTATGCCGCTTTGATGAGCAGGTTCAAAAAGAGCTATTCTTGTATCGAGACTACCAAGAGCCACTCTCTGATACAAAAGCCTGTTCTATAGAGCTGAATTTCGGCAGGAATGAAGTTAAAACACTGAGCTTTCAACTCAAAACTGAAGACCCTGAGCCTTCAGGAAAGTCTGCTGCCAGAAGCAGGAAAAAGCGCAATCTCAGCGCAAAGTCCGGTTAGTTATAGGCTTTTCCCTAATTACTGTTGAGCGCTTCCCTTGGCTTTCAAGTCCTTTATGCGGGCCGATATTTTTGAAGCTTCATCCTTGTTATTCATCATCAAATAGTGTTTCTGGTATTGCTTGAGACCCCGGATTAAGACCGACTTGTCCTCACCTTTTTCCAGTGTTGTGATCGCTTTTTTGTAAACAGAGCCGGCTTCCTCGACTTTTCCTTCCATGTCCAGAACGTCGGCTAAGGCAATGCTTTTTTGTGCCAGGTCCTGTTCATTCTTTTCGGAATCTTTCTCTAGAATCTTCAGTGCTCTTTTGAACATGACCTCGGCATCGCCGAAGCTTCCCTGGTCATAGTAGAGACCACCGAAGTTGTAGAGAATTCTTCCGGTTTCGATACTGTCTTCGCCGTTTGATTTTTCAGATGCCGCCAGGGCTTCTTTAAATAAGGGCTCGGCCGGCTTGTGCTTGCCTTGAATGCAATAAAATTCAGCGACTTTAGCTTTGTGTTTTGCCAGGCTTTTATCATCGGAGCCGCTGGCATATTCTTCTAACTCCAGCGAGCGCTTATAAAGAGGTTCGGCTTGATTGAAGATTTCATCTTCGGCATAAAAATCGGCAAGCATCCTTGTCGCATTTGCTAAATCAAGGGCGGCTGCCTGCGGATCGGGCTTTCCCTGGGCTCCTTTTTTGCCTCCGGCGTCTTTTCCGGCGGGGGCGCTTTCGCCGCTGCTGCCTGCCTCCTGACCGCTGGACTGGGCGTAGATTTTTTCAAAAATATCTATGCCCTTCCTGTAGTTTTCAGCAGCTTTTTTCTTGAGCTCCGGTTTATTTTCTTGACCGAACTCTTCTACATAAAGATCGGCCAGGTCCATATAAACCTGAGCGACTCTTTGATGCTCGGCTCCGTATAAATAGATCATCTGGTCCAGAGCTTTAAGCATATTGCTTTCCGCTTCGGCGTAATTGCCCTCTGCCTGAAAAACGAGGGCCAGATTATAGATGGTGGTGGCGATACGCTTGTCGTTTTTGTCTAATTTATCAGCCTCTTTAAGCGCCTGTTCAAAGCACTTCTGAGCTTCAGGATAGTTGCGGTTTTTGTAAGCTGCTTCTGCCTCGCTGCTGAACTGTTCAAATTTCGTTGCCGCAGCTGCAAATGGCGTCTTGAGAAATAAGCTCAAAGTCAATAAAAGAAGGACTGATTTTGCTCTTGGACGCTCAAAATTAGCGGGCATCATATTCTTTATCCTGCTATCGTCGAAGACGTTCCGTCTTATTTCCGATAGCCTTGAAGCAGCCTGGCACCACTGTTTGACT
>JAIEPM010000646.1 GCA_019748395.1 Candidatus Obscuribacterales bacterium
TTTACAGTTCTTGCACATGAACGGCTGTCTCCACAGCAGGGGTTGCACCAAAGGGCGGGGGCTCGGCTTTTGCGAACCTTGCCCCCGCCCCGCTTCGAACTCGGCTCAGGCAGCCGGGACTTCAGACGACTTCAGCAGCTTCCAGCCACCGTCACCGCTGAGCTTCAGCACTTCGCCATGATACTTCACCAGCGTAGGACGGTGTCCGACACTGACGAAAGTGGTGCCCGACGACTTGAGCAAGTCGTAGAGATGCTCCTCGTTCTGCACATCCAGCGCGCTGGTGGCTTCATCGAGGATGGCATACTTCGGACGGGCAAGCAGAAGGCGCGCAAAGGCCAGGCGCTGCTGCTCACCGCCGGACATCACATCCTGCCAGTTGATCACGGTGTCGAAACCGCCGTGGTTCTTGGCCAGGTCGCCGAGATTGACGAGCTCGAGAGCTGCCTGCAGCTCCGCGTCGGTCTTGCCTTCGCTCTTCGGATAGAGCAGCTGCTCACGCAGCGAACCGCTCGTCATCATGTAAGGACGCTGCGGCAGGAACATCATGTCCGCAAGACCGGGTCGCGTGATCTCACCGCTACCCGAACGCCACAAGCCCGCAAAGACGCGCAAGAGCGAGCTCTTGCCGCAACCGGAAGGACCCATGACCACCAGACCTTCACCCTGCTTGACCAGAACCGTGAGGTCCTTGACGAGCGTGCGGCTGTAGTCCGGCGTTTCAAGCGTCACATGCGCCGCTGAGAGATGGTCGCTGTCGACCAGAGCAATCTTGCTGTGACCGTCATCGACGTTCTCCGGCGCGTTGAGCGCGTCGTTGAAGCCCCAGAGACGGTTGATGTTGGCAGTGAAGAGCGAGAGCGTGCGGAACTCGACCACGACAAGAGTCAGAGCCGAAAGCACCTGACCGAAAGCCATGGAAGCCTGAGAGATGGTGCCCATCTCGACCTTGCCCGCGAAGTAGAGCGGTCCAAGCACCAGGAAGGGAATCGCGACCGTGAAATAGTCGCTGCCGGTCTGGATGAAACCGAGGTTTCGAGTCCAGCCAAGCAACTGCCCCCAGTTTTTCATGACGTCATCGAAACGACGGCGCAAACCGGAGATTTCACGTCCTTCACCCTGGTAAAAAGCAATCGCCTCCACGTTGTTGCGCACATGCACCAGGTTGTAGCGGAAGTCGGCTTCCGTGCGCAGCTGGTTGAAGTTGAGCCCGACCAGACGTTTGCCGACGAAGATGGCAATCAGAGTGAAGCCGGCCGACCAGCCAAAGGAAATCCAGGGCAGCCAGCCTGTCGGGTCGACACCCTTGAGGATTGGCATGAAGCTGCTGTAGGTCATGATACCGCCGAGCACAGCCAGAAGCAGGTTGCCCGCACCGGAGACGAAGGCGTCGACGTCCTGCGAAATACGTTCGTCAGGGTTGTCGATGTGCGTCATCTGGTTGATTTTGTAGTAGTTGCGGTTCTTGAACCAGAGCTGGAGATAGTGCTCGGTCATCCAGTTGCGCCAGCACATGGCGAAGCGACCCTTAACGTAGCTGTAGAGCACAACCACGAAGGTGCCGACCACGAAGCAGGAGAGCAGCCGAATCACCATGGTCATGAACTCCGCTTCGTTCTTGTGATTCATGGCGTTCATGATCGCGCCATTGGCGAAGTTCAGGATGACGTTCAGGACGTTGACGCTGAGCATGAGCAGGAGCAAAAGGAATAGCAGCAACATGCCCTGATAGTGAGCGTTGCGCGGCCAGAGCTTCTTGCAGACCCAGACGAAGGCGGAAGTACCGAGCAGCGCCGGTGCGGCGTAGAAGAGGGCGAAATGCCCGTAACCCGCTTTCAGACCGTCGCCGATGAACTCGGTGATCGGACCGATGTTGGCGGCAATCGCTTGCAAACCGAAGTAGGAAGCGACGGTGGCGGCAATCAACACAATCCAGTGGACGATGCTGACGGCGCCGTAAGGAAACCAGAACGGCTTAGCGATGTCGAGGAATCGCTTAGCCATGCCGAAGTTGAGTTTCTTGAACATAGCAATGCACCTTTCGATGTTTGAGCGGCGGCACTCCGGCCGACACTCGGGTTGTTATTGGGGGTCGCCTCCTGGGGCTAACCTCTAACACGAACAGCAGACGCTGACCGCCCCGGGCGGAAAGCGATCTAATCCCCACGACTCGAAGAGTCAGCGGCAAATTGAGATTTAGGGCTCTATTTGGGGATTTGGGAAACTTCTGCGTTGAAAAAGTAGAAACGTTGACAAGAACCACCCTACAGGGCTGGCTCCTAAGATCAGAATTTGATCTATTTCAAAAAGAGTGCGGCGCAAGTCCCGCAGCCCGGCGCCTGCGGGAAATCTGCTCGAGGCTGCTTGAAATCATTAGCAAGTTTTCCCCTTGGCGACAGGCGCAAGCGCTAGCCCGGCTAGCGCAGCGCCCCAGAGATTGGCAGCGCTAGCGGAGCACCGCCGCCGGGATAAATTTCAGTTATTGTCGCTTGAAAAATTGGGACTTTCGCCCAAAATCCTTGCTATAGCTTCAAGGGCGGCCTGCTTTGAGGCACGAGCATTGCCGTAACCTTGAACGTTTCGTTCGTCAGAAGCAGCTTTGCGCAATGCCGCCAGGGCAGATCTGGCTTTTGGTCCGATACCGCCCAGGGCCCTGGCTGCAGCCTCACGCTCCTCGCTGAAAGGGCTATCGAGAAGTTTCGCCAGCTGCGGCACCGCGGGTAGTGCCGATTCACCAAAGGCAGCCAGCGCTCCGGCCGCGTATGAGGCATTGTTCTTCTCTTGCAAGAGCGGCAGAATCTGCGGCATTGCTTTAGACGCAGCCGGACCGATCGCTGCAAGCGCCTGCAAAACACGATGCTTGGAAGAACCAAGATAAGGGTCATTGGGTGCCTTGAGCATGTCAATCAGTTCATCTACGCAAGCAGCACATGGCGAACCGATGTTGATCACGGATTGCAAGACTTGAGAGCGAACCATCGAGGAATTATCCGTAAGGGCCACCCTGAGAATCGGCGCAGCCGGAGCGGCTTTTCCTCCCATCTGCGCCAGGCCCGAAGCAGCATTGCTACGAACCTGCGGAGATGGATCGTCAGAAAGCGCCTTAGCAAGCGCCAGAGCAATCGCCTCCGAATTCTTGAAATAGACCTCTCGGCCGAGATTACCTAGAGACTGAGCTGCAGTCATTCTGACTTTCGAAGAGGGATCCGAAATCAAAACTTTGATCAAAGCCGGCTGAACACCACTGTCACCGGCAGTCGTGACACTGTTGAGCAAATGCGCAAGGTTTTCGCGAACAAGAGCGTTCTCACTGGCAAACCCGGCAGTAACTTCCTGAATCTGCTCCAGATTCAAATCATAACTGCCGTATTGCCTGCAGTGAAAAAGCAAATTAGAAGCCATTTCGGCCCGACTCCCTTTAAGTTCCTGCACAAGCGCATCAAGGACTGCAGGCTCCGTCAAAAGACCCTTCATCTGCTGATAAACTTGATACAACTGCGATTGACTCAGGTTTGAAAATGAATCAAGTAAAGCTGGTATCAACTTTCCACCAGAGCCGGATGGAGCTGAACCCAGCTCTTGCAGAATATTATTTACGCGCTTAAATTGCTCGCCATCAAGAACACCGTTTACCGGCACAAGCTGCGCTTGCACATTTGATGTTGAAATTAGAAGACTCAGAAGAAGCAGAGGCAATGGCGATTTCATCTGGATGAACCTCTTTGACTGAGTATGTCTTTCCACCGGCATTGGACCTGAAAACGGAGAACTTGAGAACAGTTCTAGCATGGATGCAAAAAATCAGGCAAGGCGAGCTTTATGGAGGAAACTTTGAGGACGGAAAACCTAAAGGAGATCCCAAAGTAGATCTTGAGTTGGAAAAATTGCTTCGGGGGCGGGCGCCGCATGGCAGCGCTTCTACCATCCCGTATAGTATCGTAACCAAAAGAAGGAGAAGCGCTGAGTGGCTGTCTTTGGGGACAGTCATCAGGCTTCTCCCGAAGGCGGGCGGCTGCAAGAGTTGAGGCATCAGTAATTGCTTACTGGCTTGCCTTGCAGTCGAGTTTGAAAAGCTCTTGATTGGCGACAAGCGCACCAAGGGCTTCGAACTTGTTGTGGTCGATCACACCGCGCTTCCAGAGCATGGTAATGGTATCGGCATAGCCGGCCATAACCGCGCCCCACTTTTGCTCGGAACTGAGCGTGAACTGCAGCGAGGCGAATTTGTTGATCTTGGGCATCACAACCGTGCTGCCCTGAGCTTCCCAAATCGCCGGGTCGCGCTCATCTTCCGGCCAGACGCAGTCGCGCCCGCAGAAGAAACGCCAGAAGTTATTGACGAACTCAGAGAGCCCGCCTTCACGATCGCCGACATCGCAAGCCAGAATCTGGCTCGGCTTGGCGCCCATATCTCGGACCACAACGCCGATCGGGCACTGACCATCCCAGGAAAGCGCACCGTCGAAGAGATACATCTTCTGCCAGTACTTGGGATCGATGATGCCGGGAACGGCACAAGAGGCACATACAGCCAGACCGAGCGGCCCGGGCTTGTCGGAAATCTGCCGCATGCTGCCGTCGTGAAGATACTGGAAAACACCCTTGCTGGTGAAAACCACCTGGGTCTTACCGGCAACGGCCATGGTCCAGTACTTCTCCGGCCAGACAGGCAGAAGCTCATCGATGAAGCTTTCCAGCTTCTCCGAGCCGAGCACTGCTTCACGGGGACGTGTTTGCGCCAGGCGCTCCTTGAGCAAGAATGCCAGGAACATCTTGAACACGTTGGCGCGACGAGTCAGCATGCTGGAGAAGTCGATATCGACGGCCAGCTGCACAACGCGTCCGGCAGGCAGACCGGCTGCATACATGAGAGAAGGAATCGAGCCGCCGCTGACTCCGCCGATGGTGCTGAAGTTTTTGAGACCGCACTTATCGATGGCGTAAACAAAACCGGCGCTTGCAAGAATCGCTCGAGAGCCGCCACTTCCGCAGACCAGGTGTAGGTTTTCCCTGGCCAGACGCGAAGGCGACCCCTGAGCAACGAGAGTCTTAGTCGTTGTCATTGGAATTTCCTCGGTTCAGCAAATGCGAACTATCAGGGGGCCCGGTGAAACTACCTGGTCTGCCCTGCCACCCAAGAAACCGGGTGATAGATAGCGTATTTCTGGAAATGAGATTGAGTGAGAGAGGTTGTCAGCTGTTGAAAGCGATGAATAAAAGAGAACTGCCTGCAATCTATTAACTGAAGCAATGCAGGTACAAGGGCGTGGGGGCGGCAGACTCCGATGCTGAGAGAAATTCAAAGCAGATTCAAACAAAACAGATCACTCAGCATCACTAACCCGCAACTACTATCGCAGCTGAAGCCAATCCCAAGACCCATGCCACTTTGCAAGCAGAGCTGCACCAGATATGGTGACGGGATGACAAGCGCTTATTGTCAAGAATAAAAAACACCGAGTCTTCCTCTGATTACAGTTCACTTCGTTAGGCCAAGCAGAACTGGAGACAAAATACAAAGCGAGCGAAAGCCTGACCAGAAGCCAGACCCATCAAGACAACTCCAAATCAGGAGCTGAGATGAATCACATCAGTGTTCCTTGATCGTCAATATAAATACCTAATAGCTTCTTTACTGATTCTCTATTTTGTTTTCCGATCTCCCGCACAGCCCAAGACACGCATCCCGCAAATAAACCTATCGCAGATATCCGGACTGACAAGGTCAGTTCGAGTTCAGCTTGCTGTGCACCACGCTTCTATTCGTCGTGCGACCCAGCCAATCACGTAGACCCGTGAGTCTGTGTCGCTAAATTGTGCGCGCGAAAGCGCCTAACGGGCTCAAATGCCCAACCTGGAGTTAGTCATGTCTGCAATCACTTTGATTCAGGCTTTCTGGTCTCGCGCTCTGAAGAGCCCAGAAGGTCGAGCAGTGGTGGTCAAAAACCCTCACGCCGATTCTCAACCTCTCATCGTCGCCGCCGGCGCGCCGATGGGCATCCCCCCACATATTGCATTCCCTCCTGAACACGCCCACGTGTCCTGGGGAAATGCCGGCAAAGCTGTAGCCAGCATCATGGTCTTCTTGCGCCGCCATGGCTTCAAGAAAGGAGACCGCGCCGCCATCCTCGGCTGGAACAGTCCCGAATGGGTCTGGGCCGACCTGGCTATTCAGAGCCTCGGCGGCGTCTCGGTGCCCATCTACCCCCACAGCACCGCGGATCAGGTCAACTTCGTCCTGAGCAACTGCGGCGCCCGCTTCACCTTCTCAAACGAAGATGAACAGCTGAAGAAAGTCGCACTCGGCAAAGCCGTGCACTTCGACAGCATCCCGCAGACGATCGAAGCAACACTGCCTCGCCGGCCCTTCCTCAACTGGTTCATCGACAACCTGAGCCCGGAACTGCTCGACAATCCGGCAAACTGGCCGGATGTCGCGGCAGAGCTCAAGAGCCTCAAGAGCAATCTCAACTCGAAAAACTTCTGCGATGTCGGCGAAGACGATCTGGCAACGATCATCTACACCTCCGGTTCCACCGGTGTTCCGAAGGGTGGTTGCCTGACGCACGGCAACATCGCTGCTGCCTGCCGCTCGCTCACAGCGCACGGCTTCGAGCAAGACCCGAACAGCGACGTGTACATCTCCTTCTTGCCGCTGGCTCACGTTTACGAACGTGTCGACGGCATGGCGATGAGCATCTGGAACGGGGTTCCGGTCGCTTTCTGCAAAGTCGACGAAGTCGCCAAGGCACTGAAGGGCTATCGTCCTTCGATCATGCTCGGAGTGCCGGCTGTCTGGCGCAAGATCAAAGAGAGCATTGAAAGCAAGCTCAAGGAAGCTCGCGGTCTGAAGAAAATCATTGCCGATTGGGCGTTCAAGCAGAAGTCTCCGGGCTTCAAACGCTGGGTTGCCGATCTGCTCGTTTTCAGAAAGATCCGTGCCGAACTCGGCGGAAATTTGCGCGTCATGCTCTCAGGCGGCGCACCGATTTCGCCGGATGTCATCGAGTTCTACAACTTGATCGGACTGGAACTGCTGCAGGGATACGGATTGACCGAAACCGCCGGCGGTATCACCACCAATCGCCCATCAAGGCTCAAGAAGCTGAAGGGAACTTGCAATAAGGTCGGCTCGGTCGGTCAGATTGTCCCGGGCAGCCAGGTGCGCATCGTGCCCGAACCGGGTGACGAAAAGTCGGATCAGGGAGAAATTCTCCTTTCCGGTCCGCTTGTGTTCAAGGGCTACTGGAACTTGCCGGAAGAGTCCGCCAAGACCTTCAGCGCCGACGGCTGGTTCAAAACCGGCGACCTCGGTCGCGTCGACGAAGAGGGCTTCCTCTTCATCACCGGTCGCAAGAAGC
>JAIEPM010000518.1 GCA_019748395.1 Candidatus Obscuribacterales bacterium
GCAGCCGTGCCGTTTGAAGATGCGGCAGCTGGATTTTCAGTGGGCGGAGCAATCGCTTTTCCCGTGCTGCTTTGCGTTTCCGCACCGGCGTTTGCGCTGTTCAAGATTTTTATTCTGCTTGCAATTTTTTCGGCATCTTCATTTTGGCCGAGCTTTCTGTAAGTCAGCTCAAGCAGTCCCAGGCTCTGTTTTAGCATGTTCTGACTTTGCGGCAGTTTTTCAGCTTCCGAAATTGCTTCCAGTAAATTTTTTTCAGCACCGCTGAAATCACCGTCATCGAGCATGTGCTTGCCCATATCGTGATATGTTTTCCAGATTGGACTCTGTGCCAGAGTTGCTTGAATTGGAATTGTTATTGCGAGCAAAAGAGGCAACAAAAGTGGAGCTTTAAGCCTGACTTTATGAGCTGTTTTGAGGCTCAAATTCTTGCTTTTCATTTTTGCCTTACCTTTCTTTGAAGCCGAACTTTATTCTGCGTGCGGCGAAAAGTCTTCTTCGCCTGGCGCCAGGAGTCGTGGACGCAGGTTGGTGACCGTACCGTCGGTTCTGTACCATGATGCGCCGAAAATACCGTGTTGCATGATTTCACTGTAAACTGCAAAAACGCATTTCCCTGGTCCGACCTCTGCTTCTTCAAGCAAGGGCGCGGTCCATTTGCGCAATGTCAGTATGCGCGGTAAGGCTCCGGTTATGACCCAGATCGGATGCCCGAGCTTCAAGAAGCTTTTGATTTTGGGCTCCCAGTGCCGGTGCTGACGGAAATTTCCGGTATCCATTTCAATTAAAACTCGAATCGGATCCATTGTCGGAAAGGCAAATTGCAGTGTTGCATCGGATTGTTCTTCCAGGTTGTTGAAAGAACCGGAAAGTTCTCTCCAGAATTCGCGCCCGGAAGACCATTCCAGGCTGTCCACATAACCCTGCTTTTCCGCGCTTGTCATCGCTAATCTGATGTCTACGAGGCGCAAAAAGTGTTCTTTATGATAAAGATGAGGCGGACCTGTTGGTATAGTTTCCCAGGAAATGCCTTTATCTTGTTCTAGAATTTTGGCTCCGGCCGTGCTCAAAAAATAAATCAGTTCCGGACGACCCCGACCTTCCATGCGACCGGAAGTGGCTGCACCCATATACCCGGATTGCTGCAATCGACGCAATCTTTTGCGTGCCGTTTCATAGCTTATTTCAGGAAAACAAAGCTTTGCCAGTTGGCTTGAACTTATGGTTCGATGATGGTAAAGCTCTTCAAGAGCGGCCAGGTCACGTTGCATCAAAATGATGTTTTTTTTGCGCGCTTTGTTGCGCAGCGGACCTTTGAGTCCTGATTTTGAGTCTGTGGAAGACGGTAAATCGTTCATTCTCAAACCAACAACTTCAATCTACCCCTAATGTACCCCGAAAATTGCCTGCGCAGACAGTCTCCCGGGCAAAATTTTTCAATCATTCAAGTGTGCTTAATTATACTCTTAAAGCGGCTTCTCGGGTTGATTTCGCTTATTGGCGACTTTGACAAGTCGGGCTGATAATCTGCCATTCTAATGGTCTGAAATACGCCCAAAACCGAGTCCGCAAGTTTATGGTATCATCAGTGGTGTCGTCAGCGTTCTTTGCAGAAAAACTAAGGTGCTTTCTGAACTGCAAATCGGTACAGCAGTTTTACTTCACCGTCGTAAACAGCAAGCTGAAAGCGACCGGGATTTGTGACTAAGCAGCCGTTTGTCGCCAATAAATCTGCGTGCCTTTCTCCTTGGAAACCTGCTCGGGCCTCTGTATCTTTGCCTCATTGAGCTGATTTGTGCTTTTGCCGAATTGCAAAAGCCTTGCCATTGCTCAAGAAAAAGCTCAACCGATATCGGTTGAGCTTTTGGATCTGGATTAATCGAAAGAACTTAGATAAGCGTCGTTTTCAAGTTCGGGCGCGACAGAGCTCATTTTGGGTCGGTGCCCATCTCCATCTGGTTTTGAGACTAAAATTCGACGCCTTGTTTTTTCTTGTTGGCATTTGGATTGTTTGGTATGCCGAATTGCGAAAGGTCTGCGTGCAGACTTGTTACGGGTTTTCGCTCCGCAGCGGCTTGGGCAGATTGAGGCATCTGCGGCATTTGAGGCATTTGTGGCATGGGCGGCATTTGTGGTCCGCTTTGAGCGGGCTGTCCACTTGGAAATGGATATGGAGTGCCTCCCTGATTTGTAGCCGGATCTACCGGATACTTCCCGAACTGGGTGCTCTGCTGCGGAAGAGCTGCTCCAAATTCCTGAACGGCTTGCCTCTGAGTCTGCGGCTGGCTTTGTTGGGTGTTGGCCTGTGCATCGGCTCCGACAAACTTGCCGCATTCGATGCAGAATCTGCCTTTTCCAGCCGCCTTGCCGCAGTGCGGGCAGTTACGCTGAGCGGATGACTGAGTTGCCGGATTCGCCGGAGCCGGAGCGGCGGCTTGTGGAACTATGTTTTGAGGCATTGCCGCTTGTGGAGCAATTGCTGCACTTATCGGGGTTTGTGAAGTCGGAAATGGTGCTGCAATTGGATTTCCTGAACTTGGAAAGGGCTGCGAAGGTCTGGCCGTGGAAACCGGCACGGGTTCTGCCTGTCTGCTGCTGTCCAGAATCACGGCGCTGGTTGACAGTTCTGCCTGAGGCGCTGCTTGATTGGCGTTGTTTAGAGCCGCATTGGCTGCATTCACCACTTCATTTACCACTGCTTTAGCGGCAGGGGCGATCATGGCCCCCGGAACTATGCCGGCCGGAACTGCGCCTGCTGCTCCCGGAGTCGGTGCTTCATCTTGCGGTCCGCGGTGAGTGACATTGTGCAGCAAGTGCAATCTGGCGATTTCTTCAATACCACGCAGGTCCACCATGAAAGGCTTGGTTTCGCCGAATTCTGGGTCACCGGCTGGCGACAAATAAACTAATGCGTGGTGCTTTTCCATGCGCTTAATCGAATCCGCATCTACTCTGGCAACTACTTGCTGCGAGTGGATTCTGTTCCAGCTGGTCGGGAAGATACCGAAGCCGTTTGCTTCGTAGTGGTCTGAAATACCTGGAACGATAACTGCATGCTTGCCGATTTCATCCGCGAAGAAGCGTGATGTTGATTCGTCGGCGTTGTGCAAGCAAACACGGATGGCGCAGTTTGAGAACAGGGTTTTCAGTTCCGATGCACCACCTGAAGTCGGGTCGGAGCTGACCTGCTTGGCGATCTGGCTGATGTTCTGCAGAATGACTGCAAGACCGCCGTTGGCACCACGGACGATGGCGGATAGTCTGCCTGCCAGGTCGATGTTCAGGGTTTGATATTCATCGAAGAACGCAAAGAGAGGCAGAACGGAGTTGGTACCGTATCTGGTGTGCAAGGCTTGCTGTAGCTGATACACAAAGCAGGCAGCCAGAGATTCAGCGTCCGGACCAAGGCTGGCTGGAGCACCGAAGATCAGGACTGTGGGGCGGTGCATAGCTGCTTTGATGTCGACGTTTGATTCTTCTGTGACTCTCAGAACTTGTTCATTGCGGAACATGCGCAAGCGACCGCGCACACCCTGGATGTTTTTGTCCCAATCGGAGTCTGTGCGGATGATTGATGAAAGGGTCATGGTTTGCTCGTTGAGCTCAGCCTGGTCCACATCAGGATTTGTTTTTAGACGACGAAGCGATTCGACGATATTGCGGCGGTTGTTTACAAGTCGCATCAAACCTCGCGGATTGCAGGGCAGCGCTGCCACTTCTGCGGGTTGACCGTTTTCATCTTCACGTACAACCTGAACAGCGCCCCACTTGAGCAGTTTGACCAGTCCGGAAATATAACCGTGGTCTCGCTCTGCCCAGTGTTGTTCTTCCGGCGGAAGTGAATTTACGTCCTGGACGATGGATGAAGCAAAACTTGTCGGGTCCAGATCAAGCGGATTCCAGTTAATAGATTCCGGATCAAGCGGGTTGAAATAAAGCGAGTCGAATCCGGCAGCCTTGGCTTCCGGCAATACGGTGTGTTTAAAACTTTCTTTCTTCTCGTCAAGATTGGGATCGTTGGCTTTAGCTTCAAGCGCGATCATGACGCATGGCTTTGCCAACAAAGCTTTCATAACTGCACGCATCAGGGTCGTTTTACCTGAACCTGACGGAGCTACGATGAACATGTTTTTGTTAGGCAGTCGTCCAAGCGGTATGGTCACAGGTAAATGTGTGCGTGCCAGGAATCCAAACGGAATAACTATTCCATCTTGTTCGGTCCATGTAGCCTGCGGGTTGCGCTTGCCCATACGTCCGTGTCTGCGCAGGTTCGGCGGACAGACAAATGAACGCTCGTAATCACGAGGAGACATTAAGCCGGATGGCGGGTTGAATGTTCTGATTGTTTGCCAGGGGAATAATCTTTTCTTGTGTGCTGCAGCAATAATCAAAGCTAGAAGTACTAGTGTAGGCAAAAGAATGGCTATTGAGGTGGCATCTAAGAAACCGTGAGTTCTATAACCCTGAGAAGAACCGACTTTGTGACCGGCGATTCCTTCCATACGAAGAGTTTTCGCCTGTTCTTTGCTGCCTTCCTGTCCGGCCGGAGCTGCCTGTCCGTTCAGCATTTGTGCACCCTGCTGAACAAGCGGGCTTTGTCCGTCTTGAATTGCCGAAGCCTGAGGCAGGCTTTGTGAGGCCATCGGTTGAGCAGCCATAGGTTGAGCTGCCATCGGCTGAGCTGCCATCGGCTGGGCTGGCATGGCTTGCGGAGCCACAGGCTGGCCTGCCGGTCCGGCTATCGGGGCGAAACCCGGCGCCTGCGGACCTTGCTGCTGCTGGCTATACTGAAATGCCGGTGCCAGACCTGCCCCGCCGTAAACTCCTTGCTGGGCCGGAGGCACGGCATACATTTGCGGTACGGCTTGTTGCGCCGGAGCCATGTAATAGCCGCCGCTTTGTGTGCTCAAACGACGCTCGAACTCCTTGGCACTGATTACTTCACCAGTGTCGGTGTCCTTATATTTTGTGACTACGCCACGGTCGTCAATCTGAGCTCGGTACGGCATTTTGAATTAATCTCCAGTTATTGGGTTTGTCCGGCTTCGCTGATGCCTGCTATGCGTAAGCCTTCAGGCAGTTGTCTAACTAAATAAACTACTTTTAGGTCTCTTGTCTTTGGTGGTTTTCCCGGAACGGCTAAAGTTTGTTGTCCTTCAACAATTACTTCAACCGATCCGTCCGAGTGAATCGGGCTTGGCTCAACCTTTTTGGGTACAAATTGACTTTGCACACCGGATTTTTCAATTTGATCTGCAATTTGCGGGGTCCAGATATTGTTTGTGTATGACTGTTTGCATTCTTCAGTCATTAATTGAATTGCCTGGTCCTGGTGGGTCCTGGCAGAATAGGCACTCAGGTCCCAGGTTAGAGGCAGGAAGTTCTCAATCAGGTTTTTGGCTTGCAGCGGGTCTGTTGCCATCAATGCCGGTCCTTGCTGCTCCTGTCCTTGCTGTTCCATGCCTGGCTGACCTGGAGCATCTGCGGCCTGACCTGTGACGTCCGGGTTGCTTGCCCAGGCTGGCGGCTGACGTCGGCGCGGTGCTGCTTCCGGTGTCGGCATGAGTAGAACCGTGAAAAATACGCCGGCCAGGAGCCCGGCCAGTGCCACCATTATCAAGGTCAGTTTGTATTTTTCTCCGGCTTGATAGTCAAACATGCTTACTGTCCCCTCAACATTTCATCTTTGAAAGTTTCAGGCGTAATGCCGTTAGCCAGCAAGTGGCAGGCCCAGCGGTAATCGCCTTTGCAAAGGTCGATCATGCGGGAGCGCAGGGGTTGGTCGTTGTTCGGTTCGGTTGTGGCTACCCAGTACATAAAGCGCGGGACGATCAGCTTCACCACACCACGAGACATTTTGTGATAGACAAGAAATGCATCTGAGTACTCTCTGTTTTTTCTGGTCAGATGCGCAATCGACGACATTTCAGCGCCTGTAAGCCCGCAAGCATCTCTGATCAAGTCGAAGTTACTCGGGTCATTACCCAGAATGATTTTGATTGAGCTGTTGCTTGCCAGGTTGCGTGCGCGGTCGTCGCGAAGTAAGTCGCCTAGTTCCTGCGAGATGCCGATGAAAAGCAAGCCCAAGTGGCGGCTTGTACGTGAAGCATCTTCTACGAGAGTTTTTCCGCCTTCGTAGCGAAGCAGTCTCCACAACTCGTCTATACAGAATACGAATCTTGAAGGTTTGCCTTTGCCGACCTGTTCTTTCTTGTGCTGAGCAGCTCTTTTCAAAACGAAGTCTGAAACGAAGAGTGTAACTACAGCTTCCAGAGTTTTATCATGTGCAAGATCAGCCGTATCGAAAACCAGAAGCTGGGCATCGGTTGGAATTGAAGTTTCGCCGTCGAAAAGCTTGCCGAAAATTGCGCCTTTGCAATAAAGACTGAGTCTGTTGGCCAGGTCTTCGCAAACTTCGCCGCGTCTTGAACCTTTTGTGGCTTGCGCTTCAGCAAAGAGCCAGGCAACCAGGTCGGACTCGATAGGCAAGCGTCCTTCAGCTGCCAGCTTTTTGTAAATAGCTTGAATGCCCTGCATGAGCACCGGCTTTTCCTCTTTCGTCATTGATTGCTCGCCGCGCTCGCCGAGCATAACCGAATGGAAATTGAGCAATTTGATGATATGCGATTCGGGCGGGTTGGCCGGATCTATTTGTTTGCCGTCCGGACCTTCAACCGGCAGATCATAAAGGTTGATACAAACGGAACCGTCAGGACCAAGACGGATATAAGCTGAATTGTCGTAAACTTCGGTGAGCATCTTATAGCTGCCTGAACGGTCGATAATCACACACTTGGCTCCGGCAAGCAGTTTCAATTGAATGATCTGCTGTGCCACCATGGATTTACCTTCCCCAGGTTGACCGAATACTACACAAAGAGCGTTGGGCAGTTTTTCGTCATATGGATTCAGGAACACCGGTTCAAGGGTTTCTTTGGAGAATCCAATCCAGTCTCCGTCGTCGGAGCCCAGTTTGGCATGAACAAATGGAAATGAGTTGCGCACTGTCGGGGTACGAACAGCTTTGCCGCGGCGTGTAAAATCAAGACCAAGTGCAGGCAGGCTTGAAAGGAAAAGTGCTTTTTGTTCGTGATGCCCGACGATGAAACGAGCGCCACGGCATTGCGGCGCGGCAGAGCGCACCATTTCAGTGTTGCGATTCAGGTCTTCAAGGCTGTCTGCCAGCATTGAAAAGTAAATAGAGTAGTTGAATACTTCCAGGTTGGACGTATAAAGTTCAGAGCCGATGCGGGCTGCTTCCTGTGCTTTTTCAGCTTCTTCCTGGTTGGGCGCCGAACGCTGACCCATGATGCCCTGATAGGTGTTGGCTGTTGCCTGGGCTTGTTTGCGCTGCAAGTTCTTACGGAAAAGATCCTTATCGAGTTTATGAGCATAAATGTTCATGC
>JAIEPM010000212.1 GCA_019748395.1 Candidatus Obscuribacterales bacterium
AAGAAACATACGCCGAAACGCTTTCTTCCTATCTCTTTGATGAATCTCTTAGTCCTGTTAAGAGACTCAGGCATTATGTCGAAAGCAAAAAAAATGATTTGCTCAATCAAAGCTGTCGAAAAGGCTGTTTGATTGGTAATTTAAGCCAGGAAATGGCAGACCAAAGTGAAGTTTTGCGAGTGGAACTGGCTCGTGTTATGGCTCGCTGGCGGGAACTCTATGCTCGTTGTATTGAAGAAGGTCAGAAGCTTGGCGAAATAAACAACAAATTTCCTGCAAGCCAGCTGGCTGAAATGTTTTTGTGTGGATGGGAAGGCGGTATCATGCGTTCAAAAACCCAGAAAAACGTCGAGCCGCTGGAAGCATTCATTGAAGTTATGTTCAATCAGGTTTTGAAGCCCTGAAAATTCTCTGACTTTTGAGCGGGGCTGGAGTCGGCAAATTCCTTGGCTTTGAGACTCTTCAGCTTTATCCAAAGGCATCCCTGAAAGTTAAAACAAGCAATTTGCTTGCGCTCATTCAAAAAAATTCTGCAGCTCATTAAACATGAGGAAGTTTTGGGATTTCCAGAAAACTACTTTTCGCCGGTTTCATATTTTCGATTCGTTCAAAAAGTATTTTCGCTTTTTCAAGTATTTCTGCAGGTTTGCTGCGAGTTTGTTCTTTGCTCACGCCTGCAAATGAACCGCTTGATGTGATCTCGGCGTTGCCGTCTGCGCCTTTCCTTAGCTGAATTTTGTCTACCTGAGCTTCCCGCCACTGAAAGAGTATTTTGCTCTCGGCTGTCAGTCCTTTGATTTTGTCGATAGTATAGGAATCGGCTCCGTCTCTTTTGACATCGGCTTCAAATTTTGGACCAAGCGTTAGTTTTCTGGAGCCGTCTGTTGCCGGATCCTGAGGTATTTCCAGCGCCTTCTTGAATTCGACTTCGTAGTGGTCCGAGTCTTTTCCAGGTTGGATGCTGAGTTTTGTCACTCCGGCATCTCTAAGAACTTGAGCAGCTTTAGGACCGATTTTATCGAAGTCTTTCTCGCCTATTTCAATTTTTCCCTGAGTTCTGTTGTCGAAGAATGCTATCGCTTCGGCAGCTCCTCTGCCCTTTTCCATGCTTGTGATAATGTCGTTGAATGAAAAAGCCTGTGTTGCTTCTGAATCGAAGTTCTCTGAACGCAGTGCTTGCGGCGCATCGGACATTTTGAAATCCTCAATCAACAAACGCTCTTATTGCAGCGTTAAATGCCTTCCAATAGAAAACCAGAGTCCTCAGACTCAAGCTGCAGTCTATTTGCTATTTGTGGAATTATTGTTACTGCTTAAATTACCCGGCAAAAAAGCACCTTCAGATAGGCGGATTCCGGTGCCATGAGATTTATCGGATGATCTACACCGTGCTGAAAAGTTTCTAGAATTTGAATTGAGCGATTTGAATTTCCGGCACTTTGCCTTATACATTCGCAAAATTCATCAAGCGAAATTGCACCGCTGCAGGAGCAGAGCAGCAAAAGTCCCTGGCTGGCGCAAGCCGCAATTCCGAGGCTGGCCAGTCTTGAGTAAGCTTTAAGAGCTTTGCTTTTGTCTTTGTTTGATTTTGCAAATGCCGGCGGATCTAAAATTACAATTTCATATTTCTCTTTGTTTGCGAGCTGTTTCTCCAGAAATGCGAAAGCGTCGGTGCAATGAAAATCGTGATTTGCAGAATCGATTTGATTAAGAGCAAAATTGCGTTTGCCCAGCTCCAAGGCAGCGGCTGATTGATCGACATTAACAGTTCTGAGTGAACTGTTCACTGCCGCAGCATAGACTGAAAAGCTGCAAGTATAGGAAAAGCAATTAAGTAATCTGCTATTTCCTTGCAGCTGTCTGGCATATTGACCTAAGCTCCGGCGTTTATCGCGCTGGTCTGTGAAAAAACCGGTTTTTTGACCCTGAATCGGGTCGACAGTAAAACTGTAGCCGTTTTCTTTAACCAGAATTTCCTTATTCTCGCCTTTTTTCAAGTATCGAGCTTCCTCGCGTTTGAGTCCTTCGCGAAGACGGGAGCTTGAGTCATTACGGAGAATTATGGAATTCGCCTGGAGCTCAGCGTCGATTGCTTCCACAAATTCAGCAAGTAAGTTTTCTGCCCCGGCCGTATGGCACTGGATTACCAGCTGACCTGCATAGTAGTCAACGATGAAGCCCGGCAGAAAATCTCCTTCAGCGTTGATCAAACGGAATACATTGCTTTCTTCAAAGTCCAGTGCGCTCTGTCGAAGCTTAAAAGCCGAGCGAATGCGTTTAGCCAGGAATGCTTTATCAATTGGCTCTCCTTCCTGTCTACTCAGTACCCGAACGGCGATGTCGCAGTTGGGATTGAAATATCCGCTTGCTACGAACTTGCCGTCGCAGTCGAGCAATTTAACCAGGCTTCCTTCACTCAGATTCTTGGGAATTTGTGAAATTGCACCCGAGAAAAGCCAGGGATGACCTCGTTTTACATGCCATTCTCGGCCTTTTTTGACTGATATTTTCGGGAGTTCTGTCTGCATCACTGTGTCCTTGGATTTCTGAGTTTCTTAGATTCTAGAATAATTGTCCGGAGCATTTTTGACTTTCTGAAATTTTGAGATGGGAAGCTTTGTGCAATCTGCGCTTTGCAACCGCTTGCGCTTCAGGTTCTTATCGGGGCCGTTTGTCTGTGATGCACTAAGAAATTGAAGAAGAAAAGCTGCAGATAAAGAAATGAGTTAAGCGATCGGCTATCATATGAATTCGCTTCGGGCTTGCTCTGACCGTGATGAAGTGGGTTTCAAAGCTGTATACCGATTTAGACCGAAATGAGCCGGCTTCGGGACCTGGGTTTTAGCGTATAAATGACTTTCAGCAGGATAAATTATGGGTTTCCTGGATTTTTTCAATAAAAAAACTACCGATA
This sequence comes from Candidatus Obscuribacterales bacterium, assembly GCA_019748395.1. GTDB lineage: Bacteria > Cyanobacteriota > Vampirovibrionia > Obscuribacterales > Obscuribacteraceae > JAIEPM01. The sequence continues at coordinate 2,915 of JAIEPM010000212.1, forward strand.
AGCAGACGCTGACAAAAACGGCGAGTCGGCCGCCTGCAAGTCGCGATGAATTGCGCAAAGAACTTTTTGATTGTATTGATCGAAATCATCTTACGGAGTTTGAGACATTATGCCTTGAGAATGAGGGTGAAATTCTTGCTTCGTTCGCTTCCTGGAAAAAGGCTCCCGAAGAGGTTCAAACAGACAAGCAAGCTATGCAAAAATATGCATATTGTTTGATGGTTGTAGCTTCTCATTTTCAGAAGCAGCGTAATCATTCCGAGCTGATGACCATGCTCACCGGCATCGACGACTCTGAATACAGCCGAAAATGGCAAGAACAGCTGGGGTATTGCAAATCGTTGATGCAAGAACAGCTGAATTTTGCCGATGCGATTCCGGTTCTGGAAAGTTGTCTTGAGCTCGCTTCAGGAGTGTCTGGTGCGGGTGTAGACAAGTTTCTGCCCTTGACACTGGGATTTTTAGGGGAGTGCTATTTTCAGACAGGTAAGATGGATCGAGCTGCCGAATATGTGGACAGAGCTTTTCAATGCACCAGTATGCAAGGTGACTATGAATCGAGCATTGCATATCTGTCCAATCTTTTTGAGATTTATAGATATGCAGGCGAGTCTCAAAAAGCTGTGGAGATAGCCGAGTCGATCGCAAATCGTGCTTATGAGAGGGGTGAGTTAGTTACGGCAAGTAACTGGAGGCATCAAGCTCGTGCTCTTTCTAAAGGAGAAGCACTGCACAGGGTTGTTCTGCGAATAGCAGACGAGATATTTGAACTGGATGAAATTCCAAAAGTCAAAGGCGAACGGGTTGAATTTATATTCAGCCGCAATCGAATGGAATTGGTCCTTTGTACTCAAAAATGTTATGAAGGTCGGGATCTGGCCCAGTCCGGCGATTATGATGGAGCTCTAAAGGCACTTGAAGAGGCTAAGCTGCTGGACAAATACAGTCCGCAGGCTTATTACTTAAGCGGTGCGATTAAGCTGGCTAGCCGACGTTACGCTGAAGCCATTGCTGAGCTGGAGAAAGTTGAAGAACTCTGTCCCGGATTCGAGTCTTCACGCTCTGATCTCTGGCTAGCTAAAGAGCTTTTGCAAAACAATATGGAACATGATGCCTGCCTGGCTGTTTTTGAAGCTAATAATGATGCCATTCCTGTGGAAGAACGTCTCAAGGTTTGTCGCCAGCTTTGCGAGAAGTATCCAAATTTTGGGGAAGCTTACTGGCGTATAGGTAAAATGCTTGTCGAGTCGGAGCGCCCAGTGGAAGCAATGCAAGCTTTCAAAGCTGGTGCTGAGCGTGCCGTTGAGCCTGATGTCAGGTCACGCTTGGTTCGCGATCAGGCGATTCTTGAAACTGATGAAGCTGAAAAGAAAAAATTGTTCGAGCAAGCAATTGCCTTTGAAAAAGCTAACGTATTAGCTCAGGCCATGTCTGTTTACTTGCTCAGGCAGTTGATGCCTGATTAAAGTGCGAAATCCGGTCAAATTACTCGACTTCCAATTCAATCTTCAGTTTTCTATTGGATGCGACGGGCCGATCGTCAAGAGATGCCGGTTTGAATCGCCATTTTTTGAGTGTAGATAAGACCAATTTGTCTATTTCTTCCACACCGCTTGAATCAAGCAGCTTTACTTCGACCTTGCCCTCTGCAGAGATATTGAAGCGAGCCGTAAGATTAGATTTGAAAGCTTCGGACTGATATTCTGCCGGGATTTCAGGGCTTGGAGCCTCGAGCACCTGAGCATCTATCATTTTTGCTTCCTCATCTGTCCCAAGAGAGAATTCTCTAGCTTCCAGAGGGCAAACAGCAAGGAAAAGGCTGAGGATCAGCATAGCGAGCTTCAAGCCCATAACTTTTTCTCGACTCCGGAATGAAAACCATTATCATGTTAACATATACTGGCAGTTTTAATGAGAAATTCCCCAAGAGACCTTATAGCGAGAGTTTCGAGGATTTGACTTAGCTGCCGGAGCCGCTTCGCGTTTTGAAACTAAACCGATATCGGTTTAGTTTTGACTGAGAATGCTTGAAAAGGACGCGCTTGTAAAGGGGGGGGCTCATTGCCTGAATGCTGGAAGCACGAAACCGGCGATCCGTCTCATTGAGTTTTCCACCAGCTGATGTGGCATTCCTCCAAAATTCAGGAGGAGAAGAAAGTCCGTCATTCCGGCTTTCTTGTATCTTGAGGCTACTCGAATGATTTCTTCGGGATCGCCCACCGCAATCAAATCTTTTTCGATTAGTTCCTCAAATGAACGCTTTTTGGCATATAGCCGGCTTCTTGTATATCTTTCTATGTATGGTTTTGCAATAGCTCTAGCTTCTTCGGTGCTATCGGCGCAAAAGACGTGAAGTCCAAATTGTATTCTTGCTTCGAATGAATCATCAGTGCAAATATTCATGAGCTCAGTTTTATAGCACTGGCAGGTGATTTCCAGCTCTTCCAGCTTCTCGGTGCTGGCATAAGGAATCATCATCATTCCTAATTTCTGGCGTGCAACAAAAACTGCGGCTTCATTTCGAAGCACTGCTATAAATATTGGCGGCTCCGGCTTTTGCACCGGAAGAACATTCAGGCAAAGATTAGCTATTTCGAAATGACTACCCTTAAAACTGAATCTTTCGCCTTGCCAGCTCATTCGTATAATGCTCAACGCCTCGTCAAAGCGCTCTCTTCTTTCTTCAATCGGGATAGAAAATCCGTCAAACTCGTGCTGCAAATATCCTGAGCCTACTCCAAACTCGAGTCTACCGTTTGAAATAAGGTCAAGCATTGCGTAGTCTTCTGCGGTTCTAATCGGATCATCCAATGGTAAAACCGCAACTGCGGAGCCAAGTCGGATGCGCTTTGTGCGGCTTGCAGCCGCAGCTAGAAAGAGTGCTGGTCTTGGAATGATGCCGTATTCATGGAAATGATGTTCGGCTATCCAGAAGGAGTAAAAACCCAGCTCATCGGCAAGCTGACTTTGATCGAGCAGCTCCTTGTAAAAATCGGAACAGCTGCGATTGAGTTCGACAGGATAATGATCTACAACTGAAAAGATACCGAAGCGCATATTGATTAAGTTGCAAGAGGGATTCAAGTCCAGCCAAAAGTTCTCTAATTCAATAAGGTTCAGTCAGTCGATGCAATTTGAATCTTTTGTTTGCTTTCAGCAAGTTCCTTGACCAGTTTTATTCGCTCTTTCATTTTTGGTGCAGAAAAAGAATCTATCAGCTTTTGCGGAATAGGGAATTTTAGTTTGAGATGATTTGACAGCTCCAGTGTTGTGCATTCATCGGAACTTCCTTTAGTAATTACCCAGCTGCCTTCAAACTCGCTCAGGCGATCCGATTTTACGAGATTATAATCAATTCTCTTGTTCAGACTTTCCTCAACCATAAGAGTACAGGTTGTGGAGCCTAAGATCGGAATGCTCACATATTTTTGCTCTAAGAGTTTTTGGTTTATGGTTATCTGTGTGAATTTGCTGTATTGAACGTCTGGGTCTGCTGCGCGGTTGTCTTTAATCGCATCAAAGACCAGGCTTGGGCTTGCGTGTATTTGGATTCTAACTTTGAGAGCTTTGTGCCCGAATTTATTTTGTTCATTGCTGATTTGCACTGAGTTGTTGTTCTTATCTGTCTTTTCCTCAGGCTCATTCTGGCCGGGAGCAGACCAAGCGGAATTACCGTTGAAGCAGAACAGTCCAAGTAAAATCACGCATGAAAATGCAAGTTTGCTTTTTTGAAAATCCATCAATACACCACTTTTCAATACTCGGAATGAAGGCTCCTTTGCCTTCTGATCACGTTGCCAAAAACATGTCCATGTGAGTGTAATGGAATTTTGTGGCAGTCTCATGACAAGCTCGGACGATCCCTGCTAAGTAGACTTTTGTTGAAGCATGCGAACAGTTACAAACTGAGGACTGCGCTTCTGCAGCTTGTAACTATTTAGATCTTTTGTTTTGAATTCAGTCCGGCTGCCCTGTTCTTAGACATTGAAAAGGAAATGAACTACATCTCCATCTTGCATCAGGTAGTTCTTTCCTTCAAGGCGCATCAAACCTTTCTCTTTTGCAACTTTTTCAGAGCCGGAATTGATGTAATCAGAATATGAGATTACTTCAGCTTTAATGAAGCCTCTTTCAAAATCACTATGGATAATGCCTGCGCATTGAGGAGCTGTATAACCTTTTTCGAATGGCCAGGCTCTAACTTCTTTTTCGCCGGCAGTAAAATACGTTAAAAGACCAAGTAATTCGAATGCCCCACGAATCAAATTGTTAACGCCTGAGTCCTGCACACCTAAACTTTCCAGATAGCTCCGTCTTTCTTCAAGTTCCAGTGCCGCAAGTTCTGCTTCAATTTGTGCTGAAATAACCACCACCGGCCTCTTTTCTGACTGAGCGTGTTTTCTCAGTGTTTGAATGTAGCTGTTCGCTTCAGGATTGCCGAGCTCTTCTTCTTTCACGTTGGCTGCATATAGCATCGGTTTGGTCGAAAGCAATTGAAGTTGCGGCAAAATTTCTC
>JAIEPM010000284.1 GCA_019748395.1 Candidatus Obscuribacterales bacterium
TCTAAAAGAAGCAAGCCAAAGCATTCCCTGGAGAATGGTTTCCAGACTGGCGATATTCACTTTCGTTTCATTAGCCTGGGTGGTTTTCCGCGCCCAGAACGCGTCTGAAGCTTTCGCTGTTTATCATTCACTCTTCAGCTTTCAAGGCTCAACTACGCCTGAAGCGAGCATAAGCGAAATGCTTGTAAACTCACCGCTGCCGGTGGCATTCAGCTTGTATGCAGCCTCTTATGCAGCTATTCATTTCTATCCAAACTGGAAAATATTTCTACCGGAGAGTGTGCAAAGCTTGCGCATCCCCACTTATGCAAGCGCAGTTCTAGTGCTCGGCTTTGCACTTCTAGTTTGCGGACTTGCACCACACAGCGCCATTCCATTTATTTACTTCCAGTTTTAGTGCGGAATTATGAGCCAAGCAAATACAGTCGAAAAACAGATCATGAAAAGGGAGCGAAGCGCTCGACCTGAAGCTGAGACTAGTTCCTGGAAAAAACTCTCGACAGCTTTAAGGTCCATTTTCTTTTGCTCGCTTCTTGTTCTGCTGGTGCTTTTCCTCGTAGAAGGAATTTTTGCCCTGGCTCATATAGGGGAAGACACAATCGTTAAGCCTGATCCCTTGCTGGGATACAGCCATCTGGAGAATCAAGCTATTACCTACAGACAAGAAGGTTTTTCAAAATCGAAAACAAACTCGTTTGGTTTTCGAGAAAGAGAATTTCAGGTACAAAAGCCGCCTGCCACAACGAGAATCTGCGTACTTGGCGATTCCATGACTGTTGGCTCGGAAGTTCCGCCGGAATTTACCTTTACTCGCCTGCTCGAAAAAGAGCTGAATCGAAACTCAAAAACCCATTTTGAAGTTCTGAACTGCGCACTGTCTGGATATGGAACCGGTCAGGAATTTCTGGCATACAGGCAAAAGGTTCAGCCACTAAAACCGGACATCGTAATCTTGACATACAATGTCGGAGACAGCGATGACAATATTTTCCCTCGTGAAGGAATGAACACTCCACGTCCATTATTCAGTGTCAAGGACGGTCGCTTGATGGCGAATATGCAAGACGTGGAAAAGTGGTACGCAAGCAATGACGCCAAGTTCTATCTTCAGTTCGAAAATTTTCGAAGAAAGTGCAGGATTTTTGCGGTGCTGAGTAAATTGAATCTCGATTTGAACAATTCGAACAGCAGCTATCAGCTTCTTACGAAAAGTCTGGGAAAACCATTTTCATTTGCGTGGAATCAGTTTCTAAGCCGGCTTCCGCAGCAGAAGGCTGTTTCGCCTCGCCCGGAGCTTTTGACTTACCAGCTACCCGGAGAAAGCAGTTTTAAGCGGCAAAAAGCATTTATTTCAGCCTCTCGAAACAGCAGTCCCACAACAATGGAAATCAAACAGGCTTTTGAGCTGAATGATGCAAAAATCGATGTTGCACTAGCCATAGTCAACGCACTCAATCTGGAGTGCAAACGGAGCAATTGCAAATTATTCGTGGCTACAGGACCTGCACTCAACAACTCGATGTTCTATTACAAAGAAATCGAAGCACTTAAACTGGCAGCAGCAAGAAACGGCTTTGAGATCATTGAAGCAAACAAAGAGTTTCCGCAACGAGCACCAATGCAGGAAAGTCCGAACTTCTTCGGGCTCCATTTTACCCGAGCAGGCCACCAGATCATGAGCAAAGCGATTTATCAGGGTCTGAGAAAAGCCGAAATCCCACACTAGCGCTTGTCTATACCCTATAAAATCGACAATTTCCCCGGAATGCTTTTTTCGGGCTGCTACAATAAGTGATGATGAATCATTCTCTAAGGATCTGAGCTGTGCAAAACAACGAAAGCAAGCCTGCCGAAGGTGCAAAAGAGGAAGAGTCAAAAGACAATTCCAATACTAACGAGAGCAAAACCGACGATAAGCAGACCCGCTTAAATGAGGCAAAAAAGCGAGCTGAAGAGCGAACCGGATTAACCGGCATTTTCGGCAAACCGATCTTGAACACGGCTGAAATTTCCATCGCCAATACTAACGAAACGATTCAATCGCAGTATCAAAAATTGCGTGCAGGCTATAACCACAAGCTCGCGGAAAGCGCCATCAGCACCGAGCTTGGAGACTTTTTTAAACCCAGAGAAAAAGCAGCTGACGAGCTTGCGGAAGCTCAGGAAAAAACTGAAAAGAAAGAAGTTCAGGAAGAGTCAAAAACTGAAAGCGAAAAAAAGACTGAAAATTAGAAATTAGCCGGACCCTGAGGGCTAACACCAATCGGTCTTGCCGGTCTGCGTATTTGAACGGCTCTGATCATCGGTCCAATATCATCCATTAACTGAACGCCGCTTTTATTAGTGCCGATTTGCAGCTCCGAGCTTAGCTGTCGCAAACGGTCCGGCAAATGTTGCGCCGAAAAAGTATGTCCATACAATTGCACTTCACACCAGCCGACCTTACTTATGAGCCTTGCTCCGGCGGCAGGAGGAACAGGAGAATAAGCCACGGGGTCTTGCTCGGACGGATCGCTTGCCGCCATCTCGACAGGAGCGGCAGGCTGCCTGGCAGCGCCCTGCATGCGAGGACCAAGACCGCCCAGAGCAGCAAATCCTCCAAGACCGGAAACAGTTAAAAGCGTATTCCCAATTGTCGCCAACTTTTGCTTTGAGCTGCTTACGGAATTTTGAGCGCTCTGATTAACCGGTCCATCATTGAAACCACGTTTACGTAGTAGCTTTTCAACATAAGCATCAAGAACTGCAATTCTTTCAGTTAAATCTTCGGAGCCGGAAGCCGAGCCCAGCGCTATTATCTCCAGGCGTTTTATCCGGATGTTTATGTTCTCATTGTTGTGCAGTTCACCCAGTATATTTTTCTCCAGATAATCCAGGTGCGGATACTGAGTCGGAGCAGAAGCCGCCTCTGGCGGCTTCTGCGGAACGACAGCGCCGGGCCGAGTGCCTGCCGAGGGAAGGGACGAAGGAGCTCCGGCAACAGAAGCCGCTTGACTTGAAGCTTGTTTAAGATCTTCAGCCTCCTGGGCTTTCCGCAGACGCTCGGACTCTTCTTCCTCTGCAGCCTGACTCTGATTCCTGTTAATCAAGAACATATCGAGAGCTTTCAGGCGCCGATTGAAGTCCATTTGATTGGATGGTCCGCCGAAAGCTACGTTTTCCATGCGGCAAATGCGCGCAGAAAGAGTTTCACCCTTGTGACTGATACCGACTATGGATTTTTCCAGACCGTCCACTCGAACATCGTTTCCCAGTTCAAAAGATTCTTCTTCAGCCAGGCTTCGCTTGCTCGGTGCATCGGGCAGTTCACTAGGCGGGTTGAAACTATTGAGCATGCGCTTGGTCGAGCGAATTTTTCTGGGTACTGGAGCTTGCTGATCAGGGCTTTGCTCCTGAGCCTCTTCTTTGGGGAGGAGCTGATTTATTTTCTCAAGACGTTCTTTAATGCTCCCTTCAGCCTTAGAGCCGAAAACGAGCTCCTCAATTCGGGAAACCCGGGCATTCTCATCATCCTGCTCGAATAAATGTCCGAAATACTTTTTTTCAAGCTTGCCAAGAATTTGCGATCCCTCGAGATCCAGATCTGCAGCCAGTACTCCCACTCCCAGAAAAGCGAGGCTGAAAGAAAGAATTGAGATTCCAAGAAAGCGCATTGCCGTCCCTGTTACGAATAGACAGGGAAGTTTATCATGACAATCCCCCAAATTCCTTAGTAAATGATAGGAATGGGGGACTCACCGGATACGGTATCAAAATCAAGTCAATCGATTACTCGACGGAAGGCATTCGGCTCGTATTCGCGCTGATGAACGATTTCATAAATGCCAGGCTCAACCGGTATGGGGGCATGTTCTTCATGACGAAGGACTGCACCCGGCAAAACCTCTATAAACTCCTGCGCACCGGATTTATAAATTGTCGCCTGTATCGCTTCAATTGCGTGTGCATGACCTGTTACTTCCCCATAAGCCAGAACAACCCTGTCGCCGTCTGCCGGGGCTTTCAGCGCGCCACTGGGAATTGCCGATATCTGCTTCAAAAGTACGTCGCCCTGTCTGTACTGTTTCATTTTGCTCCCCAAACCTCTTTGCAACATACCCACATAGTACCGTCTCCTTTTGACACATGAATACGGCTTAAGGATTAATTCAAGTCCGGCAGGAAGTCTTTGACAAGTCCCCTTCAGTTATTGGCCGAAAAAAATCGGGCAAGATAGCTGGTATGAAACTTAGTAGCTTTGTGCCAAGAGCAATTTGCGTTTTTATCCTAGCCCAGATTCCTATTTGGGTGCTGGTCGACATTCTGGCTCCCTCAGCTTCGAACTTTGCTTACGAAATTATCGCCGAAAAAGCGAGCAGCCAGCTTAAAGCTGAGAAAACGAGAAACAACAAACATTGCGCCGACATTGCACAGAAGTTCGATCTATCCTGGTTGCAATTGACCGATAAAAACAAGAAAGTCGTTGCTGGTAATCGTCCTCAGGCGATCACCGAGGCGCCGCCGAGCAGCCAGAGTACAAAACAAATAGATTTCAACGGCAATCGTTATATTGAACTTTGCCGGCCTTTCGATGATAAGGGCGCAACAATTTGCATGGGATTCAGCTGTCCCGGCATTCTTGAAAGCATTTTCCAAAAAGGTGTCTTAAGTGCCCAAATTCCATCAGCCAGCCTTGCACTGGCAGCCTTATTCAACGCTGCGGCTTTCCTGGGAGCTTACCTGATTTTCCTGGGCTTGCCGCTTAAAAAAGCCACAGACAGCCTGCAGCGCGGCGAGGATATTCCGGACAAAACAGCCTCTTATGTGAGCTCTGAAATCCAGGCTCTCTCTGATGGTGTCCAAAAACGATTCCAGGCAATAAGCGAAGAACACAGCCGCAGCATGTCGGCTGCCAGATCTGATTTATCGGGTGTATTTGCCCGCGAAGTTGAGGATCGCTTTATTGATGAGCTGGTAAAGCAAACCGTAAATCAGACCAGCGCAGCGGCGGTTTGCAAGCTGGTGCTGGACGGCATGTCTCGTGAATTCGACACAGTTTTAAAAGCCGGTTTCGGATTTGCTTTAGACGAAAAAGGAAGAATACATGTAATTGATTCGTTCGCTTTAACAGAAGAACAGTTAAAGCAGATTGCAAGCATCGGCAACGGTCGTTTTCTAAATACGGTTAGAAAAATCAGCGGGCTGGTCTGGCTGGCAAAGGATGAGCTTGGCGACAAAATAATGGCGCAAACAAGCAGCGAGCTGGGATGCGAATATTGCCTGATCGATCCCATTGAATACAACGGCGAAGCGCGAGCTTTTATTGCTTACTTTGTGATCAAGAAAGAGAATGTTTCAGCACAGAAGCTTGAGCGCATCATCAAAAAATTGTCCGAGCAAATAGATCCGCTCTGGCATGTCATTTCTAATTACGAAACAGCCTACTGGTTGAGTCGCCATGATCATCTCACAGGGGCTAGAAATCTCATGTCACTCTCCGAGACTCTGCAGAACTTGCCTGCAAGAGCCAATTACGAAGAAGGCAAATCGGAAACTATTTTTCTGGTTTTCGAAGGCGACAGCTTCCGCATCATGACCAACAGTTATGGACCGCGCACAATCGACCAGTTAATTCAAGAACTCGCCCAGACTCTACTTTCAGGGCTTGAGCAAAGCGTAAGATTCAAAAAAGCCAGCTCTCGCATTCGTTTTTCCGATTATCTATATAGAGTCGGTGGTTGTCGTTTCCTTTTAATTCTGGAAGACAGCAATGTTAAAAAAGCCGAAGAACTTGCCGAATCAGTCAGCGAATTTATCCTTTCAAGAAAAAACTGGGCTCACGGACTGCCTAACTGGTCTGTTTCTTGCGGTATCTCGAGAATGAAAGCTTCAGCAGCACCGGAAGAAACGCTGGAAGAAGCGATGATTGCGCTTGAATATGTACGCTCCCGCAAATCGACCGCCCTAGTTCTGCCGACGGAGAAAGTGCCGCAGGAGTTTATGTCTCGTGCCCAGAGCCGCAATCAATCGAATAACTCTCCATTTGATCCGGTTTTGATTTTGCAAAAAATGGAAGCCATGGGCAAGGCCGGCATACTGACTGTTTCCAGTTTTCAGGGAAGAGTTTTCTGGGCTTATTTAGAAAACGGCAAAGCAAGCAAAGCCAGACTGGGAGAACTCTGCGGAGACGCAGCCATTCTTGAATTCATCAGCACTTTTACAGAGGGATCTTACAGATTGCAAGATCTATCGACCCTTGATGCCCAGACCGCATCCGAAGTAAAAGCTATGGGCGGCTCTTACAGAGTAAGCATGCCGATGCTCGAATTGATTGATTTCTCGTTGCAAATACGTGATGCCGCCGCTGATGCAAAAGTACATTTGAAGACGCCGGACATGATTGTTCATCATACGAAAGACAAGCAAGCCGGCCAGCTCGAAGCACTATTTCACAAAAGCGGAAAGCAAGTAAATGCGCTTTATTTAGATGTCGCAAATGCATTCTGGGATCAATGCACAGGCCGCTTATCGCTTGATGAAATCCTCCAGAAACTCAATGATTGTCCACAAGCATTGCTTTGGACAGTCGCAGATTTTCTCATGCAAAACAAAATGATCAAATTCTCCCGCCTGCGCGTCTCGGCACATACGGGAGATGGAGAGAAAGAGGCTGCAGCTCAGGCTAAAGGAGCAGCAGGCGTCAGTCAGGCAGCACAAAATCCACCTACAACAGAGCTCGGCGTAGTTTGCTCTAATTGCAACAAAAGCGATCCTTTGAATCAACGTTTTTGCGTTCATTGCGGCGCCGAGTTAAATAAAGTCGCTTCAAAATAAGCGCTGAATTCAGCGCGCAATACCATACTTCATCAACATCAGCTTAATCTCCGCCTTAGCCTCCTTGCCCGAGATCAGACAGTTTCGCTCAGCATCGTAAATACGGAAATATGGCGTGTAATGAAGATCAAATTGTTGAGCTACCGGAGAATCAAAATCAGGACTGCCGGAAGCAGCTTGATCGATGTCGACCTTGGCAATTTTCACATTAGTATCCGCTCCGGCGAGCTTTTCTAAAAGAGCTTCCATCTGCCTGCAAGATGAACAATTATTGCTGTGAAAATAAAGTATGGTCGGACAAGTTCTAGAAAGAGCGGTGGAAAGTATGACTCGATTTCCTGCCACATTCACCTGTTCAAGAGCTCGGGGCTGAATATTTTCAAAGGAGAGAGCATTAGTCGAAGCGGCAGTTTCTCCAGCAGAAGAGGAGCTGGACCCAGAAGGCGCTTCAGCTTCTGTTGGAAGCGGCTGGCGAAGCGCCTTATCGGTCATGAGCGAAAGCATAAGTAAGGACATGAGGCATAATAAGACAACAAGAAATACAAGTTTCCTGGCTTTCTCAATACCGTCTCTCATTGCTTGATCTCCTTTTCGTTTTATCCCCGCTCAAAGCAGCAATGACACT
>JAIEPM010000159.1 GCA_019748395.1 Candidatus Obscuribacterales bacterium
GGGGTAATGAATGCTTTATGTCTTGCAGCAAAGCAAGGCGTTCTTATCCGGTGCGTTTTGGAGTCTTCTGAACATGAGACGGCTGGTCAAATGACGATGTCCTCAATGCACGAGTTTATCACAGACGGGCTCGCACACACACAAGTATACGTATGGCCCTATGAACAGCGAGAGAAGGATGAGAATGGACGCATCGGCAAGTTACATGCAAAATGCATCGTCGTAGACAATAGTCAAGCTTTTATTTCAAGTGCAAATCTCACGGAGCATGCCCTTAACCTTAATATGGAGCTAGGAATTGTAGTCCGCGGAAATAACATTGGTAAACAGATCACTGAACACATAGATCTGCTAATTAGCCACGGAGTCTTGCATCGAGTAACCGAACAAAAAAAGGTCTGAGTTGGGATTTGGAATGAATGAGCGGTCGAGACGATCTGTTTTAGCAATGTAGCCTTGTCATAAGAGAGCGACATTTTTGATCAAATTGGACAGTAGCAAATATAAGGAATGATGAGGGATGAGCGACGACACAATGAACAACGACCAATTGATCTCGGGAAACGATGAATTGTTCATTCAATTGTCCAGCTTATCTCCGATCCTAAGCTCGGATTTGTCGTGTATTGTGATTACAGCAAAACCCTGGAGATGGTTCGGCAAACTGTCTCAGACATTGAATTCAATAATTGTTGACGTAGCCAAGTTGGGTCCAATAAAACTTGAAGATCAGGCTTTCGAATCTAGGCTGAACCCAACAAATAACTTCCAAGAGAAAGTATTTGAACAATTGATCTCGGCTGGCTGGACGAAGAGTCAAATCCGCTGTGATATGAGTCTCGATACATCTGCCTTAAAGACCGTTCCTACAGTAGACTTTGGCTTATTCGATCCGCAAGGTAATCTTTACTTACTGCTGGAATCAAAAGAACATATCGGATATTTTACTCTGGCATGGATGGTAGAGGCTCAAATATCGCGGAATGTTCGCATTCCGTCTATTTGGTACGGTGGCACAGATGGTATCAAATATTACTTCAAGCACGGCGATAGTGGAATTGCCTTTGAGCAAAATGATGTCCCTTCTTATGATCAGCTAGAGAAGTTTTTGGAGGACGCACTGCAACAAGGACGAACTCAAGAACAAGTTGCAAGACCATCAAATCTAGCAGAGCTCTTCGATATTTTCGAAAGATCGGGATCCAGTCGCGTTATTGTTGATGAAACAATTTGGGGTCGTCTGACCGCCGTGAGTAAAGAGACACCAAAAACTGTTTCCGGGCGGCAAGCGAGAGAACTATTTTCTGTAATCCTAGCAAAACTTTCGGAAAAGCCCATCAAAGCACTTACGGCAATTTGCCCGAGTAGCTGGTGTTTCCTTCAAAGCACCAATTCAATTCGAACTGCGCTCTCAAATAAGCTTAGCTTGGCTGCATTAATAGAGGGGCAAGGACAGTGCCCTTTATATGGACAACTTAGGTGGTCGGTAATGGTTCTCGGCGGGGATAACAATGAGACATTATTTGATGAAATCCAGTCAGAGCTGGTCCAGCATAATATTACCGAACAATCGTGGTATACCAGCGCAACAAACTGGTTAGACCGTAAAATAAAGCCAACAAGGGGTTTTCTGTCTAAAATTAAATCAAATGAAATTTGGCATGTTGCTTCCAACGATCCTTTGATCAGCAAGTTTCAAGAAACAGTGAGGGAGCTAGGCCCCGTAGCTTCTGTTAGCGAGATGTGTGACGTATTCCTTGGTTTGCCCACTGCAAAGCTAACTGTGGACGAGAACCCTGAAGGGATTTGTCTTTTAACTGGCTCTGGCATCTCCTCAAAAGGGTTGCTCCTTGACGAATCTCGAAGAGTTAGTCAGGAGTCCGTTCCTGGTAAATATCGTTTGATTGCGGGTGACATAGTTTGCCGTCGGATGACCCGAGGCAAACCATTTTTTGTGCTTGTACCTGAGGAAATTAACGCCTGCGCGACTGACTCAACAATAGTCATTCGACCAAAGAACGGGACTGTGTCATCCGACTTCATATGCCAATACTTAAGCTCTGATGCTGCCCTTAGACATATGATTTCTGGGTGTAGCACGCTACATGATTGCCTTAGGTTATCGCCTAGAGATATTTGTCAATTAGAGATTCCCGTCGGAGACCACATATTTCAGCAATCATTTGCGCTATCCGCAAAGGTTGAAGCACTAATCAAAGATAAATTAGTGATGCTCGAAACCGATAGGGAGTCGTGTTTACGTTCAACGGACCCGGCGTTGATGCGTACGAACCTTATCAGGTTGGGTGACAATATTGCACTTTTGGAGAGTTGTCTAAAATCTGTAAACGACTTTGACTTTCAAGTGGCGAACTTTTATCCTTTTCCTCTTGCATTCGGATATCGCCTTTTGCAGAGTATTGTCAGTCCAGCTGAAAAATATCAAGAGATACTTCGCGTTTGCGAAAACCTTCTTGCATTTTTAGGCTCCGTGCAGATGGCACTGATCAAGGAAAATGAAAGACCGTCACTCAAACATCAACCTGAATCACTTTGGTCATCTGGAATATCGCCGGGACACTGGAGGCAGATTATTCAAGCAACGGGTGAATATCTAGGGCAATTTAAAGATGCACTTTTGTGTCAGTCATTGAGTGCATTGGGTATAGGGAACCTGAAAAGACCATTTGGAAAAGCTTGTGAAGAAATCATCGTATCCATCAATGACTTCAAGCACGGAAGAGGTCCTAAGACTGAAGAGGAATACGCCGACCAAATAATCTACATTGAACAGAGATTTCGCACAGCTTTGGAATTTCTGAGCTTTTTCGCTAGACATCCCATTCGTCAAATCAAAGATATCAATCCACTAAGGTATGGAACTTCAGTGAACTTGCGATGTTTGCGTTATTCGGGTGATCACCCTGGACTCGCTCAAGAAGAAGTAACATTTCCTCGGGCATTGACTAAGAACGATTTATTCATTGAACTTGATCAGGGAGAATGGATCAATCTTCATCCATTCATCATCGTGAAAAGTTGCCCACACTGCCGAGCAAGGGAGACTTATTTTATAGATTACTGGGCAACAAAGAAAAAAACTTGCCGCCTAAAAAGCTTCGAACGGGGGCATGTGGAAGAAGACTCCGAAGTGGCTGCGAATCTGCACGAGTGGCAACAGAGATGTAATCAATGAGAGTATTTGTAGTAAGTATGGTGTCGAATGTAACTATCATGACGCAAGGCACCTACGGTATTGCCCTATTGTATACACAGCACGGTTTGCAATAGTAGCGGAAGTCAAAATTCATATCTACTAAGGCAAAACAGAATGGTCAATTCTCATCCCGATATACATCAATGTTTTCAAATTTCACAACAGTTATTTGAGCACGAAAAGACGCGGCATACAAAAATGATGCGGACCTCGCATAAAAAAGGATTTCGTCATTGGAGCGTGTAAAAAAATGGTTGCAGACTGGCTAGAAAAGATTTGGAGTGAGTCGATTAGAAATTCACCAAATCCGTCCAATGTTAGACTCTTGCGTGTCTCCGAAGAAAAGAAACAACTATCGCTTTTTCTCCCGGACGATTGGCAAGGTAAATCTGATTGGCAAAAGCAATGGAATGAATGCGGCGTTGGACTGGATGTTTGTGAAGGAAAGCCATTGCCGACACCTTCTGGAAACATAGATCCAGAAAAACCTTTCCCACGTGCTTTCTTGTTTGAATCCATTCTCGGAGATAAGGAATTCTCTTCCGATGGCGAAATAGCTTTCACCATGGCTGACTTGGTTGAGTTTGAATCGGCTTTTAACTTGAAAGAGGATGGTGACCCAGTAGAACGTCTTTTTTGCGACTACTCCCTAGAAGCAAGATTTCCCGGCTATGAAAGAATGTGGCGAAGTTGCATTCTACCTATAACTCGGAGGATCGATTTCTTTCCGGTGCGCTCTGCAAACACTAATATTCGGACCTGCGTTGATGATGATCTTATACAACTGGCTCAGATACACTATTCAGTAATGACTGGTCTTGTCTATTCTGTGCAACACATCCATTTTTCATACAGGTGCTTCACCGAGTGTCGCCTCTTCGACGGGTTCGCTCATCTTGGGAATGTTGCCGAACAATCACAGCTGTTTCTGCTCAAGTGGATTGCTGAAATCGAAGAGTTAGCATCATGGGCTGATATAAAGTACCGCACCAGTTCTCTTAGAGACTGGAAAACACGGTCAGATGTAATCAAGGAATTCTTGACGCCAATTGTGGGGGAAGACACATTGCATGGATTTTACGCGGCAGTGGGTGCGATAGCAATTCCCCGAAATGCGATTGTGCATGGTCCGGAAATCGCAAAGCTTGTAATGAAGGACCAAGAGATCTGGATTGCAAAAAATCATCAACTTAATTCCAGGGCAGTCGAAGAGCAGCTTCAGTGGTGGTCGTCCTTATTTAGAATGAAAGACACAAGAGTTAGAGGGAGCTTGGAAGAGGCAGAACAGAAGTTGCAAGAGTGTCTTTCAAACTTGCTTGATGTTCTGAACACAATTTGGCTTTCCTTGGAACCGCGATTTTACCCACGCCTAGAAGCTTCGCACCAAATTCAAGGCAAATATCGAATCAGACTGAAGTAACTTTTTGGCCTTCTGCTTTAATTGTGTATCCAAGGAATGAAGCCGCTACGAAGGATGACCACAATCTTTGGCAGACTCCTACCGACCTTGCTCCGCCTCAGGTGATTTCACTCTGTCCAGTACCCAACAGGAAATTGATGACGTCAGCAATTTTTGCAATAAGTTTCTCTCGACCAAATTGAGGTCTGATCAAAATTCCATGAACTCCTGCAAATCTTATTCGGTGCCCCGTTTTATCGATAACAAACCATGTACGCCAGCCTTCGGGTCGAATGTCAAGCGGCCCTGGCTGGACAGGTTCGAGATGGAATTGAATTTGAGCGGCCTTCAATTCTTCATATAATCTCCATTCCGATTCGGACTCGAGGAAAAGTTCTGAAATAATCTTTGCGCGTTCAACTGACAATCGCGAGGACCACCGGTGAGTAGAGAATCTTTGACCGCGATCGTTCTGATCTAGATTCAAAATTGGACGCTTAAGTGTTTCCATTTTGTCGAGCCGAAACACAACTTGAAGATCATCCTTAGTATGGGCTGCAGCCCAGGGAGTTGAAATTTGGTGCCTCGGAAGAACTTCAATATCTAATACGCGAGCGCGATGTGTAACGGCTCCCGGATTTCGAATTGCAGAAGGGGAGTATATTGCTATCCACTTCGTATTCAATTGCCTAGACTGCGATTTATGCAGCGGCATGTAGTAAGTTTGGTTACTAATTATCCAGTCCAAATGCTCGCTGCTATTTTCTGACCTAAGCACTGCTATCAATGCAGCTTCTGCTGCAGCATTCTGCCAGTCCCTGGCTTTGTCTTGAGAATGATACCCAATCGCACGATCTGAAATTTCCCAGCCTCCATGACGAAGAATGGACAGCAGCCATTCTCTGAAGTAATCTTTGCTTTCTGGAAGAAACGGAATAGCTCCTATTCCCAGCTTGTCGATAGACTTCCACAATTTACTTTGACGATATTCTCCTGATTCATGTTCACGAAATGGAAAAAGTGCCGCAGCTTGGATTACAGTTCTTTTGGGACGATCATCTAGCACTTTGACATTTGCTTCGAGTATTGCATCTCTATATCGGTGCAGAGCATTGACTGCATCAATTGGCGGTCCTGGAGCACCAAACTGTTCGACATAATCTCTGTCAAACTTGATGCGGTATTTAGCGTCAAGCAAAAGGCTTAGTGCTGGCCAATCGGCATCCTCAAACGTAATCATGATGTCGGGCTTCTGTGGAGTGAGTACAGAAGCACCAACTATGTGCCTGTTATAGGACACAGTGATTTGTCTGCCCTGGTTTGTCTTAAAATGCACCCGGCTTTCTTTTCCCTTCTCAAGCGAAATCTCAAGTCCAGATCGCTTTGCTTTCACAATTTGTTCTACTGGAATTGGTTCTTCAAGCAGTTCGGCAATCATATGAATTACTGAAAGGAAACACCAATACTCGTAAAGTAAGCTTAGTTCCTTCAATGAAAGGTTTACTGGTCCACCTTCGATTTGCAATCCAAGAGAAAGGAGTGTGCATGCTCGATAAGCTTCCTTGTATCCGGGCGCTGTCAATAATTGAAGTGAAGCGAATCCGGCTGGTGGAATCCCTTCACATTCAGTGAACGGTTCGAGCTTTTGCAGGGAGAGGATGCGTTGTTCAAACACTTCCAATTCCTCAATGATTTTCGACCGACGTTCTGTCTTGTCTCTGCAAAGCTCATTGGATTTTATTGAGAGCAGACATTCCCTAATGCGTTGAAGCTGATTAGCAAGCCATTTGTGCTCTGGTGTGTCCAGAGTACTGCTGGCTTTCCTGGCAGGTAAGTGTCGACGAACCATTAGGGACTCGCTCAACCTGGCTGGTGCACCATAGCCAGCTTGTCTTTGAATGGCTGTCCGCACACTGGTATCAAATCGCTTAATGCGCTCTGCTCGAACTGGTTCTGTGTTCCTGATGATTCGACGAACAGGATGCTGAGCAATGTAGTGCAGTGCTTGTTCGAGTTCTCCGATCATCATTTTCAGCAACAACAGCCACTCGACTCGGCTTGACTGCTTGGGTAGGTTTGGAAAACTCAGCCGGTAGGTTGAACGCAGATACTCGAAAACCAAACCAGAAACATATTCCTGAGTTTCGGCAATGAGGCGTTCATAGTCCTCCTTATAATCAAGTTTGCTTGGGAAGATTTCAATTTCAAATTCGAATTCTGGTATTCCGTCCACGGTGACGGTAAATGAACTTAGTCCAACGTCATTTCGAAAATTTATGGAACCGAATAGCAGGCTTCCGTTTTCTTCTTCGACAAGCCCACTACAAATGCTCGGGTCGCGATGAAGCAAGGAAAGGATCTGACCGTTATGAGAGCGAAGATAAACCTTGTAATCCGTCTGTTCATACAAAGGAGGTCCGCTAGTGGGCATTATCTCTGCAGTGAGATTGGGTGTGTCTGCTTTCCAAATGCCTTTTAATACAAAATTCTTACTAAGCCCGCGGAGCCGCAGATGCCCATTTGCAATATTCCAGCGTTCAGCTAATGGTGGTCCCTTGCTAGACGGCATCTGCCAACTGAGAAACACATTCGAAGTTTCGATTTGAAACAGTGTGGACATTTAAAACTACAACCAGTATGAGGTAAATCCTTCATTCAAAATACGCTCCCACATCAGGCATAGCCTTGCGGCGGTTCTTGGGAATCTTGCAGATACAAAATAGTTCATCCGACCGCTGGACACCCAGTCTGATAACAAATCGTTTGCTTCATCCTCAGTGCGACACATCACTCCCGATGTGGACCAACCTAACAACTGAACGACTAAACGGC
>JAIEPM010000054.1 GCA_019748395.1 Candidatus Obscuribacterales bacterium
AAAAATCTAATTAAGTTGCTTGAAACTGAATTGCAGCGTCTTTCAGATCCGAAGAAAGCTGTTGAGATGGCTGCCTATATGAAAACGGATATGCCGTTTTATGGAGTGCAGAAACCAGATCGCCTGCCGCTTCTGAAGGTCATGAAGAACTCATTTCGCCCGGCATCGGCATCAGAATATAGAGATACCGTTCTTCTGCTCTGGCAACAGCCTCATCGCGAAGAAAAATATCTGGCAATAAATTATGCTGAGCTTTTTGAAGAACACGTTTGTCTTGAGTCTATGGATCTCTATGAGCAAATGATTCGAGAAGGCGCGTGGTGGGATTTTGTTGATGCTATTTCAATTAATCTTGTAGGTCATGTGTATTTGAAAGAGCGCAAGGCGCTCAAGTCTTTGATGAATAAGTGGAACAAGGACAAAGACATGTGGATTCGCCGTTCAAGTCTGCTTGTTCATATACATCATAAAAAGGAGACTGATGAAGAGCAGCTTTTCGAACACTGTTTGCGACTTGCTCACGAGAAAGAATTTTTCATACGCAAGGCAATTGGGTGGGCCTTGCGAGAACACAGCAAGACTAATCCGCGGGCAGTAAAGAAATTTCTTAAGGATAAACGTGACTTGCTGAGCAATCTGAGTTACCGTGAAGCTGCCAAGCATTTAATCAAAGTGGGTCTAATTAAAGATTGATGGTCGCAAAGAGGAAATGAACTCTCCGGACATCGAATTATTACCCGGCTCTTAAAATAAGATGTGCAGTTTTGCCTTCGCGCCGGTTCTCGCATCACAATTGAATATGCGTTGAGAGTATCAACGAGATCGAAATTGCAGAGCAAGGAGATTGTCATGAGCGAATTGATTGTAATTGGTTACGACGATGTACATAAGGCTGAAGAAGTTCGCCTGACTCTGCTGAAGATGCAGAAAGAATATTTGATTGATCTGGAAGATGCCGTAATTGCCGTTAAAAAGGAAGACGGCAAAATCAAATTGCACCAGATGTGGGATCCGACATCCTACGGCGCAGTCAGCGGCACCTTCTGGGGGCTTTTGATTGGCGCTCTTTTCTTGAGCCCATTCTTCGGAGCTGCAATTGGTGCTGCGTCCGGTGCTGTTTCCGGTGCTTTGACGGATGTCGGCATCAACGATGCTTTCATGAAAAACCTTTCTGAAACATTGAAGCCCGGCTCATCCGCTTTGTTTGTGCTGGTACGCAAAGTCACCACCGACAAAGTTCTTGAAGAGCTCAAAGGCATGGGTGGAACAATCTTGAAAACATCCTTGACTCATGAAAATGAAAAACAGCTGCAAGACGCGTTGGATCAGGCAAAGAGCGCAGCTCAACCTGCTGCTGCTAAAGCCTAGTCGCTTTTTTCTCAAACTCAATCAAAAGAAGCCCCGAAGCCTTGTTTTCGGGGCTCTCTTTTCAGAGTATTTCTTCTTGCAAAAGCTCCTGGGAGCGCCGGCTTCCAGCCGGCTTAGTTGACCGCGTTTTGAGGCGGTCTTTCCATGCCGTCTAGAAGGCGATGCTCACAGGGTGTAGAATCTGTTGGTTACCTTTATTCGTGTCTCTAGTTAAGTGCTATTGGAGTGATGAATTTGAGTTCTCCAGAGAGACCATATATTTTTTACGAGCTGACTAATAGTCTTTGTTCCAAATGCTTGAAGAAAGCAGAAGCGAAAATTATTTTCCAGAACGAAAATGTATATATGCTCAAGAACTGTCTTGAGCACGGGCACGAGAAGGTTCTGATCTCAACAGATATTGAGTACTACAAAGTCTGCCGCAATTTCTTGAAAGCCGGTCAGATGCCTTTGCGCTTCAATACTAAAACCGAATTTGGATGCCCCTATGATTGCGGATTATGTCCTGACCATGAACAGCACAGCTGTTTGACTTTATTGGAACTGGGAGAACGCTGCAATCTGGAATGCCCAATTTGTTACGCCGACTCCGGTCCGAGCAAAGGCGGTTTCAGATCACTTGCCGAAATTGAATTCATGCTCGATGAGCTCGTTAAGAATGAAGGGCAGCCTGATGTTGTACAACTGAGCGGTGGTGAACCGACTATTCACCCTGAGTTCTGGAAGATTATGGATCTCTGCAAGGCCAGACCCATTAAGCATTTGATGATCAACAGCAACGGCATCAAAATTGCTCAAGACAAAGAATTCGCTCGTCGACTTTCAACTTACATGCCGGGTTTTGAAGTATATTTGCAATTCGACAGTTTGAAGTCTGAGCCGCTGCTTCAATTGAGAGGCGTTGATCTTAGTGAAACTCGCAGAAAAGCCATTAATCATTTAAACGAGTTTGATGTTTCGACAACGCTGGTTGTGACTCTTTCAAAAGGGCTAAATGACGGTGAAATCGGCGAAATAATTGATTTTGCGCTTGCTCAGCCCTGCATTCGCGGTGTGACTTTTCAACCGATTCAATCTGCCGGAAGATTGGAAGGATTTGATCCTTCGAAAGATCGTCTTACTCTTGGCGAAGTTCGGCAGATGATTCTGGCACAATCCTCTGTTTTTCGCCCCGAGGACATTATTCCTGTTCCCTGCCATCCTGATTGCATCGCCATGGCTTATGTTTTGAAAGCCGATGGTAAAACCGTTCCACTGTCCGGGCTTATCGGTGAGGATGTGCTTTTAAATGGCGGGCGCAATACTATCCAGTATGAAAACGACCCGGCAATTAAAAAACGTTTGTTCGAACTTTTCTCACTGAGCCAGACGCCAGGGAGCTCCTCGCACGCAGTTGGTGATTTACTATGCTGCTTGCCGCGGCTTGAACATCCGTCGAATCTTTCCTATAAGAACATATTTCGAGTCATCATTATGGAATTTCTGGATGCATATAATTTTGACGTGCGTTCAGTTAAGCGTTCTTGCGTGCATATAGTTCACAGTGACGGTCGCATTATTCCGTTTGATACCTACAATATGTTTTATCGCACTGGTCTTGACGTTGCAGCCCTCTCCGGCAGGAAAACAAATGCCTGAACTCAGGATGCCTGAATTTGGAACATTTCTAACTGCGCTTGCTTATGTCGTGGGTGCCTGTGTTTACTATTTTTGCTCACGCAAAAATAGTTTTACTAAAGTGCAGTCAGCCTGGTTGCTAGCCGCAGCCTTTTTCGGAGGCTTGCTTGGTGCAAAATTATTGCGTTTGGCTTTCCTTTTGATCTCCGGAGTCAGCCCGGCTTTTGTTTTGACCCATCCTGATGGACGAACAATTATTGGTGGTCTACTAGGTGGCTGGCTTGCCGTCGAGTTGATGAAAAAACGGCTTGGCATAGAACGCTCGACTGGAGATGCTTTCGCGCTGGCCTTAGCTTCGGGAGAAGTAATTGGCAGATTGGGTTGCTATTTCAGTGGCTGTTGCTATGGTATAGCAGCCGCTGCTTTGCCCTGGGCTGTCCAACAGGGTGGAGCTTTAAGACATCCAACCCAGATATATAGCTCGCTTACAGCATTGGCGACACTGCTTCTTTTATTGTTTATGCGAAAACGAGTTCATTATGAGGGTGATCTTTTTCGGATTTATTTCTTGCTTTACGGCTTGAGCCGATTTTTGCTGGAGTTCTTAAGGGAGCGAAGCGAAGTGTTTTTCGGACTTTCTATGGCACAATGGGTTTGTCTTGAAATCTCAGTTTCGATGGCTTTTGCTATAGCCTGGCTTTATTGTCGGAAATCAGAAGAGGACGCTAAAGTTCATGAGCCCTGAGTTTTGTGATTGGTGTGGAGAGCCTGCTCTTCCGGGAAACGAACTTTGTCGCAAATGTGCCGAGGCTCAAAGTCGTGTTGCTGCCGGAGAGCTGATTTCCAAGCCGACATCGCCTGAGAGAAACGAGAAAACAGTAATGACTGTTTGTCTTACCGCAGCATTCTGGGTAGTCAAAGGTATTGGACTCATGATCCTGGGTTGGACGGGAATTGTTTGTGTTCTAGGGGGCAGCTGTTTTGCGATTGTGGCAGTTTCATCGGTTTCAAATCCAGGCATGGCGGCGTTTTATTTGCTGGTTTCTGTGGCTGCTTTTGCTTTGACTTATGGAATATATTGGTTGATGAATCAAATGCTTGGAGTAAATCCGCCCAGGCGCATAAACAAAAATCCTGCAGCTTTTGGCGATAAGCCTGATCCTGACGAAGGCAGTTCGAACTAAACCAAGAGGTACTATGACTCAAAAGTTTTGCGATTGGTGCGGTGAGCCGGCTTTGCCTGACAATGAGCTCTGTCACAAATGTGCGGATGCTCAGCAACGAGTTGCAGCAGGCCAACTTATGCATCATAGTCCAAAAAAGAAGGAGAAAACGGTTCTTAGCGTGGCTACTACAGTCGTTGTCTTTCTGGCTAAAGGCATCGCCTTCATGACACTCGGCTGGGTGATGATTGTGGCTGGTTTGTTCGGCACCTGCACTGCTATCGGCGCAGTCTCTACGGCATTCAGCAGTCTTCCGACAGCCTTTCTGTTCCTTCTGGGCTCGGCTCTCGGATTTGGTCTGGCATATCTAATGTTCAAGCTCATGTGGAATATGTATCCACCAAAGAAGATTATCGATCGCTCTTACACTCCGCCTCCCGTCATCGAGAATAAGCCTGATTCAATCGATCCTGATCTCGAGTAGAAACGGCTAGGCAAATAGCTGTCGACAATCAGTATTCAGATCATTCATAATTCATTGTTAGTACTAATTGCAGAGGACTCATTTTATGAATAGTTCCGAATGCTGCACTCCGCCTGTGTTAAAGACCAATGGTGAAAAGTTTGAAGGTATTGCTTTCACCTTTTGTAAAACGGCTTTTATTGTCTTACTAACTCAAAAGTATGCATTGCCGATTGCTTCCGGTGCGGCCGCTTTATTCTATGCTCTAGCTTTTGCAAACGGTAAACGAGACACACGTTGCTTTCTTGTATGGACACCATTTATTGCCAGTTTCTGGTCGCTGGTTTGCGTGGTATCGAGTTATTTGATTTATAATCCCGCCGCGCTAGAGCAGGCAATGGATTTCTTGCTTGGAATCTATGGATTGAAAAAATAGACTAGTTCAATTATCGAGATTCCGGCTTCGAATTTATTATTCGTCTGCACCGTCTGCATTGTCGGTGTTTGTTTGATCCAATAGATCGTCTTCGGCTTGCTGGGCTGCAGCATCGTCTATGGTGTCGTCCGTGTCCGAAGGACCTGGTTCCAGCAGAGGGAATGTATATGTTTGCTGGAAAACAAGCTGGTCGGTGAAACCAATGTCGGAGTATATTACTTTTGCGGGAAGCTTAGTATTCAGGCTGGTAGATACACGCACGAACGGACCCAGCTCCGGTTGTGGTTTTCCGTCCGCATCCAGGAAGGGTTCGAATTGAAAGTGTGCATCATCAACCAGCACCACCGGGTTACCGATGATGTCGCCGGCCTGAGTCGCAAATTGTTTGCAAGCAATAATTGCTGCGTTTTTAGCATCATCAGCTGTGTCTTGTTGGGCAGCTGCTCTGCAGGCGTCGCGGCAGGCGCTGTCGTTTAACCAGGCGGCGAAGATTAGCACCCCAACGTTTACCGATATCAAAGCCATTGTCACGAGTAAAAAGCCTACCCCGCAAAGCTCGAAGAGGGCACTGCCACGATTCTGGCGAAAGTTTCTTATATGTGGCAACATAATTTTGTCCTGCTTAGTCATTGATAAGAGCCAGTGTGCCGTGCGAAATTTGCTTCAGAACATCTTTAAGCTTCGGATAAGTCGGAGCGACGTAAAGCTGGCTTCCGGGAAATTCTGAGTTCGCCTTGGAAACAATGCCTTTGAGAACTTTCGGGCCGATATTCTTGGCATAATCACTCTGGAAGAAACCTACTGCCATGATTCTTATGCCTTTTTTACCAGCTTCCTTCGCAGCGCCTGATGGACTGCCGGTAGTCGGAACACCATCGGTGAGCAGGATGATTGTTTTGGGCTGGTTCTGGCGGTGCTGGTCACTCTCGAGCATAGCCGTTGCCTCCTGAATCGCTCCCTTGGTATCCGTGCCATTGTGAGTCAGCGCAGGCGAGATTGCACCGATGATATATTGCTTCTTATCGTTATTCTTATCCAGATTCACGTGAGGATAAGGCTGGTTGCTGGTGTCGAGATACGTATTTTGTGTGTCGTTGCCGGTGGAGTTTCGTCCTCCGAAAGTGACCAGTCCAAGGTGTGCATCAGCGTTTGTGATTTCGTTGATAAAAGTGATGATTGCATCCTTCTCGTCTGCCAGCGGCAAAACGTGAGTGATTGCAGTTTTTTGATATGCAGCTTTGAAGCCGTCTTCGCCACTCTTAAACCCGCCATCCTGGAAAAAGTCGTTTAAGGGACCCTTGTCCAGGTCGGCAGCTTTGAAAGCAGCTTCGCTGTCCAGGTTGCCTCTTTTGGCTTCCACCAGAGCTGCAATTTTTATCTGCTCCGGTGCGTCTTTGAACTTGTCCAGCGGCGCCTGTCCGAAGTCGAATTTATCCAGTGGCGGTATTGAAGGCTGAGCGCCAAGGCGGCCGTTTGCCGGATGGCTTTTCGCATTGCGGACGAATGTATATGTGTATTGCTTGGTTACAGGATCTTTTTTCCTTTTAACCAGGGCGGATTCGCTGGTCAGTGTCAGTGAATCCGAAACGTCGAGTGCAATTATGATATCTCCGGTTAAGCCTTGATAGCCTGCGACTGAATGAGTGTGTACCGGTTGTGAACCTAAACCGAGGAACTTGCCGAAAGCCGGTTCGAGTCCGAAGGAGCCCTTGGCTGTGACCTTACCGGTGGTGTCATCAATGATCAGGTCGAGTGTTGCATTGCCTGCGCTCGGCGAATCAGTATCAACGGTGGGCGAAAGGGTCGCTTTATCCAGCATGGTGCTCATCACCATGTTTCGCTTGTAAAAATCCAAAGCCATTTGTTTGGTTTTATCGGTGTCGGTGGTGGCAGAATTTGCCATGAGCATGGCGGCTGCAAGTGCTGCGGAGTCAGTGGCCGCTTTTAGCTGTTTTGTTGCCATATTAAGTCTGGCAACCTCAAATCCGAACAAGCCAAGCGGCAACAATATCAAAGTTGCCATCAGCGCAACCAGAATCATGGTCATTCCGCTTGACGCTCTGTATGAGATTCGAGAGTGGCGTTTTCTTAGCAGCATTATCGAAACCTCGTTATTGGGCTAGTCCTTGTGGATGTTCGGAGAACTGTCGATAACTTGCCGTGATCGGCATTGGTATGGTTAAGCCTGGTACTTTTCCGAAAATAGAATCGCTCAGAGTCACAAGCGGTTCTACCGTGCCGTTGACGGTCACCTCGATCTGGTAAAGATAGTCTTTCGTGTTGACCACTGCCAGTTTGTCCGCGCTGCGCAGCGGTTGAACTGTAGTTTTTATTGGGGTTCCGATAATGGCAACATCGACATTGGATGCGTCGAAGTTCACTCCGGCCAGACCGGCGTCTTTGAC
>JAIEPM010000037.1 GCA_019748395.1 Candidatus Obscuribacterales bacterium
GAAGCTTTGATAAACGCCTCCTGCCTTTGCAATCGGGCATTTCCACCCATTGACACTCAAGACGATATCTGCCTTACGGCGCCGCTGGCGACGGTTCGCTGCGCGAGTTTTCTTGTATTTTCTCTATCTTTCTTCGGCTTCGACTATACCACAAGCTCTGGCGAATATCCAAGGTCAAGAGAAACCCATGCGCTAGGAGCGCGTACTAAAGCAGTTTTACAAGCCTCTCACGTTTGCTGCAGATTTCTTCCCTCCTTCAAGCGGGTGAGTCGAGATGAAAAATTAAGACTAAATCTCTTTTCTTTTGTCTTTTCCTCTGCTACTGCCAGCGGTGCATCTTTCTCTATCTTTCAATTCCCTTGTGTTCTTCTGATTCTAAATTTCCTAGGTAAAACGATTCGTTTCTGCTTCTGCAAATTTCCGTCACCTGGTCAAAGCTCAGAACAATCTTTCCACAAGTCTTTTTGCGCAGAAGCCAAACCGGCAGACAAAACATGAGGCTGAAAATCACAAAATGTCGGCGGCAATTAATCTAACTTAGACAGTTGCTTAATTTGTCCATAAAACATCCTGGCACAATACATTTCGGTCTAAGTCAAACTAACTTAGATTATTCGTTTTTTCGTCTCTAAACTCCTTTCACCGCTGTGTTAATGGTCTAAGTCAAGCTGATCCTTGCGTAAGGTAGCCAGATGTCGAAGAAACAGAAAGCAAGAGACAGCTTGCGTGTATTTCAAATTAACAGCAGCCATTTAACCCAAACTGCGAAAAGCGGGGAATGAAAAGAAATGCGGAGATCAGACACGCGTTTAATCTCCGCTGTGCGATGCAGTCGCATTAGCTTCGTGGCGGCAATTGACGCAAATCATCTGGCTATGGTGGCAATGGACGTATTATGCGCGTATTGTCCAAAAAAACGCAAGAATGCAAACTCTGAAAACCACTCCAATATCAGAAAGCAGGTAAGAATGCTTAGCACACTTGGAAGCCTTGCACATCCTTTGCAAAAGAGGTCTGAAAAGACTCGACGGGCTGGGACCTCTACATAGGGAAGACTCATCTCCCGGCAACACTAAAACAATCTATAATATAGTCCAATGGAGGCGCTACGCATGGCAGCATATCGCCAGTCCCATCTAATTCTCCGGGAAAACGGTGACTATGCTTTCACTTATCATTCTAAATATGTTGTGGTTGCATTTAAGTTGGCACGACATTCAATCGACAGGCGGACTGAAGATAGGCACACCTCACAGAAATGCAAAAGGAGCAATTTTCCTGCCAATTGAATGTGATATAAGCGGCACAAAGACAGTGACGGAAAAGCCGGTTGGTATCAATTCTGGTGTAGTTGTAAGAAAAGTGGTTGCAAAGATCAGAAAGAAGCAGATTCACATTTGGATAGTGGGCACTCTTGCTCATGGGCGATACGAGAGTGCCGTCTGTCCAGAAGTTAAGCTTGGTTCGATTGAACCTGGCGAGTACGAAATTTTCTATAACTCACCAGACAATTCCGAGGTATCGCTTGGAACAACCATAATACTCGCCCCCACGAGTGCGGTAAGCAAATAAATTCATCAGGGGTTGTCTAACTTTCTAAGTCGTTCAAATCAAAGGGTGCAGGTCAGTGTAATTTAGTTCATTCTTTGCTGAAGGAATTTTGGAGATTGATGTGATTAAACTTCTAATTACATATTTAGTGTTTGCATTGTGCATCGATCAACTCGCTTATTCGAAGCCGCAGAAAGAATCGTTTGTAGTATCCCGCAACTTGACTGTAGCTGAGCGCATTGCTGGAATGTCGGTAGTCTCCATGGTCAAGATCATATCGAACCCTCAGAATTTCGCGGGCAAGATCCTGGCTGTGAGGGGATTCTTACATATTGAATACGAAGACAACAGACTATATTTGACCCAGGAGCACGCAGACCACTTAATGAAAGAGAATGCATTGGAGGTCAGCTTCTTACCAAACAATTTATTGCTGGAGAGCAGGCAGAAATTTGATGGCGAAACCAATACTCCAGCTTTGCCAAAAGACAGACAAAGAGCACTTCATTATTTCAACAATAAGCACGTTCTATTAGTTGGATATTTCAAGAACGGGCAGCTTGTTAACGTTTCCAGAGTAATGGAGCTGCCGGTTGCAAAATAGTAACTGCTCTATGAAAGTCAATTCGGAAAAGATCTGGCACTCAAGCATGAGTACCTCAGTGGCGCAGGATTGCATTACTGATTCCCAGAGGAACATATAGATGGGTATTATCACTCAATTGATGGTTGAATCCATTCCAACCGGAAAGAAACGATGTGAGTACCCTGCGACTCTCATAACAGACAACGCAACTTTGATACCGGATCTAATGCCTTCCAATGTGGCAAGTCTGCTGGCAATTGTCACGGAGACGAGATTTGACGAATCCGTCGTTCCTATCTTATATACAGCACCAAATGAAGATGCCTGGCTGTTTCGAATACCAGATGAAATTGTAGGTTATATGGATAAAGCCAACGCCAAGGAATTGAAAGGTCTAGCAAGAAAGTGGAGGAAAGTTGACCCCACTATTAAGCTACATTATGACTTAGCAGCGATGGATATGCTGTTTAACAAAATCAAAGAGTTCTCAACCCTATCAATTCAAGCTAGAAAGCCGTTGTTGGTCAGAGTGATGCTTTAGGTAAAAAAAATATCCCACCAGGAATCAAAACTCCGAACGGATGGGTGACTGTGCCAAGCGCCAAATAATACAGGGATGAGCATCCTAGTCTCTTTTGATTTTGGTTGACGGATGGTCTTTACACCAACGAGCATACGAGTTTTTTCCGAATGTTTTTTCTTCATTCAGAACGGTGACTCCTCTATCTAATAACCATTTCGAGAGCGCTTCAGGATTTACAAGATGAGCTTCGCAGACCCAACTAGCCATTCTAAGCTTGCTATAGCCAACGCAATCAACACACCCGATCGGTCCGTTTTCACTGAACAACTCAATACTTAATAACGGCGATGAGAACGGAAAGCTACAGAAGTCGCCAATTAACAAGCATTTCTTAAGGCTCTCAATTTCAATCGGAGATGATGCTTCAAGCACTGATTGTTTTCGAAAAACCATTTTCCCGTTTTTTCGAAATCGATGAGCGACTATACGCACCATTTTTGCTTTATCGAAGATCTCATCTATTGACTCTTGCGTCGGCGACCGCTTATTTTGGGGCTTCTCTTGCGATATAACAGAATCAGCATAGTCTAAAGAGTTCTTG
Organism: Candidatus Obscuribacterales bacterium; assembly: GCA_019748395.1. Classification (GTDB taxonomy): domain Bacteria; phylum Cyanobacteriota; class Vampirovibrionia; order Obscuribacterales; family Obscuribacteraceae; genus JAIEPM01. Next base: position 3,262 of record JAIEPM010000037.1, read on the forward strand.
AGTGAATGATTTTTGGTCGGTATCTTTGAAGAGCGCTTGACTCCACAGCTGCTAGCACCGAAGGAAATAACTAGCATACAGGCAAGAATTTCTTTTTTCATGGGTAATATTCCTTATCGTCATTATGGCAGATTCGTGGAGATCTGCAGACTTTCTAACGCTGCCGCAAACAGCCTCAATCAATACCCGGTAGTGAATAGAACGAATTATTCTTACAACGAAAACGGCTGCCAGACTGCCGGTCCACTGAGCGCAAGCTTTGATGATCTCAATCGCCTGACAGAAGCAAGCACTGGCAGCAGCACTGTTGATTACGTGTACGATCCAGTCAACAGGCAAGGGCAAAAGACTGTCGATACCACCAACACCGGCTTCTTGTACGACGGGCTGCAGCTAATCAGCGAATACGACAATGCAGGAGATCTTTCCGCAAGATATATTCGCGGCAATCGCCTAGACGAGATCTTCATTCGGAGAGACTCCTTCGAAACCAGCCATTTCCATCAAGATCTGCTCGGTTCACCAATTGCACAAACGGATGATTCCGGCGCCGTCACTGCAATTAACAAATACGGTCCTTTCGGTCAAACTGACGGAAGCATTAGCGGTCCGTTCGGATACACCGGGCAAAGATACGAGCATTCGATCGCACTCTACAATTACAAAGCTCGATACTACGCTCCTGCCAATGGACGCTTCATGCAGCCGGATCCAATAGGGTTTGCCGGTGGTGATTTGAACCTGTACGGTTACTGCAATAGTAACCCAATTGCTGCGACAGATCCCTTTGGTCTAGCTCCCACCCCTAGAATATTTTGAAGCAAATGCAGAAAAGTTGCATACAAACTCCCTCCACATGTTTTATCGGAGCATATTCAACCTCGACATTTTCCCAACCTTTTCGGAATACCAGTTCCGGTGGTTAATAATGAGCATCCACGAGGCGTTTTCAGCGCGGAAGCATGGAATAGCCCAGGAATAATTGACACATTCATTAGGCGGACAGTGGATGCTAGCCCCAGCAATCCAAATCTCACAATAACAACGGAGACAACAGGCAACATCAAATATACACTTGAGGGCGTTTCTGTGCAGGAAACTCTTAATGGAATTCCGCAAGGACAGCCAAGTCCGATTGGAAACGTTATCGGACCTTACGGTTCATCTAGCACGCCAGCAAATGCGTTTACCATGATTGTAGATCCGGGAAAAGGTTGGATTATATCAATTTTTCCTGATCTAGTCGGAGCGAGGCGCTGACCAAACCTAACAATCACATAGAGGGGTCGAAACTAGCATCGTGAGGAACACAGCAGTATGATAGTTCTAAGCTTCAAAGGGGTAGAGGCTTGGTCTTGTACCCTTGGGGATGACCGCCGAAATTGGATCTACAATATTTGGTGGCATGCATTCACAGGAAATCAGAAATTTCTCATTAATAATGTTAGCTTCGGTGGTTTTTTTCCGATTCTTGGGTTCGCTCGAAAACTGAACTTGATTGCATACAAATTGAAGATGTATGGTCAAAGCGGTATTTATACGGATCCTGAGTGCGAGTGTCCGTACCACATAGAGTTTCGTTTGGAGAATAAAGCCGTGATAGTTAACGCGATAGACACTAGATCGGGAAAGCCGCTAAAATCCGCGTGGGTTCCACTGGACGAATTTGTCGACGCAGCAGATGAATATTTCAGAAGAGTAGTTCGTTATTGTTCCGAAATTTGCCCGGAAATTAATGAAAGCGATGAAATTCAGCATTGGCTGACAGCATACGACGAACCTGATGGACCCTATCATCCCTATTAAAATCGGAGCTTCGCAGCCGACTTTTGTTGACCTTGTACCCTAAATTCGGTCCCCTGCGAAGCAGAATTTCCGTTCTATTTGAGAGTGTCTGTCCGGTGCGAAAAAGTTGACAGCCCGCTCTCTGCATAGCGGCTTCGAAGATTTATCTCAATAGTGCAGAGATGCCCACGATCTTGGAACCAATCCTAAAAGATGGTCAGATGGCCGCAGCCCCAATCCCTTTCCGACCTTGAAAGTAATTCAGAGGAACAGAAACTTCAGCAAAGGAGGACCATGGAATTCAATTTTGTGAAATCCGTCTTTTGTGGACTTATAGTTTTCAATTTACTTCATCTCGCTGCTTTTGCTGATGCTGGTATTCAAGCCAGATCAGATGGGCACATTTTTTATTCTCAGAATCAAAAATCTAAAGCGATTCTTGCAGAGCAAGGCTCACAGTACAACGTAATTAGCAATAGCCGGAAACTCTATACTGTAGACACCGTCAGTCCCTTTCTATTACCTCCAAAGGATTATTGTTCGAAGAAAATCGCATCAGCGAGAGACCTTGGCTTTCGTGGAGGTGAGGCTTACATTTCTAACGATGGAAGCGTCCTAGTTTGGCTTCTTTTGCCGACTTTCTACGGGCACGTAATTCTTTACGATACGGTCAATACAAAAACAGAACCAAATCATCCTATCAACGTCCGGAGAAACGATGAATTGTTGAAAACACCAGCTCTAGCACTATTTAGAAACGGAAGACTTGTGAAAACTTATGATCTTTTGACCCTCCTAAAAAGACCAGAATTAGTGCAACAAACTGCAAGCCACACAAACTGGCTTCGGGATCCGTCCCTGCCAGATTTTTATGGGGCGGGTCCGAGTTTATCTCCTGACGGCAAGAGTTTTACCTTTGAGACATCAAGTTACCGCCACTATGCGCTAGACACTTTTACAGGCGAATTTATTCAAGCTGATGACATGGATTTTTGGAAGAAATCGGATTTGATTGTCTTCGGCAGGCTAACTCCCAGCAAAACAAGAAAGCACTATTTTTCAATCGGCTCTGCAAAAATTGCAAAGGGAAGTTCTTCGCAACAGCAGCTGGGTTTCTTTGATTCTACGAAAACTTATCCAACGGAATCTGTATTTTGGAGTGGTGCAGCTTTAGTTAGACGTGGAAATCATTACTTTACGCAGGCTCCGTTTTCATCTTTTCCCCCAGGCTGGGGACTGCTGTGACTTGGATTCTCATTCACAGATTCCGGACCTCCAAAGCAATTGTGCTAAAATCGAGGCCCAGAAATGCTTGGAGGATGCTAGTTGAAGCCCCCACTGATGGTCTTAATACTAAGCATTTTTTTTCTACTCTTCATTTTTACATACCCTGCAGATAACAAAGCTGTAGTGGTTAATAATTCAACCACTACAATCGAGAAGGGCACTGTCACGATTACCAATTGGAAATACAAGATTAGCTCTTTAGAGCCGGGGAAATCTCAAGCATTCAACTACGTAATGTTTTATGGTGAACCAGTATACAATGTTGATTTCCGATTCTCAGATGGAGGAACTCTGAGCCGCAAAATCGGATACATAGTCAGGGGAATGAAAAACCGTGCAATTATCACTGTAAATATCGAGAATAAATTAGACATTATTCAGAGCACCGTTGAGTAAGATTGCTCAGATTGCTTTTCCTTGGGTTCGCCGACGTTTTTTACACAATTAAAAAAGAACCGCAATGAATTGCGAACTGAACTAAACAGACTTTGACCTTGTACCCTAAATTTGTGTCCGCTCGGATAGTTGACGCGGAACCGAAAATGCGTCCAGAAGCTGGCAAAGAAAAAAACAATCTCAAGCCCCCGCAGAAATTCAGACGAAGGCACTTCTCTCTATTATTTTGCCGGGTCCAGGTCAGAGGCGGTTGATCCTCTAGGAAACAGCCGCGTCATGTATTTCAACAGCTTCGGGCAACTTGCGCGTGATATAAATGCGCTCGGACAGGAAACAGTAAACGAATACGACGGGCTCAACAGGCTCATCTCAGTGACCTTCCCTGAACTCAATGTCATTTCCAGCACCTACGACAATAATAACAACGAGCTGACTAAGACCTGGCAAGCAAAACCTGGAAGTCCTCTTGCAAACATCGTTAACACCTTCGAATACGACGCCACCTGGAATAAGGTTTCGTCTTTTACCGACGGCGAAAATAACACCACGACTTTCGAATACGATGCCACCCAGGGAACTTTGCTCGCCATCACTCGCCCGACAATCGGCATGGATACTCCCACTGTCACCTTCACATATAATTCTCGCGGACAAATCGAGACCAGAACCGACGAAACCGGCATTGTCGATAAATTCGAATACGATGCCACCAATGAAACTCTCTTAACCGCC
>JAIEPM010000345.1 GCA_019748395.1 Candidatus Obscuribacterales bacterium
CGTGCGCTCTACCAACTGAGCTATATCCCCATCGCTTAACGTACTAATATGCAGTTCATTATAGACTTGTGAATCTCCCAGTTGAAGAGGATCGGCAATGAAGCGAAAATTCTGGATAAGGACGACGAGTGCTTTACTTCTATCACTCTTGTCTTATTCCGCGTCCGGCGCGTTGAAATCAGCGCATGCGGCAGAAAGCACCGGCAGCCAGGCTACTCTTGGAAAAACAGCTCCGGCTTTTACGCTCAATGACTCAAATGGGCAAAAGCGTTCTTTGCAAGACGCAAACGGAAAAATTGTTGTTCTGGAATGGATCAATTTCGATTGTCCGTTCGTGAAAAAACAATACAACGGCGGCAACATGCAGAAATTGCAAAAGACCTATACAGGCAAAGGCGTGGTCTGGTATTCCATTTGCTCATCGGCTGAGGGAAGGCAGGGAAATTATCCGGCAGCCAAAATCAATGAGCTGCTCAAACAAAATAATGCGGGACCCACTGCTTATTTGTTTGATCCCGACGGCGCAGTCGGACGCAGCTATGGAGCCCGTTCAACACCGCATATGTTTGTAATCAATCAAAAAGGCACACTGGTTTACGCCGGTGCCATCGACGATAACCCAAGCGCAGATATTTCAGACAAACCAGGCACTAACTATGTGCAAAAGGCGCTGGATGAAACACTCGCAAACAAGGCTGTTAGCACGGCTAGCTCTCCGGCATACGGCTGTTCGGTCAAATACGCTAAGTAAAGGATGAAAGAATGAAATCAGTTTTTTGTTTATTGGCAGCATCGCTTTTCATTGGCTCTCACGCTCAGGCAGCCAGCAACAACCAGTGGGAAATCGACAGCAAACACTCGATGGCCACCTTTACAGTCAAACATATGATGGTTTCAAATGTACCGGGACAGATGGCAGGCGTTAAAGGCAACGTCGACTTCGACGGCAAAAATGTCGACTCCTTGAAAGTTAGTGCCACCTTAGACCCGGCAACTATAAATACAGGTGAGCCCGATCGCGACGAACATTTGCGCGGTGCAGACTTTTTCGATGTCAAAAAATATCCAAGCGTCACTTTCGAATCAGATGGAGTAATCCCTGTTATGAAAGGCGGGTTCAAACTTTCAGGCAAGCTCACGCTTCATGGCGTCACCAAAAACGTCGAGTTGAATGTGGATGGACCTACCGAGCCTATCAAAGATACAAATAGAGGAATTGAAAAAATCGGAGCCACGGCGACAACTTCAATTAACCGCAAAGACTTCGGAATCACTTACAACAAAACACTAGATAACGGCGGAGTTGCTATCAGCGACGAAGTAAAAATCACTCTCGAGCTGGAAATGAGCAGACCGCTCAAAGTCGGCAACAAATAATTCTATTGAAAGTGCAAAAGAAAACGCCGGGCTTTTGGTCCGGCGTTTTCATCTTATCCAATTAACATAACCGCTTTTCTCTGCTTAGACCAGTAAAGAATCGGAATTCCGTTCTTATCGGAAAAAAGCCATTCGTCGGCTCCGTTTAAAGGCGGCAAATCACATGGAATCCAATCCAAAGAGCCTTGCATACGTACACTGTAAGAACCATGCAGCTGTCCGGCCAAAAGCTTGAGCAGTTCGCTGCGATTAAATTCAGAGCTGTCGGTCCAGCTTTTCAAAGTCGAGTAATGACTTTTGTTTGCTTCAGCGCTCAACATCTTTTCCTCTCCTGGCGGGACTGATATGAAGCAGTCGCAAAAAAATAAGCTCGGGGGCAAACTATGCCCTGAGCGCAGCGACTGACTTAGTGAACATAAACAGATACTAGTTAAAACCGTCCGCAAAAAATACAGCATTTTCCCTGAGCAGTTCCTGGAGCTAGAACGCCCAGCTTGATGGCGTCCCTAACAAGTGGGCGGCAGAGTGCAAGGCTGGCGCAAGGATCATAGCCGCTAAGTGTCCGGGGAATCTGCAACTATCGAATTTGCAGTGGCAGCACTGGGAGTAAAAGACCTCATAATTTGCGGACACTCAGCTTGCGGTGCCATCAAAGGCTTGCTGCATCCCGAAACTCTGGAAGACCTGCCGATGGTGAGAGGCTGGCTATCACATGCTGAATTAAGCAGGCGAATTCTGAGCTACAACACTCAAGAAGGTCAATTCCTGCCAATTGGCGAAGTCAAGCTTCAAAGCGAAAGCAAGCGCCCAAGACTGACAGCCGGAACCGTTATCTGATCAGCTGAGCAAACAGCAAAGCTAAGCACCCTGATGCTTCCGGTGGCGGCAGCGCCATGAATTTAATGCCCAACTCACTTGACAGCATTCTGAGTTTCGATTAAGGTAATCAAGCCGTCGCTTGCAAAAGAATCGGCTTACTAATGCGCTAAAACAAGCTTTTGCTGCCCTGAGAGCAGCAGGCTTTTTGCGATCAAAAAATCAGTCCCCGGGCGGCAGATGCGCGGGGTTGAGCTTGGCTGGCTCGGGTTATTGACTAAAAACTCCACTACACCCCTGGAGAATGGACGAGATATGACGAATCGAAAAATCGGCCCAGTGCTTGTTGGTCAGCTCCTGGTCGAATCAGGCATGCTGGACGAGAATTTGCTTGAGCTAGCTCTTGAACGCGCGCGCGAATGCGGCGCCCGCATCGGCGAAGTGCTTCTTTATTCAGGGCTGATTAGCGAAGCCGATCTCAAAGCAGCTCTGACTGCTCAGAGAATGGTCAGACAACTCTTAATATCATTCCAACAGGCAGTACACGCTTTAAAGCTCGTGCACGAAAAAACGCTCGATCAAGAAACTGCGTTAAATCGCGCACGCTGCATGCACACAAATGAGCAGCTGCACCAATTTTCGCAATTGTTATTTGATGCAGCGCTGATAGACGCAGACGACTTGCAAGCTGCAATTTCAATGGCAGCAAAAAGTAATTTCCCAATTGGACGAGTTCTGATGCTGCACGGTCAGATCACTTTTGAACTGAGGAAAGCAGCAGTGGATGCGCTTATCTTAACTCGCTGTGGAGACATTACTTACGATCACGCAGTCGCCGTAATGAAAGCTGCAGCAAGAACAGGACATACGGTGAGGGCACTGCTGGGACTTGAAGCCTCACCGGTCGCAGTCATCGGCGAAGAACTGGTGCTCTCAGGAGTGCTCACCCAATTTGAAGTAGTCGACGTCATCGAAGAGTCGCTGCAAAAAGACAAGCTTCTCTGGAAAGGACAGATGATTGCCTCGACACTGGTAGCGAACCTGAAATTCGCAGCTTCAGTGTCTCTCAGCAAACTTGTGAACTCAGGCAAATTATCAATTCACCAGGCCCATTCAATCTGTCAGGAACTTCTAATTTCAACAGCCTCAGTCGTGCAAGATATGCCAATTTTCTCTTCACTGGAGGAAGAGCAGCTAATCGCCTGATCGAAGAGACACGGGGCGGGCAAGATGCCCGCTCTCCGTCCCTGGCTGTATAGGCGAAGCACCTATTTCTTGCTGTTCGGAATAAAATCAACTGCAGCCCGGGTCAGCAAACCGCCGATCAGAAGCGGGGCTTTGTATCTCATCGGCACACTTTCCATCAGAAAGCCGATGCTGCCTGCAGCAATTGAAGCATCAGCAGCAAGACCCAAAGTATACTTTGTACGATCATGCAAGGTGCTGCTGTTACTCAAACTCTTGAAGTCGTCGTAACCTTGCAAGCCCGCAAATCCAACCAGTGGAGCGGCCGCAAATCCAGGACTGCGATATAACATACCGACGCCCGTACCCGCCGTTAGCAGCTTATACGGATTGCCGGTAAAACTCAGCCTTGATTGCTCACGTTGAAAAAGGTCCGGACTGCAATTCTGGCGAAGCTCAGCAATTTGCTTTTGCGTTTTTTCCAGATTGTTTTGCAAGTCTTTCAAATTTTTGTCGAGATCTATCGGTAAAGGCAAACTTGCTTTGCTGCTTGCATTGTCCGAAACTCTCGATACCGTAAGCTCAGTGAGTTGATTTTGACTGCGTGGTGCCATCTCCTTTAGATGCGCTAGCGCATCGCCCTTCCACAGGTCTTCCTGCAAGGGCTTAGCTGTGTCGTTAGCCTGTGCTGCTGCTTTGAAGTCGCTTATAACATCCGGCATGGTAGAACCTCCCCTCTCTCTCGATGGATAAGGTCCGAACATCCGATTTCCCCGGTCCGCCAAATCGAGTGTATACCTGAATTTGCGATCCTGGACCTTTAAAATTCTTATTCGTATTTCATTTGCCAAGCGAAATGTCAAGCGCTCAGATCCAGCCAGGAAAGCCAAACTCGATCAATCAGACTCCCGCACCGCGGGCAATACCATCGCCAAAAGTAGAAAAGCTCCATCGAACGGGAGCTTTTCTCAGGTCTTTTCATGCAAAAATCGAAGCAGACTATACCGGCGATTAATGCAAGAGTCCACCAGCTATTACGATATTTTCGCCTGTAACCCATGAAGAATCGGACGAGGAGAGAAAGACAACAGCCGGTGCAATATCATCGGTAGTACCAATTCGGCCAAGCGGTGTTTGAGATTCGATGGACTGGCGGAACTCACTCTCGGTGAAACCGGCGCTCTGCAATCCTTCCGTCATCACCATACCGGGGTTAATAGAATTGACCCGAATTTTGCGCGGTCCCAGCTCTTTTGAAAGTGACTTTGTAATTGCATCAACGGCTGCTTTAGTCGCGCTGTAAACAGAGGCTGTGGCAGGGGCATAAGTGCTTGCCACAGAACTAATGTTCACAACACTGCCGCCATTGGCGTCGAAGTATTTAAGCGCTTCTCGCGTGCTCAATAACAACCCCAGTACATTCAAATTGAAAAGCTTGTGGAAATGCTCTTCGTTTACTTCCTCCAGTGGCACAAACTCATAAACTCCGGCATTGTTAACGAGAATATCAAGCCGTCCAAAAGCTTTTTTCGACTCTGCAAACAATCTTGCAATGTCTTCCGGCTTTGACATATCACCCTGAATTGCAATTGCCTTTCCGCCTTTCTTTTTGATTTCATCAACCACTTTGTCCGCACCGGCTTTGCTTGAAGCGTAGTTGACGACAACTGCTGCGCCTTCAGCGGCAAGATGAGCAGCAATGCCCGCACCAATGCCTTTTGAAGCGCCGGTAACGACAGCCACTTTGTTCTCTAATTTACTCATTTTGCTTTTCCTTCGATTAATCGACATGAACAATGGGAGTCCCAATCAACTGAATTGAGAAGACTCACTATTCGGCTCAAAATTCCAACTTTGACTATAATAGACCGGTCGGTTTAGCCACGTCAACTCCCCCGTAATTAACAGTTTCTGTCTGCTAAAACCTACTCCGGAACAAAGCCCCAGGCTTTCCGTCCGCTCCAGAGAGTCAAATGGAGGCAAATAATGAAAGTTCCAAGCTTCAAAAAAGCACTCTTGCAAAAAGGGGGAGCGGCAGCTCTTTTTGGACTGCTCTTTCTTTTAGCCATGAGTCCGGCAGAGTCGGGCGAGCAGTTGGCCGTCTTGAGTATTAAAGCAAAGGACTCTATCTCCAAAATACAGGCCGACAATCCCGAAACAACTGATATGCGTAAAGAAAAATCCAGAGCGCAAGAAAGCGACAAGTTGGCAGCAGCACAAGCAAGAAACATGAACAGAATTCCCGGACTGAAAGTCAATCCAAAAGACTTAAAACAAGAAGACCTGGAGAAAGGTCCAGGTCTGAATCCTCTGGGCTGGATCTTCCGCCCGCTTACTAAATTACAGGCGCAGTCCGTCAGGCTTGAACAGCAAATCATGAAACTAACAGGACCAATTGCAAGCCTGCAACCGGCGATGCTGGGCTTAGACAGCCGAATGAGCGAAGTAAACAGCCAGATGGGCAAAGTAGGACACAAAATGGATTCAGTGGAGAATTCAATGCACAGCGTAGACAGAAATATGCGCAGCGTTGAAACTGCTATTGAATCTATGCGCAGCGACATATCAGGAATGCGCAGTCAAATGGGAAGACTGGAAAAGCCGATGACTGCTTTGCAAGAGCCTCTGCAGAATCTCTCGCAGCCTATTTCGACAGTAAGCAGCAGACTGGACGGACTTGAAAAACAATTGAGCGAATTGCGAACAATGATTGCTCTTGTACTCACATCAATTTATTTATCCGCAGCTTTAATTGCCATCGGCACACCGCTGGCAGCAGCGCTGATCTGGCAACATCGTCGAAAGATTTTTTCAAAAGAAACAATGCGCGAGCTGCCAAGCAAGTAATCAATAAGTTAGGATAGCGTGTTATCAGGAACTGGTACTGCATTGGCGACGCTGCATGGCGAATCGTCACAGGAGGCTGCAATGGTACTCACGCAATCAACAATGCTCGCTCTAGGTACAAGCGCACCGGACTTTAACTTAAGAGATACAGTAAGCGGCAAGCAATTCAGCTTGAAAGATTTCGCCGCCAAGAAAGTTTTGCTGGTGATGTTTATTTGCAAGCACTGTCCTTATGTAGTCCATGTTCAAAATGAACTTGCAAAGCTCGATAGCGATTACAAAAATAAAGATCTCTCGATAGTTGCAATCTCAAGCAATGACGCCGAAACGCACCCTCAGGATGCTCCGGCAAGCTTGAAAGAATTTGCGCAAGCCATGAAGTTTTCGTTTCCACTCTTATATGATGAGACGCAAGAAGTAGCGAAGATCTACACTGCCGCTTGCACCCCCGATTTCTTTGTTTTCGACGGCGAACGCAAACTGGTCTATCGCGGCCAACTGGACAGCAGCCGCCCGGGCAATAGCAACCCAGTTAGCGGTGAAGATCTGCGTAAAGCCCTCGATGCAGCTCTCGACGGCAAGCCGGTTTGCGACGATCAAAAACCAAGCGCAGGCTGCAACATCAAGTGGAAAGCGGGCAACGCGCCATCTTATTTCGCTTAAAGCAAACAGTTAATCCAGCTGCTCAAGAAACGCCCTGGATATAGCAGAACCTACAAAAATTGGCGCCCTGAACCTGACCGGGATTTTCTCGCTGAGCATCGCAAGTGCCGATAGAGTTAAAGCTGAATCGGCCGCAAGACACAGGGAGTACTTGCGATAGTTCCCATTTGCTTGCATAGTCATGAGATCTTGGGCCGTTTGATAAATCCCGACATCAGCAGCCGGAACGCCTGTTAGACGCTTTGTCCAGACAGATTCACGCCCCAGAGGCAGCGCCATAGAAAGAACCCCCAGCTTAATCGGATGGGTAAATGAAGGCTCTCCAAGAGTCTTAATCAGATCGGATTGACTCAAGACCCGCTCGTTCTGATTTATTGGATCATCCTGCTTCCGGCTCTCAGGCGAGTCAAGCCGCTTAGGACCTGATACTCCGGATTTCAGGAATTCATTCAATAGCGGGGCAGACGCCTCATTCAGAAATTCAGTTTCATAAGCCTGCGTCTTTTCCAAAGCTCCAATCGGTTCAGGCATGCCCTTTTCCTCCCCAAACTCCGCACATTGCTAATCCTAAAAATCGAAAGTGACATTTAGCTGACATAAGCCCGAGCCAGGCGCCTTGAATTTAC
>JAIEPM010000256.1 GCA_019748395.1 Candidatus Obscuribacterales bacterium
CAAAAAGCTTTTCGCATCCGAGCTGATTACCGGCATCGGCCGCATCGGCGGAAGAGTGGTCGGAATTCTGGCAAATCAACCAAGAGTCAAAGGCGGAGTTCTTTTTGTTGACTCAGCCGACAAAGGCGCACGTTTCATGTGGCTCTGCAACGCTTTCAACATTCCGCTTCTTTTCCTGGCTGACGTGCCCGGTTTCATGATCGGCACTAAAGTAGAGCGCGCTGGAATTATCAGAGCCGGTGCCAAAATGATCTCCGCCGTTTCTTCAGCAGACGTACCGAAAATCTCGGTAGTTCTGCGCAAAGCATACGGAGCGGGTCTTTATGCCATGTGCGGACCGGCTTTCGAACCCGATGCCTGCCTGGCTCTGCCCACCGCCTGCATCGCCGTAATGGGACCTGAAGCTGCAGTCAACGCCGTCTACTACAACAAGATTATGGAACTACCGGAAGCAGAACGCCCGGCTTTTGTAGAGCAGAAACGCGCCGAATACCGCAATGACGTGGATATTCACAGATTGGCTTCCGAACTGATTATCGACGGTATGGTCGCCGGCAGCCATTTGAGGCAAGAGCTGATCAACCGATTCGGAGCTCTGAGCCAGAAACGCATCCCGAGCCTGAAGAAAAAACAGGGAGTTTTGCCTGTTTAATCAAGGCAAAGTTCAAAAACCAAAGAGCAGCCCAAAGCTTAACTCTGCTTTAGCGTAGTTTCCACAGTGACGCTTGCCAAGCAGACGGCTATTATCTGGAAAAACCGTCGATTGGCGTTGGCGGTCATATTTTTAGAAAACAGAGGCAGCAAAAGCAGGGCATGCAATCTATTTTCTCCGCAGAAAACTGCGGCTTCAGCTCATTTGAGGACTACAACTGTCACGAGGCAGTTGTTCGGCGTCTCAAACATATGAACGGGTCTCGAAAACGAAAAGAGTGCCGGGTGACAAGCCCTGAGCTTAAGAGCTGCTTATACCGCAGGCAAGCCTGGGTTAAAGCCGGTCTGCGATGGTTTGGAGCTTCTCAAGCCTACTTCCGGAACTTAAGCAATCGCAAGAAAGATTTAGAGCTCAGAGGCAAAATTATAAAAATGAACGATCTTGATTTCAGCGTGCCGGAAGAAAGAGATTTAGCCGGTGAAATCTCATCTAATAAGGACTCAGCAGGCAAAATGGAAGATAAAGCTAGATTTGCAGCTACAAATTTCTGGAGCAGACTCGACTTCAACCCTGAAGATAAGTGGGATGAAACAAAACCTTTCAAGCCGCTTCCTGAACCGAAGCTGGACAGAGAATCATCAAATATGAAAGAGAGCTGCCTGATGCTCGGTCAAATTCTTGCCAAAGCCAACCCGCAGATTTTTGCAAGGGAGAATTCCTAGCTCTTATTTTGCAGCGGCACTCTTAGAGCCGCTATTCTCCAAATTGCCTTCCGTATCATATACAGCTAAAGGCGCAAAATACTCTAGTTCGGATTTAATTTTCTTGCTGTCGCCGACAACGGTTACAACTATATTGTCGAGATCCACATATTTCCGCGCGACTCGTCTCACATCATCTGGTCCTACAGCCAATATTTTCTTGCCGTAAGTTTCAAGATAATCATCCGGGAGCTGGTACAAGGATCCTTCCAGCAATCGCTGAGCCAATCCGGATTGCGTTTCCAGGCCTAACTGGAAAGAACCGACCAGATAATTTTTTGAGTCATTGAGTTCTTTTTCGGCCGGCTTCAAATTTCTGATTCTCTCAAGCTCGTAGAAAAATTCTTGCAGCGCCGCTGCGGTAACTTCAGTGCGAACTTCAGCTTCAGAGGAGAATGAACCCGGTTCTTTTTGCGGAGTCATTTTCGAATAGGCACCATATGTATAGCCTTTGTTTTCGCGGATATTGAGAAAGAGCCTCGAAGTGGCGGCACCACCCAACAATTGATTTGCAACGGTGAGAGCATAGAAATCAGGATCACTTTTCTTGATTCCGATATTTCCTAACTTGATCTTTGATTGGACCGAGTCCGGTCTATCGATAAGATAAATCTTGCGAGCCGTCTGCTTTGGCTGCGCGGGCACCTTACTTTTGGCTATGGTCCCGGCTTTCCATTCACCAAAATATTTTTCAACCAGGCTTTTCATCTCGTCGCTTTTGAAATCGCCGACCACAACAAGTTGAGCCTCGTTAGGCAGAAAGTTCTGCTTATGAAAATCCAGGAGCTGCTGCCGCTTGAGCTTTTCCACCATGGAAGCAGAGGGAGCAACTGTCGAATAGGGATGATTCCCGAAAACTATTTTCGCAAAACGCTCGGCAGCGAGGAAGTCGGGCTTGCTGCGATTGAGCGCCAGCTCCTGAATCTTATTCGTTTTTTCAAGCTTTAATTCATCTTCGGGGAAAGAGGGATTAAGAATCACATCTGCGAAAGTATCAAGCAAGCGTTCATTATATTGAGAAAGAGCAGAGGCGCTTACCGTAGTGAAATCCGGTCCGGTTTGCGCAGCTATGGCGCCACCGATAAAATCTATGGCTTCGGCAATTTGCTTGCTGCTTCTTTTATTCGTGCCTTCAGTGAGCATATCGGAAACGATTGTGGAAAGACCGGCCTGATTAGGCGGGTCCACATAACTTCCAGCCTTGACGCCCAGGGCTATGGTACTGAAGGGAACTCGATGATCTTCAACCAGTTCCACGGATAATCCGTTGCTAAGCTTGAACTTCTCAATTTTCGGTAACTTAAATTCACGAGGAGCAGGCAAGCTCGGCGGCTTTTTGCGCCATTCTTCGGCAACTGAAGCGGAGCTTGTCGAAGCGGATTCTTCAGCCTTTGCCGAAATAGATGTTCCGAAAAGCGAAAATAAGATTGAAACTGCAATTACAGATTTGATTTTCACGAGCATAATTCCTGCAAATAATACTGTTTAAGACTTAGCCGGTTTAGCTTTCTCGGCAGCCGGTTCAATATCGATAACAGTGATGGATTCTTTAGTGAGGTATTTTTTAGCAACGCGCTGAACATCATCCGCGTTCACTTTCATCACAGCCTCAATGTCATCGTCCAGATATTTTGGATCGCCGAAAAAGGAAGTGTATTCGGCGAGCAGTTCAGCTTTGCCGAGACTGCGCTGCAGGCTGTTATAGCTGCTGCCAGAAAAATAATTCCGCAATATTTGATTACGAGCTTTTTCAAGTTCTTCGGCAGGCACAGCTGAGTTTTTCAATTTATCAATTTCAGACCAGAAAATCTCTTTTACTTTTTCGGTCGAATTGCCAGGTTTATAAACTATGAATGCTTCAAAAGCGCTGGGTCCACGCCTTTCGTCATAACCAGCTTCTACTTTTAAGGCAACTTGATCACCTTTGATCATACGCTGGTACAAACGCGAAGAATCCCCTGCCGAGAGAAGTTTCTCTACGATCTGAAGCGCGTAGTAATCAGGATCTCTTCGCCCGGGCGCTTTCCAGCCCAGCCAGAAGGCCGGCAATTGAGCATGCTTATCTTCCATTTTCTCAAGCTTAGGGCTCTTTTGCCCAGGCTCACTAAGATCGCTTCTTGCGGGTGTCGGAACGCTTGGAATAGAGCTGAAGTATTTCTCGACGAGCTTCTGCATCTCCGCCGCATCGAAGTCGCCGACAATGGCCATAACCGCGTTGTTTGGAGCGTAGTAAGTTTTGAAAAACTCTTTGATATCTTCGACGGAAGAAGCGTTCAAATCGTCAAAGGTGCCGATTACGGCATGCGAATTTGCCCAGTTGTCGTAAAGCCGCTCTTCCAGGCGGATAGCCGCAGGTACATAGGGTTGATTATCTATTCGTGAGCGCTTTTCTTCCTTTACAGTTTCAAGCTGATTTTGAAAGCTCTGAGGCGTAACTTTCAAAGAGCGCATACGGTCTGATTCAAGCCAGAGACAAAGCTCCATCTGATTGCTTGGAACCTTTTCAAAATAATTGGTGAAATCTGGATGTGTCGATGCATTCAAGCTGCCGCCCACGCCCTCGATATACTTCATATGCTCCATTTTGCCGACATTATCGGACCCTTGAAACATCATATGTTCGAAGAAGTGTGCAAATCCTGAACGACCTTTGCGCTCGTCACGAGCACCAACGTCATAAACAATCGCCAGAGCCGCTACCGGTACGCTGTGGTCCTCCGAAAGCAAAACCCGCAATCCATTGGTCAGCTTGAAATCCCGGGTCACCGGAATTAAGGGCTTCTGAATTGCAGCAAGCGCAGGTGAAGCACTGATAGAGCCAAGCGGCAGACTGGCTGAGATTAGTAAGGAGACCAGAAAACCGCGAAATATTGACAAGCGCCTAGTTGTATTCATCCTCGTCTTCATCCGTAAGATTGATAGCGGTCCAGAATATCGCCACTACCAAAATTGAAAGGATAGCAGAACCAAAGGCGATCCGTTCGGGCACTCCATAACGGGTCATCAGCAGGAATACGGAAAGCGACAAAACCAGCCCCAGAAAGGCCACACAATGATTTAGCGTTATTTTTGGTGCAAACATAGCCCTGCCAGCTGAATACAACGACAGTATAAGCAGCAAAAGCGCTCAGCGGAATGCGTAAATTACGCAGAGCTAAAGCATGTAACGTTGAATTTCAGAGGCTTTCAAATTGTCGCCGGAGTCTTTTGCAAGCTTGAAATAAAGCTCTAGGGATGCTTTGAACTCACTTAATAGCCGCTTCTTTTTCTTGATCAATTCAAACATCAAGTCGAGATTGGAAAGAGCTTCGGCTTTATTTCCCAAGCGCTCGAAGATAAGCGCGATTCTTGAAAAACAGATTGCTTTTTCAGTCAAATTTGCGTATCGCAATGCCTGCATATATTTCTTCTTGGACTCTTTGAGAAATTCTCTTTGCGCCCCTACATCGGCGGCTTTCAGAGACTTCTCAAATAAAGAATCAGCGATCATTCGATTAATACGAAATCGGGTGTTGCGAGCGATTTCAGTATTTCCGTTTTCAGACTTTTTCAATAGCCGCAAAGCTTCGCCGGCAAATTTTATTGTGTTATCAGCCTCGCCACGCAATAAAGACCTTTTCGCTCTGGCCAGCAGCAAGCGTGGCTCAAAAAAATTGTCCCCGCCATAATCCGCCTTGACCATGTCTTCGCAGTCTTTATAAACAGTCATGAACTCAGGGCTTTCATAAAGAATTCCCAGATAGTCTAGGTAAGTGTCAAAAGCAAGAGACTTTAATTCGGCTCGCTTGTAACTCTCCGCACCTATTTCAAAATGAGGCGATTTGAAGTTATTCACCGCCAATCCGTAGCATCTGACCGCGCTATCCATGTCACCGACATTGTAAAAAGCTCTGGCTAATTCTCTGTATGCTTCTCCGCAAAACTTCGAAAGCGGAGCCCTCTTTTCAATCAATGAAACTGTTTCTTTTAATTCTGCCAGAGCGACTTTCTTTTTTCCTGATTTCAAAAGCATGCTTCCGGCCCTGATCCTGGCAGCAAAAATTTCATCATCGCTTGACTCAGGATCTTCAATTATTTTTTCCAGAACCTGCACTGCTTCGTCAAATCGCTCCAGCTTATCCAGAGCTCCAACTTTAATATTTGCAACCCCGTTATGAAAGCTCGTGTTAAAGCGCAATGAACTTGAATCTTTCAGGAGTGATGCTCTGACCGACTCCGACTTCTTAAGCAATAAATCGCAAAGAGCAAGTGATTCGTCTGCGCGATCCAAAAGCGAATACGAAGCGGCCAGATCTGCTTGATTTTTTGCGATGGAAATTTGATCTTTGGGTTTATAGCGCTCCTCTACTTTGATCAATTCTTCAAGAATTTGTGGATCTCTGGATTTTCGCAAAGCTTGAATTTGCAAAGCCTGTATTAGCCTGAGTCCCGTAACCTGATCTTCCGGGCAAAGTTTCAAATAAGACTCCAGAGCCTTTATATAAATCTCAAATCCGGGTTTTGGCTTTTGCCTTTCCAGAGCAGCCTCGGGAATTTTTCCGTAAATCTCTTGAGCTAAACTCAAATTGACTTTTGCAAAGTAAATTCGGTTATCAATTGAAGCGTAGTCATTTACAAATCGATTGAGTTTTTCCATAGCATCAAGATCTCTGACGTCGCCTTTTTTGCCGGCATAAAGATTCAACAGAGTTTTGAAAACAGATTGATCGTTTAAAGCAAGCGCTGAAAATGCAGAGCCGGCAAGCCCAAACAGGATAAGCGAAGCCACCGCTAACGGAAGAATCCTTGATTTTCTCCCGGAGTCCTTCTTTCCTAAGCTGCAGAGTTCCTTTTCCGGAATTGCCAGAAGTTTTTCCAGCATTGAATCGACCGACACAGGTCGCTTCAATGCATCTTTTTGAAGACCGGCTTCAATTAATCCGACCAGTGCTTTTGGACACTCTTTCGGCAAAGGCGGCGGAACTTCATTCAGCTGCTTGCTCATGATTTCAAGAGCTGAAGTGCCTTCAAAAGGAGCCTTTCCGCTGACACATTGATGCATGATCACAGAAAGAGAATAAATGTCGCTTGCAAAACCTGCCTTTTCAGCACGACATTGTTCGGGGCTCATGTAAATCGGTGTACCGAGCATATTGCCGGTTTGAGTAATTCCCTGCTCTGAATTTTCTGATTCCTTAGCCAATCCGAAATCAACGATTTTTGCCGTTGCCAGCTCGCTCGGCTCCGGACTGATCATAATGTTGGACGGCTTCAAATCTCTATGAAGAATATTTCTTGAATGTGCAAAAGAAAGTGCCGTCATAATCTGGCGAAAAATATTTCGAAAGGCGGCTCCCGAAAGCACACCCTCACGCTCTAGCCGTTTGCCGAGATCTTCGCCTTCCAGAAATTCCATAACAAGATACGCCTGCCCGGAGCTCAGGTAGCCGCAAGCCAGCGCCTGCACGATACCAGGATCGGAACTCTGGGAAAGACTGAGAGCCTCTCGGCGAAAACGCTCAGCACTCTCCTTAGAAGCACTCAAAGACAGGACTTTAATAGCGACAGTGCGCTCGGTGAGAATCTGAAACGCTCTATAAAGAGAGCTGTTTAAGCCTTGATGCAGCAGTTTTTCAACACGATATGATTCGTCGATCAGCTTACCGATAAGCGGGTCAGACGAATCTTCTGCCTGCAATTGCAGCTCGATTTTCTCTTCTTCCAAGGATCAAGCCTCCCGAGTCTTAGTTCCCGGGAAGACTGAAATTCAAAACCGATTTAGCTGAAACGAGCTCCAGCCAGAGCGTCGCCGCAATCAAGGCTGCCCGCTTCAGGCATTAATTCGCAAAAGCGAAGCAGCAATTTTTGAAGCTTGCTCAGGTTGCCGCTGAATACTTTCATAACTTCAGCGTGAGATACGGGCTCGACGGAGCCGACCAATCCTGAGTCATAGTCTGTGATTAAAGATATGTTGACCACGCCCATGTTCAGTTCACGGCAAAGATGAGCTTCCGGATATTGAGTCATATTGATGACTTCCCAGCCCATGGATGTGAACCATTTTGATTCTGCTTTCGTAGAAAACCGAGGTCCTTGAATTACGACAACCGTGCCTCTTTCATGAATCTTGATG
>JAIEPM010000668.1 GCA_019748395.1 Candidatus Obscuribacterales bacterium
ATAAAGCTTGGAAGCACCATTTTGCCCTGCAAATTAATCGTGTTACTTAGCGGACCTGCAAAGCGGACCGCATCCTGGTCCGTACCCACAAAAACAATTCGACCATTGCTTATTGCTAGTGCCTGCGCCCAACTTCGCTGGGCATCCATCGTATAGATGGCACCATTTACAAGTACTATGTCTGCATGAGTTTGCTTTTCATCAGCCAGAGCCGCCGATGAGAAGAAGCCAACTGTCAAGCACATGAGAAAAGCGCGAATGGAAGTTTTCATTAGATCCTCAGAAGCTCATTCCGGGTATTTTATAGTTCAACGACTCAGAATGCCTTAGAAAGCGCTCTTAAGCAGGAGGAATAAATGCATAGAGTAACAGTAGTGGCTCGTCTCAAAGCCAAAGCCGGACTTGAAGAGCAAGTCAAGCAGGAGCTTTTGAAAATGGTAGAAGCGACAAGAAAAGAAAAGGGCTGCTTAAACTACGACTTGCACGTAGACAACAGCGACCCGCAAACTTTCCTCTTTTACGAAAACTGGGTTAGCCGAATGGCACTAGAAGATCATTTCCAAACCGAGCACTTCCTGAATCTTCGTTCAAAGCAGAACGAGTTATTTGCCGAACCGTCAGCCATCAACATCATGAAAATGATTAGTGATCCGGAATAAGGGTTCAAATTTAAGGCGGCGCGTAAATCCCGAGCGGAGGCTGGTTTTGTGAAGTACTCAAATTGGCTCGTTATTTCAATCATGTTTTTGAACATAAGTTGCTCGGCAGCCGATGCTCAAACAAAATCTCCATGGGATGAATTAACGGCGCGCGCATCTAAATTCGTCCAGCAGCAGAATATGAATGCTGCAGAGCCCATACTTATACAAGCTCTGGCTGAAGCTAAGAAAACTCCGACCAATCAATTACGCCTGGCGAAAAGCAACGAGAACCTGGGCTGGTTATATTTTCGACAGGGAAAATATTTGAAAGCTCAGCCGTTTTTGAAACAAGCTTTGACCATTGCCGAAAAATCACATGATTCTGAAGTTGTTCAAATCGGTATTGCGGTGGTCGAAGCTCTGGCTTTCATGGATTTGCAGCAGGGAAAATATCGCGAAGCCGAGTCACTTTACAGCAGGCTTTCGGGCGCCTCAATCACTTTACCGGAATTAAACCCGATCATCAAAGTATCCGGCATACTCGGGAAGTGCAACGTTCTCTCAGCCGAGGGACGCTATTCCGAAGTTCACCAGCTCCTGAATCAGTCACAGACAGAAATTGCTAAATTCGTCCCGCCGCCGCTTCCAACAGGAAAACCAGCTGACAAAAAACAATTCGTCGTCATGCTTAAACAAGCGATTTTGCACGGATTCATCATGGCTTTTCGTAAGCGATTGATTTATGACCAGGTAGTCGCCCAGGGTAACTTATATCTTGCTGAAGGTAATCTCGATCAGGCAGAAAGCTGTTTTCGCAAAGGCACAGACCAATTCCGCAGAGATTTTCAAAAGGAAGCTCCGGCAATAATTCTTGGATATATCGGTCTTGGAAAAACTTGCTTGCAACGAGGCAAACTTTCTGATGCTCAAGACTATTTTCAGCGTTCAAAAACAATTCTCGAGAGAGATTCTATACAAGAACGTCCTTTCGTTGAAACCTGCCAGATCAACATCGCCGATATTCAAACAAGAAAAGGTCAATATCAGGAAGCTCAAAACAATTTCAACACGGCCAAGAGCAGCCTCGAGCAGAATCTCGGCGCTGAAACAGTTCCAGTTTCCGATTGCTGGCTGGGTCTGGGCAATATAGCCAGGGCTACAGGGAAAGACAGCGAGGCTGAAGCGAATTATCGAAAAGCTCTTGCCATAAAAGAGAAACTTTTCGGCGCCAATTCAGTGCAGCTTGGGCCGGTGCTCAATCCGCTGGCTGCGCTTCTTGAGAAGAATGGTAGAGAGCCTGAAGCAAGAGCTTTGTACTCGTCATGTATAGAATCACATGAAAAACGCTCCCTGTCGTCGAATATACAAGCCTGCAAAGCTATGATCGGTCAGGCAAACCTTGAGAAAAAATCCGGACAAGCGGACAAGGCCGAGCCTCTCTACCGCAATGCGCTCAACTCGCTTGAACGCAACTTGCTTCCAAGTGATCCTCTTCTTTTGGACACTTACAAAAATCTCGGCGAAATTTATCTGAGTCAAAATAAGATGCCTGAAGCCGAGTCTGTTTTGAAACGAGAGCTCGCCGGACTCGACCGGCTACAGAAACAAGACAGTGATCTGATGCTGGCGCTTAACAGCCTGGCCAGCGCACAAATCGCTCAACAAAAGTGGAGCGATGCCGAAGCAGTTCTTCAAAGAGAGCTGAAATTGCAGGAAATTTATCCTGAATTTCGCGGCAAGAACGACAGCGCCTTAAAAGACTATCCGGAACTTTTGAAAAAACTGAACAAGGAATCCGAGTCTGAGCGGGTTTTGGCCAGAATTCAAAGTCTCAATGAAAGTTCAAAAACTGCAAGTGACGGCAAACAGTAAGTGAGAACGACCTAAAGTCCGGCGCAAAATGGAAGAATCATATCAATAGTGGCGACGAAGCTTTAAGCTTAAGTCAGGCCCCATGTATAATGAGCCTCTTTCATGATCCCGTCCTAAGCAGAGTGAAGCCGCCGAAAGAATAATGATTACAGTAAACAACGTCACTAAGAGTTACGGCACAAACGTTCTATTTGAGAATGTAAATGTTAACTTCAACCCCGGCAGCAGATTTGGGCTGACAGGTCCCAATGGCGCAGGCAAGTCGACTTTCATGCGAATTCTGACCGGCGACAGCGACCCGACAAACGACGGTGTCATAAGCAGACCACGAAAAGTTGGAATACTGCGGCAGGATCAATTCGCATTCGACGAGATGCGCATTATCGACACTGTAATCTTCGGCAACAAGATACTCTGGGATGCGCTTCAAGAGCGCGACAAGCTATGCGAGAAAAGCGAGCACAGCGATGCAGAAATTGCCAGACTTACAGATCTGGAAACAGTGATAGCTGATGAAAACGGCTATATGGCAGAGTTTGAAGCCGGTCAAATCCTGAGCGGCATCGGTATTCCCGAAGACCAGCACTATGAGCTGATGTCTACTCTCCAATCAGATTACAAATTCCGGGTTCTTCTTGCCCAGGCGCTTTTCGGTGAACCGGACGCGCTATTGCTGGATGAGCCGACGAACCATTTAGACCTCGACACTATTTCCTGGTTGGAGGAATTCCTCAACAACTATCAGGGAACTCTTGTTGTAATCTCGCACGACCGCCACTTCCTGAACGCGGTTTGCACGCATATCGCCGATATCGACTATCAAACAATCATCACATATCCCGGCAATTACGACGACATGGTGGCGCAAAAAGTTCAAGCCAGACAGCAAATTGAAAGCGGCAATCGCGATCGCGCCAAGAAAATTGCTCAATTGCAAGAGTTTATCGCCCGCTTCGGAGCAGGTCAGAGAGCCAGTCAGGTTCAATCCAGAAAAAAAGAAATTCAGAGACTTGCACTTACGGAACTGAAGAAATCAAATATTCAACGTCCCTTCATCCGCTTTGAGCAGGATAAACCGGCCGGCAAAGAAACCGTTCAAATAAGGGGACTCAGCAAGGCATTCGGCGACAAAGTAATTTTCAAAGACTTTGATCTGGAAATTATGCGCGGCGAAAAAATCGCCATTATCGGAGCCAACGGTGCTGGTAAAACAACACTTATTCGCTGCATTGTCGGCGAACTCGAGCCCGATAGCGGTTCAATTCAATGGGGTTTTGGCGCCGAAGGAGAATGGAATTATTATCCACAAGACCACGGACATTTGATCAAACCCGGCATGTCAGCCTTAGACTGGCTGATGCAATTTGAAAAGGGTGAAGGTCAACAACATGTACGCGGACTCCTGGGCAGAATGCTCTTCTCCGGCGACGATGCCTTGAAACCCACCGAAGGTCTCTCCGGAGGAGAATGCGCTCGTTTGTTGCTGGCGCGAATGATGCTTGTGAAAAAGCCGATTTTGGTAATGGATGAACCAACAAACCATCTTGATCTGGAATCAGTTTCCGCGCTGGCAGAGGGACTCACCGCATTTCCCGGCAATGTTTTCATCGTCTCGCATGACCGTGATCTGGTTTCGCAAGTAGCCACAAGAATCCTGGCTTATACGCCAAACGGACTCGTGGACTTCAAAGGACCATACGAAGAGTACTTGCAGTCGTTAAATCAGCCCGCCGAACGCAAATCAAAAGCCAAGCGCTGATTTTTCAGCGTCGCTGCGGCACTGGTCGTCGCCTCGGGGTAGACGGCGCATCGAGATCTTGCAGCATTTCATCGAGAGTGTCCATGCTTTCTTGATCAATGAACACATCTGAATCTTGCTTTACTGACTTATAGCCGTTTGGCGGAGCAAATGCCGAATCAGGCACATTCATCCGCGCGACTCGCACTGTATCAACAGCCGTCGATTGACCTTTGCCGGTTTCGGTCAACTGCACACGCAAGGGAATTCTCTGGCAGTCAGGGACACCGTAAAGTTGTGAAAGAATATTCGATACCTGAGGCGGCGTAACTATGTCTGAAGCCACCCAGAGGTTTGCCGCCTGAACGGCGCTTTGAGGAGCTCTGCGACCGCGTGCGCCAAATTGTTGGGCATTTGGTCTGAGTTGCGGCGGTCTGTCCATAACAAACTCATAGGCATTTACTCCGGCAACTGGAGCCTGTCTGCCTCGTCGCCAGCTTGCGCCTTCAAAGCGGCTGGTCAAATTGCGCTGCTTGAAAGAAGCCAGCCATGGCTGCAACTGGCTACTGAAAACACGCTTGGTTTTGGAATTAAAAATGTAAACGGTCCAGTTTGGTCCGTGAGTCATCAGGTTGATGCCGCTCTTCGGGTCCATTGTTCGCATGCCTGAGGGCGTGATGTAGAGTGTCATTCCGCCACCAAGGGCGGCCCCGGCTCCACCTCGGGCAGTTTGCACAAGACTCCAACCGTTTTCCGCCATAACAGGCGCTGCACAGATTACAGAGCTCAGTAACCCGAATATTACTCTGCCGGCAAACTTCATCTAGCCCTCCTGATCTTGCCAAGAAAACGATTAATCACTCCGCTCATATTAGCAGCTAGAGAAACATATGACATCATTCTAAGCTGAAGGCACAAATGCAGCACGCCAAGCCTGGCCGGGTCGCAGACCGCCGCTGCACCCGCCCCGTAGCGCAGCGGGATGGGCACAGTGGTGGTATTCCCATTGACCTCGAGCTCCAGGAGTTATTGAATGGAGACCGGGTAAGGTTGCGCGGGCTATTGTGTCCCTGGCGTTGCGGAGTTCTTATGTCATCTATTGAATCTGGTTCTGCCGAACTTGCTGTTTCGCGAGTTTCGGATCCGACTTTTGAAAATCCGGTATTTAATGAATTGTTCAGTGGGCGTACATCAAGTGATGCAACGACGCCGCCCAAACCCAGCGACACAGTCGCAGCACCTGCACCAGGTTTAAATGCCGAAGCTCCGGGCAACCCGGTGCAAGCCGTTCCCAGAGAGAGCGCCGCGGCACCTTATTATGATAAGGCTCCTGCCTACACTCCGAGCGACACCAGCACAAACAGCATTCTTCAGAATTTGGGCATCGACCCCAGATATTATGACCAAAGCAAGACGCAACAATCCGCAGTTCAACCTAGCGATCAATATATAGCTCCAACAAGCACAACAAGCGTCACCGATCAGCGTTATGCTCCTGTCGCCGTCCCTTCAAGCGATCTGCAATATACACAGCAAATTCAGAACCCGACTTATTATCAAAGCGACTGCAGCACCGCTTCACAAATCTATCCGCAAGGGGCTTGCGACAGCACTTATAGCAGCAGTTGCAACAGTTACGACAACCGAAGTAACGTAGCTCTGCAATTCGGCAGCAGCCTCTTGGGCAGCGTCCTTGCCAGCTCGTTATACGGCAACAGCTGCAACCGATATTACCCGGGCGGCGGCTATTATCCGGGCGGCGGTTATTATCCGGGTGGCGGCGGCTATTATCCTGGTGGCAGTTGCTATCCGGGCGGTGGCTTCTACCCAGGTGGAGGCCTCTATCCAGGCGGCGGATATTACAACAGTAATCCGCTGGGTATGGTGCTTGGATCTGTTCTCGGCCGCGCCATATCAGGAAATCATTACAACAACTATAACTACAATTACAACAACAACTGGCAACAGCAGCAGTGGCAGCAGAACCAGTGGCAGCAGAACCAATGGCGAAACCATAATCAGAATCCATGGCAGCAGAACTGTAATACCAATCAGACCTGGAACCAGAACCAGAACTGGAACCAGAATCAGAACTGGAATCACAATCAGAACTGGAATCACAACCAGAACTGGAACCAGAATCAGAACTGGAATCACAACCAGAACTGGAATCACAACCAGAACTGGAATCAGCAACAACAGCAGCAATGGCAGCGACAGCAGTGGGAACAGCAACATCGCCAGCAAAATCAAAATCATAATCAGCAGAACTGGCAACAGCAACAATGGCAACGCCAGCAGTGGGAACAGCAGCATCACCAGCAGAATCAGAATCATAACCAGCAAAACTGGCAACAGCAACAACAGCAACGTCAGCAGTGGGAGCAGCAGCATCGTCAGCCGAATCAAAACCAACAAAATTGGCAACAGCAGCAACAACAGCGCCAACAATGGGAACAGCAGCATAGACAGCAACAACAACAGCAGCAGCAACATTTGGAACAGATTCGCCGTCAGCAGCAGCAACAGCAACAACAACATCTGGATCAAATTCGCCGTCAGCAGCAACAGCCGCATACGCAGCCAAGGCCGCAGTTTCATCCACAACCCCAGGTTAGACCACAATTCCACCCGCAACCGCAGGTCAGACCGCAGCCGCACGTCAATCCGCAAACACATCACAGACGCTAAGAAACTGGTGGCTTGAAAGCAAAAACTATCGAGGGGGAAGCCTGACTATCAGGCTTCCTCTTTTATTAGTTTTGCTGTGCAAGCTCTTTCAAGCTGCTTACTTTTATCTGGTCCTTATCAAGACTTCCAGAAACGACAACAAAGTGACCCTCTTTCGTACTGGAACTGGAGAGCATTTTGCGAGCGAGCTCAGAACCTTTCTTGTCCAGCTGCAACCACTTCCCTTTACTGTAAACCGCGTAACCATCTTTGCTGCAGCCTTCATTCAAAGCACATTCTTTCTTGTGGCTGTGCAAAAACTCCGCATCGGCAATGCCTTGTGCCTTGGCATTATCCGCGCAAGAGCGGTCGAAAAGAAAACCTGCCCAGCGCCCGTCTAGTGCAAGGCCGGGAGTGGCGGTTCCCGCTAGAATAAGCGTTGAAATCAGAAACGATTTCAAAGAAGCCCTTGGCATCAACATAAAAATTGCCCTCACACAGCATTCAGCAGCCATACTTCTATCACAAGTTAAAGCGGAGATTTCGATGACAGCCTCATATGACGCCATTCTAATTGTCTCTTTCGGTGGACCGGAAGGAATGGA
>JAIEPM010000488.1 GCA_019748395.1 Candidatus Obscuribacterales bacterium
GCATACTCAGCGATATAAACATTTATGGTCTCGCCACGAGACTTCTCGTGAATGGTAATTCTCTCTTCCAACGAAGCACCCTCCGGAGATGACACGAAACATCAGGCTTCGGCTCTAATACCATAACCAGAATATGAGATTTAGTAAAGATGCTGCTTTCATTCAGCAGGCGCTTTATATAGAGTTCTTTATAAATACGGCAGTCTTTAGAGCAAAAATTATCAGACCGGCAAAAGAGACTCGGAGATCAACTAAAATACGAAAATGCAATTTGTAGATGAAGTCATGATCAAAGTTCGCTCCGGCGACGGCGGCAACGGCATGGTTGCCTGGCGCCGCGAAAAATACGAACCCCTGGGCGGCCCGGCAGGGGGCACCGGAGGTCGCGGCGGCAGCGTGATTCTGGAATCGAGCAATGACCTTTCGACTCTACTCGATTTTCATTACCGCAACGAATTCAAAGCAGCTCCCGGGGAGAAAGGTGGTCCTAAAAACCGCAGCGGCAAAGCCGGACAAGACTTGATCATAAAAGTGCCGGTCGGCACGGTGGTAAAAGATCTCGACGACGATCGCATCATCGCCGATCTGTTTAAGGCGGATTTGAGAGCTCTGGTAGCTGAAGGCGGTCGCGGCGGCAGAGGCAATTTCGACCTATCAAGTCCGGGAAATCGCGCACCTTATTACTGCGAACCGGGTGAAGCCGGCATCGAAAGACAGTTGCAGTTAACGCTAAAGCTAATTGCCGATGTCGGTCTGATCGGCTTACCGAATGCCGGTAAATCGACATTGCTTTCAGTTATAACCGCTGCCAAACCTAAAATTGCAGACTATCCTTTCTCGACCCTGGCGCCCAACCTGGGCGTCATGAGAGGTCCAAGTGGAGACGGCTGTGTCATTGCCGACATTCCAGGCTTGATTGAAGGCGCTTCCGAGGGTATCGGTCTTGGTCACACTTTTCTGCGTCACGTTGAAAGAACGCGTGTGCTGGTGCATCTTGTTGATATAAGTTGCGAAAACGTGAAAGACGCCATAAAAACCATTTGCGCCGAGCTGAAGTTATATGATCAAGAACTTTCCAAAAAGCCGCAAATTCTATTTTTGAACAAATGCGATTTGCTTCTGGAAGAAGAAGCAGCAGAAATTCAAATCGAGATAGACAAGTCTAGAAACGAATTGTTTCCTTATCCAAAATCGCTCGTCAAAATAATGCTGGGAAGTTGCGCCAGCACTCTGGGAATTAAAGAACTGCAAAACACGGTTTTTGAGTTGCTGGCAAAAACTCCAAAAGACGAAACTATTTACCAGGTTCTCGATGACGAAAGAGCTTATCAGCACCCTGATGAAGGTTTTTCAGTGCGTCGCAAAAAAGGTGTTTTCTTTGTTTCAGGAGATCGGGTCGAAAGACTGCTCTCGGTTACAAACCTGCGCAGCCCCGAAGCACTTCAGCATTTTTTCCATGTGGTTCGAGCGATGGGAATTATCGACGCTTTGCTCAAAGAAGGTCTGAATGCCGGAGACGAAGTTGTAATAGGTAAAACCAGCTTCTCATACGGCGACGAAATGTTCTAAATTGCCATACGAACACGCAGAAAGCCGCTCGTTTTAAGAGCGGCTCCAATGGTGTTTTTTGCAAAGTCCGGAAGCCTTATGCCGAGCCCCGGAAAAAGACTAAACGAGCTTAGTCGTGCTTGCAGTTTTCGTCATGAACGTGTTCTGTATGCTCATCGCTAGCCTTCAATGCCTTTTCAAAAGCATAGATTGCTTGCTTGATGTTGCTTTTCTTGCCTTCGCGAACGAGGCGCTGTTTGCGCTTCATCACTTTCTGGGCCCGCTTGACCCCTCTTTGCTGTGCCATAACAGACAACTCCTAAATGACCTGGATGCGGTCCACAAAACAAGGTGGACCACAACTAATCGAGAATCCAGGATGCTCATGATACACGATAGATCTCCTGTATATCTCGAATCCGGCTTTGAGCAATTCAAATTGCCTTAACAAATGCAGCTTCAAATTTTGGGAATAATTTTGTGGACTTGGCTTCCAATGCCGCCGATCTCAATAGATTTCGCTTTTTCGTCGGCAGCTATGGCATCGTTGTCACGGTTCAGCTCGGAATAAATGAAAGCAAGATCATGCAAGCGGGTCGCCAAGAGGTGGGTGTCACTGTCGTTAATTTCGAGGAGCAAATTGCAAGCCTGCTCCATATATTTGACTGCAGCTTTGTAGTTCTTGCGATTTTTTCGGAGATCGGCAATGCCGAAATTTGCTAAAGCGTTTTCTCTGGATTGCGGCAGTCCGGCATTGTCCAAAAAACTCAGAACATCGTTATAAGCAGATTCAGCCTCATAACTGTTGCCGTCGGCTGCGTAAAGATCGGCGATTTGCCGCTTATAAGTTGCGGCTTGCTCAAAATTTTTCTCCTTGCCCGCAACAGCCGCAAGCTCGGTCAAAACTTTGACACTTTCGTCCGTGAGGGAAAGCGCTTTAGTACACTCAAGTTCTTGCAAAAGAGCTTTTTGCAATTCTGCCGATTGCTTTGCATTCTTTCGACCTTCCTGAACCGCCTTATGAAAGGAGTCACGAGCCTTGCTCAGCTCGTGCTTTTGAAACTCGCTTTTCCCCGCTTCCATATAGCGCTCGTAAGCCCGCGTGCAAGAATGCAGAAAAACTCCTGACAAACACAGAGTTGAAAAAAGCAGAAGCAATCTGAACATGATCTAGAGCCTCAAACCCAGAGGTTTCCAAGATATTCTATAGCTCCGGCAAATGAGTTCTGCACGGAAGCAAGAATCTGCTTAGCTACAGGCGGATAAAGTGTAAGTGATTTCAATTCATCCAGTTCCAGAAAATCCAGACCGGCAAGCACAGGCTCATCACCTAGCTGCATTGTGCCGCCCAGAAGCTTTGCAGTCATGAAAATATTTACGATATGTCGGCTTCGATCCGGTGCAATTGCTTCAGACAGAAATACTATCTTTTCCGCTTCCACATCCAGCCCGGTTTCCTCTTTTACCTCGCGCACCGCACATTCCGCAAAAGTTTCGCCATATTCCAGTCTACCGCCAGGCAAAACCCAGTATTGCCTTGGACCTTTGCGATGCTTAACAAGAAGAATTTTTCGCTCAGCATTAATGACAATAACCGAAACACGTGTATTGGCGATGGCTTTGGCAGGGCGACGACTCTGTCGATGTTTTCGCAATCTATCCGCCTTCAATAAATGCCACTTGCAATCTAAGAACCGCAACAGCCGCAATTCTAAATGATTACGCATGCTTTGTATAATGTCATTTGGATTTCAAGGACATATCCTTGTTGCTTCACTGCGCGTAAAAGAGGGGGAGGACTGTGAGTCTTCTTGAGCTTCAAAACAAACTCATGGCAATCAAAGAGGCCGGGCTCGGCGCGATTGGCCAGGCTGCTTCCAGTGATGAACTGGAATCTGCTCGAGTGAAATTTCTAGGACAGAAGTCGGATCTAAAATCGATCATGGGTACACTTTCAAGCTTCAGTCCTGATCAAAAGAAAACAGTCGGACAGCTTTCAAATTCAGTCAGACAGGATCTGGAAGCGGCCTTGAAAGAGCGACAGGCATCAATTTACAAAATTGAACTGGCAAAGAGGCTGGAATCAGAAAAAATCGACATCAGTCTTCCCGGTCTGGGCAGACCGCAGGGGAAGATTCATCCGCTCACACAGATAACTGAGGAAATCATCAGCATTTTTCACGGTATGGGATTTAGTGTTGTTGAAGGTCCGGAAATTGAAACGGACTACTACAATTTCGACGCACTGAACACACCGGCCGACCATCCGGCTCGCGATTCTCAAGACACTTTTTATACGGAAGTGGACGCGCATGTGCTTTTACGCAGTCAAACTTCGACTATTCAAATACGGGCTATGGAAAAAATGACGCCGCCTTTGCGAATCATTGCGCCCGGTCGTGTTTACCGAAATGAGGAAGTAAATGCTCGCAAGTATCCTCTTTTCCATCAAATCGAAGGTTTGCTCATCGAAAAAAATGTCACTTTCGGACAACTGCGCGGCACGCTCATGGAATTTTACAGACTGCTTTTCGGCAGAGAACTGAAAACCAGATTTCGCCCGGATTTTTTCCCCTTCACAGAACCGAGTGCCGAACTCGATTGCCAGTGTCCATTTTGTATGGGTTCCGGTTGCCGCACCTGCGGTCAAAGAGGCTGGCTGGAGCTGCTTGGTTGCGGCATGGTCGATCCCAACGTTCTAAATGCAGTCGGCATAG
The DNA here is from genome assembly GCA_019748395.1 of Candidatus Obscuribacterales bacterium. Classification (GTDB taxonomy): domain Bacteria; phylum Cyanobacteriota; class Vampirovibrionia; order Obscuribacterales; family Obscuribacteraceae; genus JAIEPM01. Next base: position 4,266 of record JAIEPM010000488.1, read on the forward strand.
ACTCGCAAGAATGGAGCGGCTTTGCTTTCGGCATGGGCGTAGAACGCGTCGCCATGCTCAAATACGGAATCAGTGATATCAGGCATTTTTACACTAACGATCTGCGCTTTCTTGAACAATTCTGAGGAATAATAAAGTGAAACTTTCGTTCGACTGGCTCTCCGATTTTGTAGATCTCTCAGGTTTATCGGCTTCAGAACTGGCAGATAAGCTGACCATGGGAGCCTTTGAAGTAGAAGAGATTGAATGTGTTGGTCCTGATATAGAAGGACCGGTTCTGGTTGGAGAAATTCTGGACATTCAATCTCACCCGGATGCCGACAAAATTCGCTTAACCAAAATTCGCTTAAGTGAAGGCGCCGAGCCGCAAGAAATTGTTTGTGGTGCCTGGAATATAGAAGTCGGGCACAAGATTCCGGTTGCACTGCCCGGCGCCAAAGTAATTAACCGCAAAGACGGCAGCCCCTTGCCTATTAAACAGAGCAAAATTCGCGGCGTCGTAAGCAACGGCATGCTCTGCTCGGCTCCGGAGCTTGGCTTGAGCGGCTCCGGCGAAGGAATCATGATTTTAGATCCGTCGGCAAAAATCGGACTTGATGCCAAGGATCTGCTGGGCATCAGAAACGATTATGTCTTGCATGTAGAACCACGCTCGAACAGAGGCGATGCTCTTTCAGTTCTGGGCATGGCTCGTGAAGTCGCAGCCCTTTTCGCAAGACCATTGAAAAAGCAGCTATGGCTGGAAGAATTTGATGCTTTTGAAGAAAGCGAACTTGAAGCTATTCAAGTCTCAATTGAAAATCTAGAGGATTGTCCTTATTTCACAGCACGCCTGCTTTCCAATATAAAGATCGGCGCCTCGATTCCGCAAATCAGCAGAAGGCTTGAAGCAGTTGGTATCAAATGCATCAACAATCTGGTCGACATCAGCAATTATGTTCGCCATGAGCTCGGCCAGCCGTTGCACACCTACGATCTAGCTCAGCTCAAAGGAAATATCTTAGCGGTGCGTCGAGCCCGGCAAGACGAAAGCATCCTGACGCTTGACCAGAAAGAACGCAAACTCAACGAGGAAGCTCTGGTAATTGCCGATGCCGAGTCTGTGGTCGGCGTGGCCGGAGTCATGGGCGGCAAATTATCCGAAGTATCGGATAGCACCACTGAAATTGCCCTGGAAGCAGCTGCCTTTGCCAGCGCCCGGGTCAGACGCTCGAGCCGTTTGCTCGGACTTTCCAGCGACAGTTCACTTCGTTTCGAGCGCGGCGTCGATGCAGCGCAAGTTCATCAATCATCAAATCTGGCAGCTTATCTGGCAGTAAAGCATTATGCCGCCAAACTCGGCAAAATTTCAAAAGCCGGATCTGATCAGGTCAAAGAAATCAAAGTTCAACTGCGCATGTCGGAACTCAAAAGAATTTGCGAAATTGAAATGAGCACCGACAGTGCAGCCGAAATTTTGGCACCGCTTGGATTTGGCAGAGTAAAGGGAAGCGCCGGTGAAAACGCCGTTGAATTCCTGATTCCAAGCTTCCGTCAAAAAGATGTCTATCGCGAAATTGATCTCGTGGAAGAAGTTTGCAGGCTCTACGGCTATGACAAGATTCCGGTTTCGATGCCGGCCAGCACCGTCGCCGCGCAGAATCCCAAGAGACTGCCCGCAAGAATTCGCCGCAGTCTTTCAGGCTCGGGCTTGAATGAAGCCTGGCTGAGCAGCCTGAGCAGTTATGATGATCTCGATGCCAAACAAAGTTTTGAGCATAATCGCGATACTACAATCGGCGTAATGAATCCACTATCTGCAGAACATCAAGTCTTGCGTCAGAGCTTGTTGCCGGGATTGATCAAAGCAGCGGCTTATAATGCCGACCACGGAAACAGCAAAGCCTGGCTTTTTGAAATCGGCAAAATTTACCGCAAAGACTCAAAACGTTTCAACAAACAGATTCCAGCGCACAAACAAACAAGTACGCATGAGGAGCTCATGGTATCGGCAATTGCGGCAAGCGAGCCGAGCTTATCGCAATGGTCCGATAAGAACAGCCCGGATCTGGAAGCACGCTCTTACTTCCTTATAAAAGGAATATTTGAAAACCTGGCAGCCAGTCTTGATATTCCAGTTCAGCAATTGCGCTACTTGAAAAACGACGAGATTCCGGGATGGTTTCATCCGGGACGCTCGGCAGCCTGTTATCTTGACAGCACTGAGGCAGAATCGGCGCCTGATAAAAACGGAAATAAAGGCAAAAATAAGAATGCGAAAAAAGCAGTTTTGCTGGGCTTCATAGGCGAGATACATCCGGCTGTCGCCGACACTTATGGGCTGAGCAGCAAAGCCGCAATCATGGAACTCTCGATGACTGCGCTTGAACAGAGCAGCAGTGAAAAACTATTCAAGGACATTTATACAACCCCGAGCCTGCAGCGAGATTTAACCGCAGATCTTGATAATGCCATCAGCCATCAAGACGTCTTGGAAGCGATACGTTCTTGCAATGAAGCCACTTTGCAAAGGGTGGAGCTGGTTTCCATTTTCCAATTATCGGAAAGCAGCAAGAGTCTTTCTTACCGAATGACATTTCAAGATCCGGCGCAAACACTAAAAACCGAAGCAATAGATGCGCAAATGCAAAAATTCAGAGAGACACTGAGCGCCAGGCTCGGCGCAAAATTCCGCTTGTGATTTGAATTCAAATGCTAATTTCTTGACTAGCAAATGCGGTTTTTAAGAAGTTTGCTTTAGTTATCAAAGTGGTTTAATTAGGTTCTAGACGGGGAACAGAGAGCCTCGAAGTTCAGTGTAAAAACTGAGCAGCTACAGCAGCAGACTCGGAAGAGCCTGAGCAAAAGGCTTAGTTCTCTAATCCTGTCCAAAAAAAGTCGAATCAGACAAACTGATCCGGCTCTGATAAAACAGCGACCGATAGGGCTGCAAGCAGCTCTTGAGCATCCTGGAAATTTAATCTGGCAAGACGATTAAGGGTCACGCCCGGGTATATTGCTCCTAAGTTCACTTCTTTTTCCCGCAGAAGGGTAGCAAATTCAATGTATAAAGTTACAACGCGCAGCAACCTCGTTCCTTTCCTGGTCATTCTGGCCATAGGGATAGGCGCTTCGATTTATGTGCCTAACTTCTTCCATGACGCAAAAGGCGAGATACCTGCCTTCGCGCTGTTCCCCGGCGAACTGATGATTTTCGGCAGCGCACTCAAGGCCCACACCGGCGCCGCGCTGGCTGCCCTGTTCGGCGCCGGCGTCGGCGTCGCCGCACTGCTGTCGGCCTTCCGCAAAGTTTTTCATGGCCCGGAAGGC
>JAIEPM010000289.1 GCA_019748395.1 Candidatus Obscuribacterales bacterium
GCAATTACCGGTGCCGAGCAATGCCTGGCTGCCCACACAAACGACTCTAGCTTCACCTGTAATCTACTCAGGTGTGACTAATACGGCAGCCAGCCCGGGCGGAACAGTTCTTACTTTGACCAGTACTACAGGCATAAGCACCGGGCAAACGCTGGTGCTGGACCCTCAAGGTCCCGGTTATGAGCAAGTTACCGTTTCCTCAGTAAACGCGGGAGCAAACCAGATAACAATAACGACCGGACTTGCTAAGTATCACTCCGCAACAGAAACAGTTTATGTCAGACCAAATCAAACTGGTCTCAGCACCATAGTCAATGCAGGAGCAGGGGCTCCGCCAACTACACCACTAATAAACAACGGGCAGATATTTGCCCCAAACCTCAACAGTCTTTCCAACGGCGCAGTCACAATAGGCACAATCACCGGAACTGGTGCCGTTACCGTAGCCACAAACGGGGCTGTGCAAGTAAATACGGGGATTTCTCTAACAGTCAATCCGACAACAGCAACGCCACTCCCGACTAATTTTTACAGGCTGCCTCTCATAAACATAAGCGGCTCATCAGTAAGCGTCGCAAGCGGCGCGACCATTAACTCAAACATAAGCGCATGCAACTATTGTCCAAGTACGACCAATATTTTCACTCAAAGCCTGAGCAATGGAGGCACCATCGGTGCGGCAAGCGGCAGCAATATGATGGTCAACGTTCAATCCAACGCTAACCTGGCAGTCACCGGAGCAGGAAACTTTCTTGTCCCGGCCGGCAGTGTAATTGAGCTTGCAGCAGCGGACAAGAATATTCTGAACTTAAATAGCGCCCTGAGCTTTGCCACAGGCTCCACATCAGCGGTGCTCTTAAATGCGCAAGGCAACGGTGGAACAATCAACATTAACGGAGCAATGTCTTTCAGCGGGGGACCAGTCGTAAGCGTCAATACCCCCGGACTTAATCCGGGTGCCAACTCATCCTTCAACTCGACGGGCGGCGGTGCATTCCTGTTTAGTTCCGGATATACTGCAAATCCTCTGACCCTTACAATGGCTGGCGGAACATTCGCACTTTCAGGAGCGCCGTCCGCATTTACAGCCTATTCCGGACAGAACATTTCTCTGACCGGCACCGGAACAATCTCCTCTACAAACCCGGTAATATTCCAGACGTCTAACGGCGGAACTTACTCGAACAATACGCTCACCTTTCAAGGCACAACTTTTTATTCGAGCAGCAACCCTTCCGGTAATATACAGGGGTTTGAGTTTCAACCTTATATTGGCGGAAGAATAACAAGTAACACTAAAACATTCGTGCAGTTTGCGGCTTATCCATATCAGGAAGTAATTGCTCTTATAGCAAACGGATTAGCAACAGTCGACTCGTCCACGGGTGTTGTGAGTCCTCAGTTCCAATACGTATCCGGCTATACACAGGTTTCATCCAATGGCTATGTAATTCAGGCAGCAAAAAACCTGGGTTTGCGGGCTTCGGCTGGTGTTTTCGCCGACATTAACGGAGACGGCTCCATGACCCAGAGCGCCTTCAATACGGCGATTTACGATACGCAAGCAGCAGTTACCGGAGCAAGTCTTTATGGCAATGTTCTCGATATCGTGGTCGGAAATGAAGACATTGTTGGAAATGGTGGAGCTGATGCTTCGGCTTCGATGGCTACTCTGAAGAACCTGATTCAGGGCGGCACTATACAAATACAGTTTGTCGGACCGGGAATTGCCACAGGGGCGCAACCCCTCAGAAACGCAGCCATAAATCCATTGACCGGAACCAATTTCAGCTCGACCACACTACCTGTGGTGACCAGGCAACAAAATGGAGTGCTGAACTTGGTTACCGATCCCAACGTTAATAACAAGAACGGCATGATCGCGCTGATGAACGCCCTTGACGGCTATGTTTACGGCAACTTTTATCCGTTTTTCGATACAAATGGTGTTGTTTCTTCGCTCATATCCAATCCAAGTATTAGCAAAAGCGATTTCACAACTCTTGTGCAAAATTATATGAGCACTCAATTCGATACCAACACTACAAATTTCGGCACGGCCGGACTTACAACCAAAATCAGGGTCGGTGAAACCGGTTGGGCAACACCAATGACTGCCCTAAGCACGAACCCACTAATTGGATATGCAGGGGTTGGATTGCCTCAGCAAAACTTGACCTGGGCTCAATGGTACTATCCGGCCATGCAAAGTTGGTCGTCTACACACCAGAACGCCCAAACCGGCACGCCCGGTGTAATTATCGGCACTTATTTCGCTATGTATGACGAACCATGGAAAGGCGTCACCGGCAAAGCGCCGAATGGAACGGCCGTAACCGTCGGTACAGGCGCTAATGCCGGTTTGACCACCTTACCGGTCTCAAATGGCAACATTTTTTACAGTCCGACGTTGACTCCGATGAGCGTACTGATCAATCCGCCGGATTCAAACACCTATGCAATTCCTTCAAACATGGAAATTCAAAACTACTACAACCCCAATCCCGGAGGCAATAACCTACCGCTCAGCACAACAGGATTTCCAGGCTCTCTCGTCTACACTCATAGTGTCGGTGAAACCGTACTGGCAGCAAGTCCGCAAGAACCATTCTTTGGACTCTTCACAGCAACAGGGAGCAACCTCTCAACAGGAACTATCTATCAACTCAGCAGCACGACCCAGAAATACTCCATCTCACCGCTGACTTCGCAGGTCCTATTCCAGGCACCGGCACCAGGTCCAACGCCCTTCACTTCTTCTGCGGCACCAGCTTCTTCAAACCTTCCGAACCTCGCAGCAGGACCACTCACAACAGCAGGGTTGAACAACTTTTTATCGCTGGCTAGCGGCCTGCCCAATACAACTATTGTACCCACCGATATTAATCCTGAAATTGTTCCGGGTTCGCAAGCAGATACCGGAGATCTCGGCTCTCAATCGGCATATCCAGGCAATCCTAATTTGACTGGAACATTTGCTCAGTTCAACAATAATATTTTGCCGAATCCGCAGGGTAATTTTGTCACGCTCGAAAACGGGAACGCATTCTTTCTGCCGGATCACAACATAGTTGTAGAAACACCACAGGCAAAAATCAATATCTCTGAGGGTGCAGCCGTAATGATTTTCCAGAACGGCAGCAACTTGAGCGTATTCAATTTATACGATAACAAAGCAGGAGCTGTGGCAATCAACGTCGGGGATGAAACGCAGGAACTTGGAGTCGGTCGGCAGATTTCCATTTCAGACAAACAAGGCCAGCAAGCGCGCCATATACTGCCGGACTCTCTGGCGGTCAGAAACATGGCACGGGGTAAATTGAACTCCAAAGACGCAATCAGCTCGGAGTTTTCTCACATATCTGCAATTTCGCAGCTTGTAGGACTGAAAAAACTGTTTCGATCTGATGATCCGGAGGATCGAAGAAAAGCAGAACGCATTTTAAAAACTGCCGCGGCGCTGTCACTGATCAACAAAAATGCAGAGGCTTTCAAAACTACTAAAGAATAGTCCACGCCCTGCCATGGCTTCAAAAAGAATGTGATTTTTGGGCGCAGATTTGCGGTTATTACGGTCAGCTTCAGAATTCAGTAACCCATTAGTAATGTCCCGCTGAATAATATGCAAGCAAATCGCTAAGTGCTGAAACTTAAGCAAGCACTTTGCCTTTTCAGTACGCCGGATTAAATTGCGAATTTACAGGGGTTGGATATGGCAGATAGGGCAGATTCAAACGCAATCTTAAGTATCGAACAGCTTACGCATAGCGACTTAATCGGCAAAGAAACGGAGAAGCATAGTGCCTCGAAGCTTTTTGACGAGGCTTACGCATCTATCAAAGAGCACGCGTCAGAACTGAGCGTCGGAGCTGCTGTTGCCGCAGGTGTAGCCGGGCTATACATGGCTCGTGGGCGAATATTCTCGGCTCTGGCAAAAACCGAAAGCAATTTTGGCTATGCCTGCCTTGACACAGCCGCAATGATGGGCTCGAACTCGGCAAAATTTGAACTCGGGATGCTTCACTTAAATGGTGCTCAAAACTTTTCCAAATGCGAATCCTCAGCCCTGAATTATTTCGAGCAAGCTGCAAGCCGTGGACATACGGGAGCACAAGTACAAATGGCGTTAAATTCTCCAAGCTATGAAGGGCAGATGCAGTGGTTGAACAAAGCCATTGCGGGCGGTGACAAAGAAGCAGCTCATATATTGACAGCCCGACGCGAATATTGGGGCAGCGAAGCTTTTAAGGAAAAGCGCATTAGGCAAGGCGTTCAGTTCTTAGAGTAAGAAATTGAGAATCTCTCTTCAGCAAAAAACGGTCAAAAAGAATCGACCTCCTGGCTCAAAGCTCTAAAACTCCGTCCCAGCCTGCATATGGGCTAAGTCAGCCATTTTTGACTTGCACAACTTTTACACAACTCATTTTTGATTCTTTGCTAGCTTATAAGCTCGGTTACTAGCAGGCAGTTTCATTTTGCTTATCCAAAAATGGAGGCTAATTAACGGCGCTGTTCAAGTGGCCCTGTTATTGCTTGCTTTCTTTACATCGATTCCACAAGCTCGAACAGACGAGCAATATCAGCTGAAAACAGCGGAAGCGCTTGCTCAAGGTCGAACAAACGCAAAGGACATTTTCAGCACAAGCAAAGCACCGGACTCTGCTGAAGTAATAATAGGAGGCCGCTACCGACTCCTTTTATCCAGCACACCTAATTTCACCGCGCAAGAGCGCGCGGAAATCGTCGGCAGACGCATTGAGAATATTTTGAATAATGACCAAATGAACCCAAAAAGCATTACTGTCAGGATCTCAAAAACCGGTGCGCCCAGTGTAGTTTTAAACGATTTCGTTATTGTGGCAACCACGGCCAATGATACTTTGCTTTATGGCAAAAAACAGACTGAGCTGGCCGAACTCTGGTCGCAAACACTAAAAACACAGATTACGGAACTTCAACCGGGCTATCTAAATAGCAATAAAGTCAGCAATCTAAATTTGCTGCGCCAAAATCGAGTACTTTTGCTGATTCTCCAGATTGCAATACTTCTCTTTGCAGCATTTGCCTGCGGTCAAATTATGATTGCGCTCGGTCAACCGCCGGTAATAGGACAGCTACTGGCAGGCATATTGCTGGGACCTTCGTTTTTAGGAAACGTCGCTCCACAAATATACAGATTAGTCTTTCCGGCTGATAAAGTTCAAGCAAATCTTCTGGAAGCAGTCTCATGGCTGGGAGTGATCTTTCTGCTGATGCTTTCCGGCATGGAAATGAACCTCGATTTTATCAGAAGGCAGCGTGCGCCGGCATTCGGAGCTGCAGTATGGGGATCAATATTTCCATTTATGATCGGTGCCGGCGTCGGCTTCCTTTTGCCGGATAGCTTTCTAGTTTCCGTTGATCAGAGAAGCGCATTCGCACTGTATTTAGGCACGGTCTTTTCAGTGTCTTCAGTACCGGTAGTCGCAAAAATTCTCATGGAAATGAAGCTCTCGAAACATTCTGTCGGCCAAATCACCCTGTCGGCCGCATTGGTGCATGATGTATTCGGCTGCATTTTGTTGGCACTGGTAGCGATACTTGCCGACGGCGGTCATGTTCATACTCCGGCTAATTTGATCAAGGTCAGCATCGGCGGAATCATCTTTCTTACAATTCTGGCAGCATCACGCAAAGTCATCTTTGCCCTGCTCGAATTGATTAAAAGCAAAAGCAACGATGAAGCATTGTTGATGATGGTTATAGTTCTCCTTCTTTTCTCTGCGGCTGCAACACAATATCTTGGTCTTCATGTAGTGCTCGGCTCATTTTCAATGGGAGTCCTGATTGCACAGGCGCCGGCAATAAGTGAAAGAATTATTCAGCCCTTGAGAGTAGTTACAATGTCCATTTTTGCTCCCATTTTCTTTGCGGCAGCCGGCTTGAACCTGAACTTAAGCGTGCTTTCAGATCCACAACTCTTGCTTACTACAATCCTATTTTTCATTGTTGTTTGTGTGGCGAAAATCGGGTCGGGCTATCTTGGAGCTCGCTGGGGTAAATTGTCTCACTGGGAATCTCTGGCAATCGGCATTGGAACTAATACTTATGGCGCGATGGGGCTCATATTTGCAATCATAGGTTTTTCAATGGGACTTTTGACTATAAATATGTATTCCATAATTGTAGTAATGGCAATTTTAACCACAGCAATTGCAGCACCATTATTGAAATGGGCAACGCTGAAGATAAAAGAAACAGAATAGCTAAGCACCGCTTCCAGGCTTGCGTGAAGAAGCTTCACCAAAGCTTGGACCTTCCCGCATTTCCTCAACAACCTTTCTCTTCCAGTCCGCAGACTCAACGACTCTTTCCATTAGTTTTTCGTATCTGATTTCAGATGGAGCCTGAAGGCGGACGCCGTCAGGACAGAGAAAAATTCGAATCAGTGGACTAAATCGAAATTCCAGATTGCCTCGCTCCGAGCCTTCAACTGCCCTCAGGAAGGGAGCCGCCAGTAATTCGGCATCCTCCCGACTTACTTCACCTTGCTCAAGTTTTTCCAGCAGCAAGCGAAGCTTGGATTCGAGTGCAGGATCAGCTTCAATTCGATGAACTTTCGATTCTATATTAGGCAGACGCTCTCTCATTACTTTAAATAAGTTGGTGAATGCGGGGTCTCCCCGATAGGAGGAATTTGCTCTGCGCTTTGCGCATGGTCTGCATGACGGAATCAAATTTCCAATACAGTCGGCGGAGAAATCGGTCGCCAAATCATAATCTTTTACAAGGCTCTTAAGCACAATTCTGGAGGTAGACTTCGGAATCAGGCGATCAATTTCAAATTCGCTAAAATCAAGACCTTGCTTGCACCAGAAGCACTTCATTCCGTGGCCGGTCCAGATAGCCCAGCGCTCCGAGTTTGAAATCTTGTTTTTTTGCTTGCCCACAAAAGAATCCATAAGTTGAATTATCATTTTAAGATATCACAGTTGGACTGTAGCCGGCCCGGTGCTTGTGCTGCACGCTCAAAACGGCGGAAACTTCAAGAAAAGTGCATTTGCTTTTGCAAAAGTATCCGGTCAAGGCTGCATCCCAGAAGGATTTGAAACGAAAAGAGCTCCATTCAGTTATCTTCTAGTTATCTTGAGGATTTATGATTTAACTATTAGAACTGCATTTGGTTCAGGAGCCCGAAAATGGCCAGCAAGGGTGCGAGATTCGAAAAGGAGCTCGACGACGGAAATTGCCGGAGCAATAGCAAAAAAACCGAACTCAACCTGCTTTCGTTGAGCGCCGGAGACAGCGCGGATCTCTCCGGTAGATCTTTTCGGAAAGAATCCGGACATAGAAAACTCATCGAGGTTTCAGCCAGTCAAAGCGGTGAGCAGTTATGGCTCAGCTCTCCATTTGCGGAATCAACAGAAAAAGGAAGACTCGGCTGCGCAGCGAGCGCCTCGGTAGTTTTAAGGGAAGCTGGATTCAAATATGCAAACTCTCCAACCGTGGGAGGACTGCAAGCGCAACTGTTAAAACATGGTTGGACAAAACACGCCGAATCAGAAATGAAGGAAGGCGATGTGATGATTGCAGTGAACAGTA
>JAIEPM010000366.1 GCA_019748395.1 Candidatus Obscuribacterales bacterium
TCCTAAATCCGCTGCAACAGATCCTAAATCCGCAGAGATCGGCAAAGAAGCAAAAATCCTGCCTGAAAAAGTCAAGGATGAAGCCGTTCCAGAACCAGGCACAAAAGGAACTGTTCTTAAAGGACATTTGCTCTGGCAGGATGATAAAAAGCCCGGCGAGCTTCCTTCATACGATAAATGGAAGTCGGACAAGATTCATTCGGCGCCTCCTGAAACCGGAATTTTGGCAGGCGATTCCCGATTTGGAACTCAGGCTTTAGACGGAAAGCATCAGCCTTTCGGTCCCCATGAGCAACAAAGACCAGATCCGAGCGATCGAAATTACACAGCAGCTGATGAGGGCAAGCGTCAGCCATTCGGTCCGCATGAACAGCAAAGGCCGGACCCAAGCGATCGTACTTACACCGCGGCTGATGCAGGCAAGCGGCAGCCATTCGGTCCGCATGAACAGCAAAGACCTGATCCGGACGACCGTTTCCAGAGTCAACCGGCGGCTCCGCAAGTAGAGCGAAATCACCGACAGCTCGAAATAGCACCGACAAAAGACAACGACGGTGGAAGGACAGCGCCGCCTCCGCATGCGGAGAGAGGTCAGCGCGAATTTCCCGGACAGGAAGCCCAGAGTTCAGCTCCGGTCAACACAAATCCAGATACGGAAAAAAGCAATCCAGCGCCTATCGACCCTGCCGCGGGCAAAGATATGCCGCCAGTGAGAGATGCGCAGCCGGTGGTGACAGAAAGGGTTCCAGAAAAGCACCCTGATACTTTAGAGCCGCCGCGCGGACGAAATGACGGAAAAGAGCAGCCCAATGATACGCTTCGGCCGGCATCTGAAATAGGCAACGCGGAAGGAAAAAATCAGGGAACTATTGCAAGCGACAGACAGGAAATTCAGCCCGGCAAAACACAAGGCAAAACGGAAACGCCTGAATTGCCATGGACCGGTCCTGCTCCTCTCGTAACTAGCTCGTCGGGCTCAGGTTCCAACAATCACAATGATCGCGGGGCTTCAAGCGGCGATGCAGCTCATGACAGCAGTATCATAAGTTCGAACATCAGCACGATCGATTCAAGAAGCAACTCCACTGCAGGAGAGCATGAGCAAGTCCGCCATGGCTCAACAGCCGGCTCAGTCGTCCCTGCTGCGAACAGCGACGCAGCCGAAGTGGGAAACAGCGTTCCAAAACCGCAGCCTCCAGAAGACAAAGTCTCTGCTCACAGCGAGCAGGCTGCCAGGCCTGCACAGGCATCCCAGGAGCCGCCCGCAGCGCCACCGCAGATAACACCAGACCTCAGCCCAATTGCATCTCGACCTGTAGACCTGCAGCCGCATAAAGCGGATGAGCCGCAGCGCCATGATGAAGCACAACAGGATAAGATTTTGCATTTTGAGCCAAGCGCTCAAGAGCAACTCTCCCATGACCTGAAGATACTTCAAGCAATAGAGCGCAAGCAAGAGAACGCAGCTGAAATGCCCTTTGAGCCAAAGGTCCACGTGGACTTGATTGAGCAGAAATCCGACAAGAGCCTGTCTGAAAATAATTTCCAGGTTGCGGCGGATAGTAAATTCAAGGACCCGACAGAACAAATTTCCGCAGCTCTCAGTGAACAAAGCGAGCTTGCCATACTTGAACCAATGCTTGATAAAACTATAAAGCAATCGCTGCATCTTGTAGATAATCTAGTTCCAGCACCGCAAAGCGAAGCAGCCATTATCATAAACGGACTGCTGAGCGGACAGGGTCCGGGCGGCTCCGAGCTAATACCCGGACTTTCCGACGAAGTCAACACCCCGGCAGCAATGTCGCATTTGGGCGCCGAGCTCGCCCAATCACTCGGTATTACCGGTGATACCAGCAACCAGATCCAGAGTCAACTAAGCAACGACCCATTGGAATTCGTCCTCAATGCACTCAAGTCCGAGGCAACACAACAGAACCCGCTAGCCACAATTGAAAACGACATAATCAGCAACATCAATTCGGCGACACTTTCAAGTCAAGACGAGAAAGAGAAGTCGGAAAGCAAGCGGCTTCTGGACAAAGAATTGTCCGAGAAAGAACGGCGCGAGAATGAAGATAAGCTTCGCGAAGAAGAATCGAAAAAATATGCAGCGGCAATGCTAGCCGCATTGAAAGCCAGACAAGCTCAAGAGGAAGCGAACAGAGTTAAAGCCCAAAAAGATCTCCTCAATCTCGAAGCTCGACAAAAATATATTGTAATGAAAGGCGACACGCTAGAATCAATTGCTCAAAAGCGACTTTTCAACAGACGTTTGGCCCCGCTGCTTTATGAGATCAACAAGGCTCGCATTCCTGTGCGCCTGCACGAAAACAGAGAATTGCTTCAATTGAAAGCGCGCCTGATCATTTTCCTGCCCTCGCAAATGGAAATCCGGCGCTATCAAACATCTTCCCTGAGCGGAAATCGGGAAAAATTCGAGTACGATATTGAGCAAGAAAGCGTCGCAAAACCAGCTGACAATTCCATAGCTTCGCGCTTGCTGCAGGCATTTGAGACCGGTAGCAGCGAAACAAAAGCTCGTCCGGCCAATCCGGATCGCCGGGCGAATGTAGAATCCTTGCTTGGCAAAATCATCGAAGCCGCCGACTCATCTCAGCAGGACGACGGCAGAATCAAGTATTCATGCAGACTGGGTGACAGCCTGCGTTCTGTCGCGATGAGGCACCCGGCGCTAAAAGATGTCGGACTCTGGAAGCTGCTGGCTGAGCAAAACAATCTTTCAACTCAGACCGATCAAGCAGGCAATCCGCTTGCGGAGCTCAAACGCGGCAGCGTTCTTCGTCTGCCGTTTCCACATGAAATTGCTGAATTCAGACAAAAGCAGCAAGATAATCCAAGCCCACGTCGCGCTTCGAAAACAGCAGAGAATCCTGTCGTCAAAATGCCGCCGCCGGCAGCGACAACCGAGCTTATCGGCTCTACAGACGAGGAACTTCAAACAATCGACAGCAGCGATGAATCGCAATACACGACGCACTCAAGAATTTTCCCCGGAGCCAGAGACTATCTCGCGCAAAATCCCAGCTCTAAAATAATCACCTCTGAGACTCCGCTTCAACGCGGAGACAGTGCCCGAAACCAGATCAAATCCCTGTCGGAAAACTGCCGCATAGTCAGCTTCGGCAACATGGGCAGCGACGGTGCAGGTTTTCGAGCCAGACTGGAATACAAACAGAACGAATTCTGGCTGCCTGTAGTCCTTTACGAAATCAATGACGACGGCAGCTGGAAGCATGAATTCAAACAAAACGGCTCAAGAAGCAGTCGTCGCTTTGATTTGCCGACAAGCAAAGCCAAACAAATGGCAGAAAATGACCTTAACAAGAACTGGCAAGAAGCCGTCGAGAAATTCAAAGCGATTTCCTGAGTTTTTTCGGAGAGCAGTTCACGAAAATTCCCCATTATTCTTAGCTTTTGGGGCGACGATTAAGCTCGAATCCTATTGACATTAAAGATTGTTTACCTTACCATAACCCTGCTGTCTTTATGCGTTCTTACAACGCTTCCCAAATGTATTAATAAGGAATACGGGAATAATACTTTTGGACTAGACGGCGTCCCGCACTGCTCGCGGGAAAACACCGATTCGTGAGCTGAAACGGCTTTCGCCGCCAGAGCAAATCACGGCATTTACCAGTCCATTGTCTGCATTTCCTTTCGGGGCGTCCGCTTTTTTCGTCTTCAGTGTAGAACCAGGAATAAGTACCCGGGCTCTTCGAGCACTTTACAAGCGACTGGAGCGGAGCAAACAGATCTGAGCAATCTGAATGTATTCCATGGTTTTATGAGGCTTGCCCGCAATGGCTGTTGACGACCCAAACAGAGAAGACATTAAGCGGGATGCCGCCGACGGCCAGCAAGAGAACGTTGGCGAAAAAGCCCAGCTTGATGCTAACGAATTTAATAACAAGGCCGGCAATGATGTCGTTCTAAAAAATCAAACCAGCGAAACATCCAAGCTGTCCGCAGCAAAGCTGCTCGTCGGTAAAGACGGCAGCGACCTTGAGATCACCAACGAAAGTAAGACGGACGGCTCAAGCAAAAATGCCGATGGCACGACTACTGAAGCTGACGGTACAAGAAAAGACAAAGACGGCAAAGTAATCAGTGCCGAGAAAAAAGAAGGCGGAAAGTCCGACGATCAGACAGATCCAAAAGTCCAGGAGAAAACTGAAGACTTACGCTCAAATGAGAGCGCCGAAGAAAGCGCTGAGAATAATACTGCCGTAAAAAACACAAACGAAGTTAAGAGCGACAACGATCCTAAAGTCAAAGAAGCAGTAGAGAAGGGTGAGCAGCCGACTAAAATTGAGAAAAAGTCCGAGCTGCCGGCTGAAGCAGGCGATCAAATTATAAAAACAGCCGACGACACAAAAGTTCCAGGAGAGAACGCTGAAAAGCAAGGTCTGAAAACCAAAAACAAAGCGTCCGATCTGAAAGTGCAAGGAGACAGCACTAGAAGTGAAGCAGACAAGTCGGTAGAAAATGCAAACGCCGTCAAAGAGAAGACCGATGATGCTCTCGAAGAATCAAAGCAAGTAAAACTGGACAGCACAGCTACGGAAGGCTTTGCTGACAAAACCCTTAGAGGTACCGACGCCACAAAAAAGGTTTCAGCTGAAACCAATAAAAATGGTAAAAAATCAGAACAAGCAGCGCTTGTTACTGAAAATCTAGGCAAGAAAACTCTGGAAAATGGGGAAAAGACCGACAAGCAAGTTGAGTTTACCGAAACGCAAATTCAGAAAACGCTGGACGGAACGGGCAAAATAGATGCCGCAAGCGACAAGACACTTGCAGAAGGAAAGAAAACCGAAGAGAAAGCCGACGAAACAAAAAAGAAAACAGAAGAGGCAAAGAAAGACGCCGACCTGACCAAGGAAGATGCTGAGTGGACAAAAATGTTCGCCGAGCTGGCAGAGACAGACGCCCAAAGCACCGAAAAGCGAGCTTTGACTGTCGGCGAAACGGCGAAGAAAACTCTCAGTGCGGCGAAAGAGACGAAAGAGAGCGCAGTAAAATCCGGCGAGAGAAGCGAAGATAAGGACGGCAATGTTACTTTCAAGTTGCCGGGCAGTGCGTCGCACACAGACTACAAAGACGGGTCCTCATTAACAATAAACCAAGACGGTTCCTCATTAACAACAAATGCAGACGGCAGCACAGTCCTGAAAAATGCAGATGGCAGCAAAGTCGAAAATAAAAAAGACGGCTCGACAATAAGCACGAACAAAGACGGGTCATCAGTCACCACCTATCCGGAAGGCTCCCACATTAAGTCGGAAACGAAGAACGTTGACGGTTCTTCAACAACCAGATACGCAGACGGCTCATCATTCATCGACAATGGCGATAACTCTTACGTAACGAGAATGGCTGATGGAAGCACACATGTAGCCAACCCCGATGGTTCTCTTGTTTCAAATCTCTCGGACGGCAAGCAGGAGACTTACACAGCCGCCGGTAACATAGAGACCAAAACAGAAGACGGTACCACTACCGTGGAGCATGTTGACGGCGGCAAATTGACCACAGCCACCACAGCTGAAGGCGCACAAAAAACAATTATCCAGAACGCCGACAACACCAAAGTAGAAACAACCACCTCGGAAGAAGGCGACGTTAAAAAACTTGTTGAAAACAAGAGCTCTTCTATCGAAACCAACAGCGGCGCAGGTGGAAATCCGGTCACAACCACAATCAATAACGCTGATCAAACCCAGAAGAAAGTCGAAGAGAATTGCGAAACCGGCACAAAAGTAACAAAAACCAATGCAGACAATTCATTCGAATCTACAGAAACAAAGAATGACGGCTCGGAAACCCACACGATAGTCAATAAAGACAAATCATCACAAACGCTGGAAACAAAAGCAGATGGCACCGTTGTGCAAACAACTGAGAACGCCGACCAGAGCTCTGTCGTCATTGAAGCTAAAACCGATGGTACGACGATCACTACAACCAAAAACAATGACGAAACATCAATCCAAAAGATAGAGAAGGCAAATGGCGACGAAACAACAGAAATAAACAACGGTTTAAACAAGGGCTCGATCAGCACCGTTAAATCCGCTGAAACCGGTATTGAGCAGGTGACAATCCATAATCCGGACAAGAGCCTTGTAACAACTGAAAGCAGCCCGGATGGCAGCAGAAAAACGGAAATCACAAATCCGGACGGCAGTCAGGTCTTGAGTGAGCGGAGCGCAGACAATTCAACGAAAACTACCATCAAAAACCTTGACGGCTCCTCGATGGAAACGCTGCTTGGTCCAGAAGGTGAGTTGAAAGCACAAACGATAACCAATTACGATGGTGGCAGAGTAAGCGAATCACTGGGAGAAGACGGTAGCAGAACTCGTACAATCAATCCGCCTGAAGGCGGAGAGGTTAGAAGCGTCACGGGTCCGGACGGTGACGTTTTGACGACTGTCTACAACCCGCAAGGTAATTCGCTTGAACGTTACACGGATGCATCCGGCAACACGACCGAGACCCTCTACAATGAGGACGACAGTTCGGTCACAAGCTACCCGGACGGCACGCAGGTGGTTGATAACGGCGACGGCACGAGTGTCAGGTATAGTCCAGACGGAAGCATTAGCGTCGATAGCGGTGACGGTAGCATCGTCACTTACAACCCGGACAACAGCATCAGGGTCGACAACCAAGACGGCAGCTCAGTCAACTACAGCCCGGACGGCACTACGCAAGTGAGTTACCCAGATAATCGCTCAGTGACTTACAATCCTGACGGTAGCGTAAACGTGACCAACGGTGACGGCAGCTCAGTCGATTATAACGCCGACGGCAGTATGACTGCAAGAAATTCAGACCACAGCTCGGTAACTTACAACGCCGACGGCAGCGTCTCTGAAATAAGAAATGCAGACGGCTCGTCGGTAGCCAACAATTCCGACGGCAGCTCGACTATCACTAATGCTGACGGCAGCCAGGTTCAGCTGGCGGCAGACGGAACGATTACTGCACATAATGCCGACGGCAGTGTTGCACCCGTGAGCACAGATATTTCAAGCACGCTTGCCTCGACCCAGAGCACTGTAGAATCCGCAACAGAAAACACAGATACGGCAGCTTCAAACAGCAGCACGGCAGCAGCGACTCTGAGCAACGCAGATCTAAGCTCAAGCAGAGCAGACAGTACAGTCGCCAGCTCAAGTAGCGTAGAAGAAAGAGCTTCAAATGTTGTTAATGAAAGCGATAAAACAATTGCAAGCGCCACAGAAACATTGACGAACAGCGCAGAAAGCAGCGCAACGTCAAACAACGTTCTCAACAAGGCAAACGACACCGAAAATACAGCCGTCGAGCAAAGTGAAAAGGCTGAGACTGTTCTGGCTAAAACCCCGCAAGCAGCTCCAGAACTAAGTGAGCAAGCGCCTGCTGCGGTCGAGCCGAAAACCATCAATCCGTCCGCAGAAAACGACGCTAATACGGTAGCGCGTGAAGTCCACTCTGCAGAAACAAGCGTCGAGAAGAGCACGGCGTTCGCCAAGGATACGCAGCCTGAAAACACAGCACCGGTTGCCGTAAGCAGCCATGACGAGAAAGGAAACGTAGTAGCGATTCCGCCGCCGAATCAGCTGACTCGCGAAG
>JAIEPM010000568.1 GCA_019748395.1 Candidatus Obscuribacterales bacterium
TGCCTTGCTGTCTAGGTTCTGATAACTTGCTGAACAGGACTTTTGAAATCTGCTGAACAGAACTTCTGAAACTGACAAGTCATGTCTTATTTTAGTCACCTCATATGACTCTCCCGGTCTGGGACAAGCAACGATAGAGCAAGCTTTTCAGGCCTATTTGAACAAGCCGATCCGACAGTCGCACTTATTTGATTGCATCTCAAACGTTTTGCAATCAAGGAATGCAAAAGCAAGACCGTTTAACTCTGAAGCAAAGACTCAAACAGAGTTAATCAAAAAATCCAGACCAGCGACAAACAGAGAGGAATTGATTCTTGTAGTTGAAGACCACGCCATAAACCAGCAGGTAGCTCTGCTTCTTTTGCGTGACCTGGGCTTCGAAGCGCATGTTGCCGAAAACGGCCGAGTTGCAGTTGAGATCCTTTCTCGTACTCCTTATTCGCTCGTATTCATGGACATGCAAATGCCTGAGATGTGCGGCACTGAAGCATGCCGAGTTATTCGAAAAAAAGAAACAGGAACAGGTCGTCACGTTCCAATCATAGCGATGACGGCACACGCCCTAGAAGGAAGCCGGGAAAGCTGCCTGGCTGCAGGAATGGATGATTACTTGAGCAAGCCAATCGAAGCCGAAGCGCTTGAAGCAATTATAAATAAGTGGTTACCCAAATCTTCTGCCGGATCGGCAGAGATGGCTTCCAAGTTAAAACTTACCGAAAAGTCCGAATTTAGAATTGACCTTGATACTTTAGCTGAAAGATATGGCAAGATAAACGTAGCAGATTTTGTAAAACTCTTTCTTGAAAAAACTCCCGGACAAATCAGCGAAATCACAGCTGCAAGCAATGAAAAAGATCAGCAAAGCTTACTGAAAATGGTTCACGGATTAAAAGGCGTATGTGCAACAGTTTTTGCCTACAAAATGAGAGACATTTGCAAAACGATTGAAGAAGCCGCCCGTTCGGGAGACTGGAAACTTACAGCTGAGCTTTTGGAAATTTTGAAAGAGGAATTTAGAAATATCGAGGATTATCTCCACAACGCCCTGATTTAGGGATTCACTAATGCCCGAAAACAGAATCGGAATTCTCATCGTTGAAGACCAGCAAATTACGAGGCTAGGTCTGAGACTCTTGTTGGAAAAGTTTGAAGATCTGCAGATCTTGGATGAGGCTGATAACGGTGAAAGCGCCGTAAACAAAGCTCTGAAGCTCAGGCCAAAAGTCGTATTAATGGACATCGGTCTGCCTGGAATAGATGGAATTGAGGCCGCAAGACAAATAAAAGCAGCCGCTTCTGAAATAAGAATGCTTATGCTCACCACACAAGACCATGACGATGCAGTTTTTGCCTCTCTGGCAGCCGGTGCGGATGGCTATTGCTTGAAGGATGCAGCCGGTGAACAAATCGCAATGGCAATCAGAGCCGTATGCGGCGGTGTGGCCTGGCTGGATCCTGCAATAGCCAAACGAGTCTTACAAGCTTGCCAGCCCTCAAAGCCGGCAGTCACGGCATTACCTCGCGACGGGCGCAGCAAATTTGCCCTTTCTGTCAGGGAGCTGGAAGTTCTAGCTTTGATTGTAGAAGGTCTCTCAAATCAAGAAATTGCAGCAAGACTCAAACTCAGTCAGGAAACAGTAAAATCCCACGTGCGCCGACTCATGGAAAAGCTGGTTGTTTCCGACAGAACACAAGCTGCGGTCAAAGCACTGCGAACTGGGCTAATTTCCGATAATTGAGAGACATTAATTTCTTGCTTTCTAATCAAAATCCATTCTTCTTCGCCATGAACATGGCTTTAGAACTATCAGAGCAATTCTGATTTTAGGGTACAATGTCGAGATTGCTTAGCGGCCGCACATCGAATGATGTTGCAGCTCCTAAGAAATTTAGAGAGCAAACAAAGGCTTGACGAATGACATTGAGAACTAGCACTTTTGTATTTTCGCTTTTTGTTTTTCTTGCAGGAGCTGCCTGGGCATATAACTCAGCCGCACGAGACAGTCTTCTAAAATCTAGAGATCAAGTCGCCGACCAGCGAGCAAAACTTGAGCAAGCATATAGCGACCTCGATCGAAAAATTGATGATTTACAGAAACAGCAATTCACCGTCCAACAATATTTGAAAGATTGCGATAGAACCCTGAAAGATCTTGATCAAGCACTCAGCAATCAAGATGCTGCTTTAAGAAACATTCGATAGCTTGGAGAATAAAATGCGTTCATTTATTAAACCCGCGGCAATTTTTCAAGTGCTTTTAGTATCGTCGCTGACTGCTATTGCGGCTAATGCAGAATCACCTGCTGCTGAAAAGAACGGAAGCTCAAGAGCTCAAAGCCGCGCAGAAAAACCTGCAGAATCATTAAAAGTTGAGATAGTCACATCCGGAACCCACGACAAAGAATCGCAGGAAGTGCTTGATGCACTGGCTAAGCTGCTTGAAGGTCTGGAACACAAAGACCTCAAAGAAATCGAAGCATGTTTGAGCGAGAAAGTAACTAAAATAGACGAGCAGAGCAAACAAGTACTTTACGGTAAAGCAGAAATTTTGGAAGACATCAAAAAGAATGTTTTGGGCACTGCAAGTCAACACAAAATTAGCAGCCTTGTTGTCTACAATCCATTTATAAGCATCAAAGACGACACAGCGATGGTTTCTTTTAGAGCTACAAAAGAAATGAGCGGAAGCAGTCCATCAAAATTCGAATCATGGTGTTCGGAAGTTTTTGAACGCAAAAATGGAAACTGGCTTGTCTTGCAGCTCAGAACGCATTGGAAACCCATAAGCGCTAATCAATAAACTCAGGCACTCTTTAATGTAGGCAGGTTGTGTAAATCCAGAAGCGGGCAATCTTTGATTCCCGAAGCGGGCAAGATGCCCGCGCTCCCGGGGTGATACGCAGCAGCTCTTTTGCCACCCGGGAGCGCAGGCGTCCCGCCTGCTTCTAATATTTATCGCAGACGCTGCTTGATTCTCAAAAACGAGACTAGTCCGAAAGCGTTTTCTTCTCCAGACCTTCTATTTTAGCTTTCTCGTTTTGAGCTTTCTCAGGCTCGCTTGGGGACTTCAGATCAAGCCTGACTCTGTTAATCTTACCTGTGAATTTAAACGGCGCTTGATAGCTTGAGCTAACAGCAGTACCAAGGTCCATTCCAACATCAGCCCCTTCGTCGGCAGAAAAGAAATTAGCCTGAGTTTTTTCAATGCGTCCTTCAGCTACTTTCTTATCATTTACAAAGATGGATCCTATTCCACCTTTGCCGGGTCCGCCGCCATCGTAAGCGAATTCATAACGAAGATTCACTTTACCTGTAGGCACTGCAGTTTTAGCTTTAATACTGTATTGCTCCAGTCCAAGAAAGTTGTATGTGAATACAGGCTTTCCTTTTTCCAGATACAAACTCCAGCCGCCAAAACGTCCGGCTTGAGCCAATATAACTCCCTCAGATCCTGAAGCAGGAATTTCAAGATCGGCACTTATAGTGTAAGACTGGTTCTTGGAATTTATAAAAACGTTTTCCGACATCGCCGTCATACCGTCATAAAGAGTGAGAGACTTTCGTCCCGCCATCAGATCCGGCCGACCAACCGCAGAAGCAACGGTTCTTTCCAAGAAACGATCGTCCAGAGGAAGTACGCCGTGGCTTACGGCTTCACTCATGAAAAGGTCTTTCATTTGCTGTAGTTTCTCAGGATTTTTTGCGGCTAAATCTTCAGCCAAACTGAAATCCGAAGCGGCGTTATAAAGTTCCCAGCGATCATTTTCGAAGCTGGATCTTGATTTCATCTCCCATGGTGCACGGTGCACAGTGCCGGCCAACCAGCCATCGTGATATATGCCTCTGTTGCCGAAGATCTCGAAATACTGAGTATGGTGGCGACTGGGAGCCTTAGCGTCATCAAAAGTATATAGCATGCTGACGCCCTCAATCGGCAATTGCGGCGTGCCGTTTACTACTTTCGGTTCAGGTAGACCAGCTGCTTCAAGAATTGTCGGAGCTATATCGATTATGTGATGGAATTGAGGACGCAGTTCCGATTTAGCATGAATTCCTTTTGGCCATTGAATCGCCACACCGTTGCGCGTGCCGCCATAACTGGATGCGACCTGCTTTGTCCAGCTGCATGGTGAATCGCCTGCGACAGCCCAGCCTGCTGCATAATGATTGTATGTTTTGTCGCTGCCCAGATCGTCATAATGCTTTAGTATGTCTGCGACCTGTTCTTGCACGCCATTGAAATAGGTCATTTCATTGAAAAGACCGTTGAATCCGCCTTCAGCACTGGCACCGTTATCGCCTGCGATGAAAAATACAAGAGTGTTGTCCAGTTGCCCCATATCTTCAATAGCTTTGAGCAAACGACCGGCCTCGTAGTCGCAGAATTCTCCGTAGCCTGCGAAAACCTCCATCTGATGAGCAAAAAGTTTCTTTTCATCAGCGCTCAGTTCATCCCAATTTTTGATGCCTTCAGGCTTAGGAGCAAGTTTTGTACCGGCAGGTACTACGCCCAGGGCAATCTGCCTGGCCAGAGTTTCCTCTCTGACTTTATCCCAGCCCTGATCAAATTTGCCTTTGTATTTGGCTATCCATTCGGCAGGTACATGGTGAGGAGCATGAGTGGCTCCCGGAGCGTAATAAATGAAAAACGGTTTTTTTGGAGTCAAAGATTTTTCAGAGCGCATCCACTTGATTGATTGATCGGTCATATCAGTCAGGAAGTGATAATTTTTGTCTTTCGGCAATTCAACAGGACTCATGCCGTCATAAAGAAGCGGAGCCCACTGATTCGTCTCTCCGCCGATGAAGCCATAGAACTTGTCAAAACCGGAGCGAGTCGGCCAGCGATCTGTCGGACCAGAAGGACTAAGCTCCCAGGCTGCAGTTTCATGAGATTTGCCGAAAGCCGCTGTCGAATAGCCATTTAACCTGAGCATTTCAGCAAGTGGAGCTACATCATTGGGACGCTGTCCGCTTTGACCTGGAAAACCAGTTGCGGTTTCGGTCACAGAGCCCATGTTGGAGCGATGGTGATTACGACCAGTCAAAAGAGCGGCTCTGGAAGGAGAACACAATGCCGTTGTATGAAAGTCGTTATATTTAATGCCGTTGCCGGCCAGCTTTTCAAAATTAGGCATATGGACAGGACCACCGAACGCGCTTGGTTGCCCGAATCCCATATCATCAACAAGAATTACCAGCACATTGGGAGCATCTTTAGGAGCCTGAACTTCAAAGCGCGGCGGCGCTTTAGTATTGCGAGCATCAATTACCGTAGAATTCGGATAATGAGGCTCAGTCAATGGCAAAACAGTTCGATCTAGTGGAACCATGCTAACGCTGCCTGACTCATCAGCCCAAGCCAGGAGCGGCGAAGCCAATCCAAATGAAAGCGCTAAAACGCAAGCTCTCAAACATTTTTCGGCATTTAAGCTTTTCTTTCTAGATCCGTACATCAGGCACCTCCGATCGGAGCGCCTAGCATAGCGCGTCTGCCTCCTCATTTCACCACCAAGAATTGTGGAGAAGGTAGCTAACCGCGTTGATAGTTATGTCTGCTGCTTGTTTCCTCAAGGCATTCGTAGCAGCAAATATTTCAAAACAAAGCTGCGTTTTTTGCTCCTAATCGAGTACAAGACTCCAGGCAGCAAGTTCTCTATTAGTCCGCAACTTCTTCTTGGCAAGATTCTCAATTTGCCTTATTCGCTCGCGACTCATTCCAAGAATCTTGCCGATTTGTTCAAGTGTCATCGGAACACCATTATCCAATCCGAAACGCAGTCTCAGGACTTTAGATTCCTGCGGATTAAGTTGCTTCAAAGCAAGCTTGATTCGCTCTGCCAAAAGCTGTCCCGTTGCAACTTCATCAGGGGCAGCAGCCTTATTGTCTTCAATAAATGCAGATAACGGTGTTTCCGCATCCTCACCGATAGCAGCGTCCAGAGAAACGAGTCTCTTTTCGGCAGCCATAATTTGCTCTATTTTCTGCTTGCTTTCACCACTAATGCCGACCAATTCATCAAGAGTCGGATTACATCCATTTTGCTCCCTGAATAAGCGAACATATTTGTGTATGCGATTTATAGCTTCGTTCATATGCACGGGTAATCGTACCGCGCGAGATTTATCCGCCAGAGCTCGCATAATAGCTTGCCTGATCCACCAGGTGGAATAGGTAGAGAATTTAAAACCACGCTCCGGATCAAACTTTTCGGCAGCGCGGATCAAACCCATAGTTCCCTCCTGCACCAGATCTTGAAAAGCTAGTCCCCTGTTTCGATAACGCTTAGCTATGCTCACAACCAATCGCAGGTTGGATTGAATAAGTTTTCTTTTTGCAGCGGCATCTCCAATTTTTGCCGCTCTGGAAAGTTGTATCTCTTCCTTGCCCGACAATAGCTTGTACCTGCCGATTTCTTTCAAAAAAACAGTGATTGAATCATCAGAAACAGACGCAGCCTCGGAAACCACGTCAATCAGATCTAGATCGCTTTCACAGCTTTCATCGGATTCTTTGTCTTCGCCTAGCTTCTCGCCTGAATCATCATGCTCTTCGACAAAGATATATTCCGCAGAGAAAGACTGCTCTCCAAACTTTTCCTTTGGACCATTTTTGTTGCCTGTTTTCATCGCAGTTCTTGCCCAAAGCAAGCTTTAGAATGCCGCGCAAAAACCTGCCGGTTTCCGCAGCTGAGCGCCTTATCCATAATTTCAATATAGCAACTATTAGTACAAGCCGCCAAAGCAAAAATGCATTACGCCAGCTCCTTCAAATTGCCGTTATTCCCGGAAACAAAGCAATATCAAATGACTGAGAACTGCTAAAGTATTTGAAGAAAGCAAACGATACAAAAATCTAGCTGACAAATAAAAGATGGCAGAAGAATTTACGAACAGAAACTCAAGCACGGAATCAAGTCGCCCCTTAGTTGTCGAGAAAGGACGTTTTCACGCATACTTTATATACGACGTTGCCGACACCATAGATCTGGGCAAACTGAGCAGCGACCAAAACATTGCTTACGAGAAGGCTCAAATCGACCTTAGGCAGCCGGCTTCGCCAAGCTATATCAAATTCGAAGTGCCGCCGCTTGTCGTGAAAGCAGCAGAGCGAGAAATCGACGGTCATAAAGCCGAGCTGCGCTTGAAATTTTACGATTACGGAATCCTATCAATTAGAATTTCCTTTGAGTTTGCCGGGGCACTGAGCGAATTTTCAGACTTTACAAAAAAGCTGCGTTCATCGGAACAGTTATGGCACTGCGCGGCAAAACTACTGGACGACGGATTAAAGCAGATCAGTACATGTCTGAAAAAGCCCCATAAACCCCTTCTTGAAGACTATTTTGTTTTCGAAGTAAATGAATTCAAAAATGAATTAAACTCTCAAGATCTGCTAAATGACTTCAGACAAGAATTATCTTGCTTGCTTTTAGCAGAGAGTCGCAAGCTCAGCCCTTTTGAAGAATCCGACTCTCTGAAAGTAAGTTATAGCTATTTCGATAGCGATTTGCTTCTTATCCATTGGGACTCAGCATTTGTATATGACTCTCGTGAAGGCGCAGAAGCTGTTGAAAGTATTCTTGAATTCGCCAATACTCAGCTGGTTGAACTGAGAACATACGATGAAAGACTTGATGCCGAACTCGATGAAATATACAAATGGGATGTAACAAGAGCTCAAGCTCACTGGCTG
>JAIEPM010000415.1 GCA_019748395.1 Candidatus Obscuribacterales bacterium
CAACGAATACGAAGAATGGTTTGTGAACGCGGTGGCAGCCATTGAAACAGTACTCTCGGCAAAAGAACTTTTGAAAGTTTGCAAAGATATCGAGAAAAGATTATCCGCACTGGCCGGAGCAGACGGTCCGGAAATAGTTCACGAAGGTCCCAACGGAGCTGTAAAAAGTAGAATAATCGACCTTGATATTTTGTTTTTCGGCGACAAGCGCGTCAAACTTCCGGAGCTGATGGTTCCACATCCGCAGTTAACAAAACGCGCTTATGCACTGGTTCCACTACTGGAGATTGCACCGGAATTCGTGCATCCGACACTCGGCAAGACGGTTTCCGAAATACACGAAAACCTGGATGCCCCAGAGCAAGTATTCCTTTACGGCACAAGAGATCCGATTGTAGATTTCGAACTTTAGGAGCGGATTGTGAGCAAGAAAAGAATTCTCACTCTCACAACCGACTTCGGCACACTCGACGGCTATGTCGGCATAGTCAAAGGCGTGATTCTGTCGATTTGCCCGGAAGCAAATATCATAGATTTAAGTCACGAGCTGCCTGCCTGGAATGTCTCGGCAGCCTCCTGGATAATCGGCAACAGTTATCCTTATTTTCCGCAAGGCAGCATACATCTGGCAGTTGTCGACCCCGGAGTCGGTTCCAAACGCAGAGCCGTAGCCATAGAAGCAGCAGGACAAGTTTTCATCGGACCGGATAACGGTATTTTTTCGGCCGCATTACAGAATTCAGCAGAGATCAAAGCGTTTGAACTCAATAACGACAAATTCTGGCGCAAAGAACTTTCAACAACTTTCCATGCACGCGACCTTTTTGCACCGGCCGCAGCTCATCACGCAGCCGGAATCGCACTCAGCGAATTGGGTCCGGAAATCGAAGTTGCAAGCCTGATTAGATTGCCGATTCGCGAACTGAAAGTAAAAGCGAATCGGGTTGAAGGATCGGTTGCCTATGTAGACCGTTTCGGCAACCTGATAACAAACATCAGCAAAGAACATGTTAAGACTGCCGCTCTTTGCCAGGTAGGGAAGCGCTCGATCGGTCGCATCGGGCACTCATATCACTCAGGCGACCAGGGCACGCCGATTGCCTTTATCGGCAGCCATGGTTTTCTGGAAATAGCAGTAAGTCAGGGACGAGCCGACGAGAAGCTCGATGCCGGCGTAAATACTGCTGTTATTTTGTTTGAAGGCTCATCGGCCAGCTAAACCCGGCTATTATAAGAAAAGCTATCCGGGTAAATCAGGCTTGATCTCCTTAAAGAATTTGATGTGAACGAGGAAGGCAACGAGTCCGAATCTCAAATTCAGGCGGCAGCTCTAATTTTGCCGTCTGAATTTGAAGTTCTAGAAAAAATCGGTGAAGGGGCTCACGGTATCGTTTTTCGCGCCCTAAACAAAATCCTGCAGAGCCAGGTGGCCATAAAGGTCATTCGGCAAAAAATCGGCGGCGAAACAGCCTTGAAACACTTTCAAAACGAGGTGAGAGTAGCAGCTCAGCTATCCCATCCAAACATTGTCAAAGTATTGCAGGTCGGCTTCGGCAAAGACGACAGTCCATTCATTGTTTATGAGTATCTCGCCGGTGAAACTCTGGCTGAGTATCTGTGCAAGAAGAAAAACTTGAATAATGATTTTCTCGAAGAGCTATTCTTTCAAATAGCAGATGCACTTTCACATGCACACGGGCAAGGCATCATACATCGCGATCTGAAGCCCAGCAACATAATGATTTTGAAGGATGCTGAAGTCCAAATAAAACTACTGGATTTCGGTGTCGCGCAAAAAACGAATGATCCGCAAAGTGCAGAAAGTGACAGCACGAGCTCCTGGACAAACGCAGGCAGTCCGGCTTATATGAGCCCCGAACAATGCAAAGGAGAGGAGCTGGGCAAAGAAGCAGACATTTATGCTCTGGGCGCAATCTTATTTGAATGTCTTCTGGGCGAGCCGCCTTTTACAGGAGACTCGGCTTTTCACGTTCTATACAAGCAAATAAATGAAGCGGCCCCAGTTCCAAATAAGAGACTTTCAAGAGCTCTCAACAAATTGCTTCAAAATGCATTGAATAAAGATCCATCAAAACGCCCTAATTCAGCAATGGCATTCAGCGAAGAATTGGGAACGGCTCTTGGCGGGCCAAGCAATAATTCGGCTCGAAGGAATCTGTTACTGCTAACAATTGCGGCTCTGGCAATTCTTGCCGCAGGGGCAGAGCTAAAAATGAAGCAGCTAATCCCTGTTGAAAATGAGAAACCCAAACCCAAAAGTGTAATTAAGCAATCGCCTCGGAGTTATCTGGACAGCATCAATAGTCGCTTCGAACAAAAAAGACTTAAACAGGACCTTAAGGGTCAGCTCGATGAACTTAGAAAGCTGGACGATTTTATCAAGACGCAAAAGTCGCCAATAAACAAATTGCTTGCCTATAACATGCAAGGCGACTTCTACATACAAATAAATAAGCTTCAAGAAGCTTATGATGCTTATAAAAACTGCATTCCCTTTTGCACTGTGCATGGAAAACAAAGTATCGAAGCACTTAAAGCGCTGACCTCAATGGCTTCAATTTGCTATAAGCAGAAGAAGCTTGAACTGGCGAATAAGCATGCGGAACAAGCATTAAAAGTGGCCGGACTTTTCGATCAAGACCCACTCCCAAGCCTGAATTTGGACCTGGATCAATTTAAGAACATCAACGACCAGGAAAGTAGAATCAGCATCTATTACATACAAGCCCTGATTCAAAGAGAGCGAAAGAATCTCAAAGCCGCAAAAACCCTCATTCAAAAGTCCAGAGAATCTCTCCATAATAGCTGGGACTCAAGCGAAATAGGTAGACCGGCTATACTTCACGCCGACATCGAAATGGAAATGAAAAACGAGAAAGAAGCTGAGCAGATAATATTGCAAGTGGCAGATGAGCTCTGTTCTACAGCAGAACTAGTTTCGCCGGCAGAACCAATTCTCTCCGCAAAATTCGACTTCTACAATGCGCTCATGGCAGTATCGCAGTTTTACGTTTGGTTGGATTTACACGGCTATCATGACCAAGCCAGAAGGCTCCGAGAAAGAATGCTCAAAATCTGCAGCAAAACCTCGAACAGCTTCATAGCTTCAGACCGCCCGATAAAGCAGATTATCAAGGAAATGAAAGAAGCCCAAAAGCAAAAATGAAGCTGCAACTCAGGCTTCCTTTTCTTCCTCAGGCTTTGCCGCATCAACCTGAACCGGTCTGCCGATTGAAAGTGCAATCATCAAGCACATATCAACGCGCTCCATCACTTCGTTAGGGAAGGCACCAATTTTGCTGACCAGCAATGTTTTGGGAATCGTTGCGATAACAGTGCAGTCGATCACGCTATCAAGCCGTATTCCGCCGGACTTGCCTTCAGGAGTGTTCATTTCCACGACCACTTGCGTCGGCTCGCGAGCAGCGCGTGTGACGTTGCTTGTCAGCGGAACAAGCAAAACATCGTCAAGCCGGGCATTGTTGTAGTCATTTGAAATAATTACTGCCGGTCTGCGCTTGGTTTGTGTCTGCCCGTCATCAGTCGTGTAAGGAAAAGCGACAAGTACAACGTCGCCTTTCCTATAAACTGGTGGCTTTGAGGACATCTTTGAAATCTAGTAAAGAAGTAGTGCTGCGTCCGGGGCATCAAATGCCTTTCCAATCATAGCAGATAAAGCCGCCCCGGTTTTCAAGCGCATCCTTTTTCGCCCACAGCTCACGCTTCAGTTAGTTTAGCCCACAGTCACTATCTTGACACCTTGTTCAGGATTTCCAGACTGGAGTCAAAAGCCTATAATAAGCTCTAGGCACTGAGCGGCAAGAAGCGCTTTTCATGGGCAATCAAATAATAGAAATAGAAAAAGTTATGCTTGTTGACGATGATCCCCTGATCAGATCAATGGCCGGTATATGCTTGCAAGGACTCAGCGATTGGAATCTGGTTTTATGCCAGAGTGCTGCCGAAGCGCTTCAGAAGTTTGAGGAAGATATACCGGACTTGCTTTTGCTTGACTTGTTGATGCCGGAAATGGGTGGACTTGAGCTTTATAAAATCATCAAAGAAAAGCTGGGAGAGAAAAGCCCGGTTCTCATATTTATGACGGCAAGAATTGAAGCCCAAGAACTGGAAGAGTATAAAAAAATCGGCGCAGCCGGATTGATCATGAAACCTTTCGATCCGATGAAACTTGTTGAAAAAATCGAAAACATTTTAATTGAGCTGAAATGACGACGCCAGCAGCCCTGTCTCAAATCAAGATAACACTGCTTAAAGCGGCCTGTCTGCTTGCTATTATTCCGCTCTTTGTCTTACCGGCAAAAGCTCAAGTGCCTGGAACTTTTTCACCCAGCGTTTACGGCGATACGCAAGTAGCACCACTGCCGGTGCGAGTTGAAATCCCTCCGGGAACGCCGCTTGTAAAAGCCCGGGCAATTCAACTGAAAGAAGACATCGAAAGCGCTCAGCGACCTTATATTTCATCAGTGGTTTCATACAGCAACGAGCCTGTAAGCAATTTCAACAACAAGCTTGCCACAATAACGCCGGGGCTGGAATTCGGCTTCTCTCCAAACCGAAGGAGTCAGCTCAAGTTCAACTATTTGCCTACTGTCTTCGGACTCAGCCAGCCCCGCATCGGCGGACAGGAGTGGCGCCTTAGCTACAAGAATCAGCCCACGGATCGCTTTCGATATGTCAGCTCACTTGGACTCTTCAACACTTTTCACAATGTCAGAAACGGCGTAGCTCTTCTTGGTAATTCAGGTTTTTTGTACACGCTTACAGACAGAATTCGAGTCGGCGCAGAATACAGGCGCGACATTGTCGGTGACTCTCGCCTTTCAGCGACAGGCTTGAATTTGCCGGCCAGCAATGAGCTCGTAGGCCGAGTAAAGCGCAATCGATTTTCACTAGGATTATCACTTAGACCCACAGCTCGCACAGACATCGATTTTCGCTACACTTTAGGCTTTGATGCCGGTCATAAAATTACAACAAATCGCTTCAATGAATTCAGCTTCAGAGTGGGGAAAAGCATAATCGCCAAAGAGCCTGGAGCCCATCTACAGCTCTTTCAAGTAAGTTACCAGCTTTTAGCTACCGGCTTTCGTAAAGACCTTAGCGGTTTCGGCAACTTGAGCCTCACCCCATCAAAAGACTACTATGAAAACCAAGCTCGCCTGATCTCATCAGCGCGCGGTAATACAAATTTAGCTCCCGGTATAAACGAAAAACGCGCCGGCGTGGGCGGATATTTCAGCCCGCAAATTTTCTATTTAAATAGCATAAGGCTGGATACGGCCGGGCGCCTAATCGGTCCACTCAGTTACAGAATGGGTGGCAGCATCGGCACGCAAGATTTCAAGGACACTTTTAATAATCTCGGACATCCAACAATAGTAGGCACGGCCAACGTTGCCCTGATCTGGCAGCTGAACCGACACATTACAATAGAACCAGGATGGTACTTTCTGCAGGCAGCCAATACCTATCAGCGAAATGTAATTTACAACAATTTCCGCTATACATTTTGAGTTTAATGTGAGTGAAGAAAAAAGTACCGTGAATATTCAAGCTCTGCTGAATCACAGCGAAAAATTCTTGCGCTCAGCCCGCATGCCGATTTTCGAAATCGACAGCGGACGCATTTGCGGCTTTGAAATGCTTATTCGCGGACCAGGTAAATTTAAGAACCCGGAAATTCTATTTGAGGAAGCGTCGGAAGAAGGCTGCCTGGTGGCAGTTGATCTTGCTTCGCTCCATGCCTCGATTGCAGCAGCCCAAGATATTGAGCCGTCACAAAGAGTGCATGTCAATTTATTTGCAGAAACAATATTGAGCACAGATCTTCTATCAATTTTCAATGAAGCATTAGGCAAAGAAAAACTCCGCTCCGGGCAATTTTGCATTGAAATAATTGAAATGCCGAATATGCCCAGACCCGAGGACTTGCTTTTGAGAGTGCAGGAATTACAAAAATCCGGCCTGGAGTTTGCAATTGATGATGTGGGCTGGGGACAAAGCGCCGTCGAATTCCTTGTAATTCTTGAGCCTGAGCTGATTAAAATAGATCGTCGCTTTGTTACGGGCGCTCACTTGAATAAGGAGCTGAGCAGGCGTTACAGGCGGCTTGTAAGCATTGCCAAATCTTTGAATTGCCGCATAGTCGCCGAAGGCGTCGACACGGAAGCCGACCGAATTCTAGCTCAAGATCTGGCGGTGCATATGGGTCAGGGTCTGCTCACAGGTCCGCTGCCAGACTAGCCTCACCATCATTAACACGAGAACGCCCGGCAGCTTTAGATGCATAAAGCCTCTCATCCGCCAACTTCAAAAGTTCGTAAGCAGAACTGCCCTCATCCGGATACTGTGCGATGCCTGCACTGAAGCTCATCTTGAATTTTTCACCCCGGTCATTTGCAAATTCAAGTCGACGAAATTCGTTTAATAGATTTTGCAATAAAATAGCCGCTTCTTTTTTGCCGGTATCTTCAAATGCCAGAATAAATTCGTCTCCACCCCAGCGCCCTCTCAGGTCGCCGCGTCTAAAAGAAGAAAGAAGCAAACGGCCAAAACTGGCAAGGACACTGTCGCCAATCAGATGCCCGCCGAGGTCGTTTACTTTTTTGAATGAATCAAGGTCCAATATAACGATCGAAACCGGTCCCCTTTCTCTGCCGCGAGAACGTCTAAACATCTGATGCAATTCTTGAATGAAGGCTGTGCGAACCAGAACACCGGTGATAGTATCACGCGAATTGCGTTCGTTAAGAAAGCGAAATCTTTCAAGTCGACTTTCCACTTTGGAAATCAGCTCTTCTTCAACAAGCGGCTTGGAGATGTAGTCATCGGCCCCTTCACGAAAGCAGTTGACTCTTGTTTGCCAGCCGGATTCGGCAGTCACGATAATAATTGGTAAAGTCTGGTAGTCGGGAGTGGCCCGAATCAAGCGGCAAATCTCGAAGCCGTTGAGACCAGGCAAATTCAAATCAAGAAGTAAAAGCTCCGGTCGAACTCGATTTAAAACGGCAAGAATATCCGATCCATCTCTGGCTCTTTCAACATCGATCTGATTTCGCTGCAGCATCAAAGTCAAAACTTTTGCAAAAACATCACTGTCTTCAACAATCAGAATTTTAGACCTGCACTCCTGTCGCAAGAGTAACAACTGTTGAATTGCCGCCTCGAAATGCTCCGGCTCAAGTGGTTTTTCAAGAAAAAGCACAGCTCCGGCCTGCACCGCGCGCAAACGCTCTTCCGGTGAACCGCTGGCACTTATAAAAGCCATCGGCAAATTCATAAGCTGAAGCTCTCGCCGCAATTCCAAGATCAAGGAACAAGCGTCTATTCCTGGTCCCAAATTGAGGTCGACGATCAATGCGTCAAAACTATTGCTTTGCAAAAGCGGGTAAGCTTCAGAAACTGAATGCACGTACTGCAAGTCGACGAGACGCTGCGCAGCTATCTTCTGTACGTATTTAGTAAAAAAGGGATCATCATCAATCAAAAGTACTTTGGCCAGACTGCTTGATCCTCTGGCAGGCAAAACTTCAGCTGAAAAGCGAGCGTTGGAAGCAGGCAAATCCGGCAGATTCTTAACCGGCTCTTGTTTCATCGCCGAAACCAGAGAATCAAGCAAAGCTTCAATACTTTTCCAGAGCGCCGGGGACGAGAGCGGGTCAAGTAAA
>JAIEPM010000514.1 GCA_019748395.1 Candidatus Obscuribacterales bacterium
TTGCTGCCGTGACTGAAGCTGACTGAGGCGCTCGATAAAATATGCAGCCAGCGCATTATTTTGGGATGCTTTTGATTGGAACTGCCGGGGTTTTCTTTCTCACCTGAAATATTCAGGGCAAGCCAGGTCAAGACCGCACCGCCCATGAAACCAACAATCGGCGAAATTAAAAGTCCGCTGCCGACTTTTTGCAGCTCATGCCAGCTGACTCCGCTGAAATCATTGGCCGCAACACCGGCGCCTGTGAGCGCTCCGATCAAGCAATGCGATGAACTCACCGGCAAGCCTTTCCACCATGTAAGGAGGTTCCAGAGCACCGAAGCTATAAGAACCGCCACCACAAGCGGCAGAGTTACCTTGTTTTCGGGAATGATTTTGGTGATCACCATGGCAACTGCAGTGCCCACCATAACGCAGCCCAGGAAATTCAGAACGCCGGCCATAACTATTGCTACGCCGGGTTTTAGAGCCTTTGTATAAATAACAGTTGCGACTGCGTTAGCCGTATCGTGAAATCCATTAACAAAATCAAATCCCAACGCCAGCAAAATGGCGATGATGGCGACAATCGTGTCCGGGTTCACAGGGGCGATACCTTAAGGTCTTACGCAACGACTATAACCTGATCAGGGTTAAGGATTCCCTATCAGTCTTTGAGTTTCTTAAAAATTGATACCGGAATTTAGACGTGTGCCAGGCCGAGAGCTTCCACCGGTTGCAGGTAATCCGACTCGGCGTAAACCCAGAGATCTCCCTGTCTCCAGGGCAAGGGCTTTCTTAGCATATACTTATATACAAGTAATTGCTGAATGATGCGCTGGGCCGAGGGATTGTTCTCGCCGCGTCGATCATTTGCCAGCCTGGTTCTGAGTTGTATTGCTTCTCGTTTGGTCCAGCAATATGCCGGGCCTGGGTTCATGCCGCGCGAACGACACAATACTGCTACTTTTCCGGATGCCTGAGGCAGTCCTAATACAAAATATCCGTCGTCAGCCATATTCCACATATATTGAGCAAAGTGTCGCCTGGTCAATTATCATATGATTGTTCTTCCTTGGCAAATGAACTGCCTATATGACTCGGATATTAGATAATTCCAACTAAGGCCTCCGATACCATTAGTGGTGTGTATCCGAACTCCACTCAAAAGGAAGGTCTCTGGAAATTCAAGCAGAAATTATGGAAAGAATTCTCGTATATCACAAGGCTGCAATCGGCGATTCAGTTCTGGCAACTCCGGTAAGTGTCAAATTAAAGAAGCAGTTTCCCGACGCTAAAATAAGTTACCTTACGCATGAGTCTCTGGTGCCTCTGCTTTCGCTCTGTCCGGCTATCGATGAATTCATCAGTCTGGAGAAAAACTCAGGCTTTGGCGATCTCAGAATGCGCATCAATGAACGCAAGCCGCAGCTGCTCGTAGACCTTTCCGGGTCAAGTTCGAGCTTCTTTCAAACGCTCCTTTCGGCAGGAAAAGTATTGCGCTATCAAAAGAAAGAAAAGAGCATGCATGCGGTTGACAACTATCTGGAAACTATTGCAGAAATTTGTCCTGTTTCCGACAAAGAGGTTTTTCCAACGCTCTTCCTTTCTGATTCCGAAAAGGACAGAGTCCGCAAAATGCTGAACAAAGACAATCGCCGTTTGATTGCTCTTGTTCCGGGAGTTGGTCTTCATCGTCCGCACCGGGCCTGGCCGGAGGAAAGCTGGCTGGCTCTTTGCAAACATATACTCTGGGAAAAAGACCATGCGCTGATTCTGATTGGCGGTTCGGAAGAAAGAACACTTTGCTCGCGTATTGCCGAAAGAGTCGGAGACTTTTGTTTTAACCTTGCGGGGCGATTGAATTTAGCGGAGACGGCTGCCGCGCTCAGTCTTTGCGATGCCACTGTATCTGGTGACACCGGACCGGCGCATATTTCCGTGGCGGTCGGCACACCGGTGGTAGGGCTTTATGGTCCGACTCTGCTTGAACGCAGCGGTCCATACGGATGCAATGAGCTCTCGATTTCAACAAGTGAGAAATGTCGCTGTTTGGCACGAAAAAATTGTGTTGATGCCAAAGAGCAGCCTGGTACTTGCATGAAGGGATTGCCGATGAAAATCGTTTACGGCAGTCTTTCCAGCCTTTTCCCCTGGAATCGCGTTTAAGACGCAATTTGCGACTTGTTATTCAAGCCGATTTCTTCATAAGCGCGACTGTAGACTTGCCAGTTTTTGCTGAAATCCTTGATTGCCATTTCACGAACAATTTTGTCATCGAGATTCAAGCGCAGAGCTTTGCGCGCGCCGTTGCACTTGTGCAGATAGCGTACTGAGCGTCCGTCTGCTGATTCGTAAAGTCCAATCAATTTCCACTCAAAACCATATAATTTTTCAAGTCTGGCGTTGAACTTGTCTTCCCCGTCTGCCAGAACCTCAATGCTTATTACTATTCGATTTGAGGCATCCAACTGTTTGCTGATCTCGCTGCTGTTTTTTTCGGCAAAGCGCAACTCTCTGGTCTGACTAAAGGCGCCGCTAATTCTCTGCCCGAGCTCTGCTGCATAGCGCATATTCTGCAGAAGATTTTGTATCTCTTTCACGCTCAAAGTTGAATTCTCGATGAAAGTCGTTACTGCAGCTTTTATTTCAAGACTACTTTCTGCCGGCAGGCTTGTGCCGTGCAGTTCACTGTTTATTTTCCGAGTATTTTCAGATTCATCCGTCTCGGCTATTTCGACAGTGGGCAAGCTTGCCATCAAGTCGATTTCTTCATCTTCCTGATTTTGCGGGCTTCTTCCTTCTGTCCTTCTAATTAGTTCTTCTCTTGAATCATTTGCGGCTTTGGAGTTTTCGTCGGACGTTTTCTTGCTGGAGTAGAGTACCATATGCACTTTGACTTCTTGTGATGTCGGCAGCCAGAGGGTTTGTCCGACACGCAGGATGACTTTTCTCAGTGCGCCCTGCCAGTTGTAACGCAAATTTCCGCGATTTACCAGCTCGAGCAGGAGTGAAAGGCGACTGTCTCCGAGCATTTTTTGGGCTATGGATTCAAGGCTGTCGCCGACCTGTACGATGTACTTGCGACGGACCTCGGGCTCATTTTTCTTTTTGTTGTTTTTGTCGTCTTCTTTCTCTTCCGGCTTTTTCTGGTCTTTAATTTTGTTGCTTGCGGCAACAAGACCAATAAGCTCTTTGTTGATATTTGTTTTCTCGTCGTCTTCTTCTTTTTTGTCGTTAATATCCTTTCTTCCAGTCCCCAATTTGTCGCCTGCAATTCCGTCAGCAAGAGGATTCTTGCCTTTTGTGCCATCAATAATTTCGCCGACTTTTAAGCCTGTTAAAGGGTCCATCTTTCCATCAATTAACTTTCCGGTCAAAGGATCGATTTTGCCGCTAAACGGCTCGAACTTACCTGTGATCGGATCGAACTTTCCGGCTAGCGGATCAAGTTTGCCTGAGATGGGTTCGAATTTACCTGTTAGCGGATCGAACTTACCTGGGATTGCCTCAAACTTGCCGGTGCTCGGGTCAAATTTTCCTACAAGAATGCCGTCTTTGAGTGTTTGCAGTGAAACTGCTTCAGCGCTTGTTTTCGGCTCCACAGCTTTAGCTCCGCCGAGCAGATCTTTCAGGGCTACGGCTTCGGCCATAATTTGATTTCTGGCTAAACGCATATTCGGATTGTTTAGGTCTATTTGTTCCGGGCTTCCGGCCGGCTTGAGGTCTTTCATTAGCGAGATATCTGCTGCTTTGACCAGATTGGCAAGCATGGGAAGCTCGGTTTTTGAACTGCTCTGTTCGCGATTATCTTGAATCGGCCTTGCTGATTCACTAAGCTTGAGCGCTTTAAGTTCGGAAAGCGACGTCATTAAGGGCTGGATTTTGGATTCGAGGCTATTATCGGCCTGGCGAATATCCGGGGTGCTTTTTAGACTATCTGTTTTGTTTGTGTCTTCCGGTCTGATTGACTGCATTTCCAATTGATTTTGAGCTGCTTGCGGAAGTCTAACCGGCTGTTCATTCTGAAAACCTTGTTCGGCACGGGAACCTGTAGCCGTCGGTAATTCAAGAAAATTTTGCAGCATTCTCAGCTTGCTGTCTTTGTCATCTTTGTTTTCCCGCGCTAATTCGACGGCTGTATCGCGCAAAGAATTTGCCAGAATTGTTTGCAGCGAATTCTGGACTGGACGCATTTCCGGATAAAGGGGCAGTTTGGATGAAAGATCCTTGGGCTCAGGAGAGCCGCTTTCCGAGTTGACAGGACTCATGCGGCGGCGCATATCGTCGAGGAGATTTTGTTGAACTTGATTTGTGTTATCGATTGAATTCGGCAATTTAAAAGTCGTGGGCAATAGCGCTGCTTCCTGAGGTCCTGGATTGCCGCTTGCATTGCTCAAAGATGGCTGCAGGTAAGCCTTTTCTCGATCTGTCGGCAAGGCCGGTAGAGCTGCTGTAGCCGTCGGTAAGGGCACCGTAGCTGCCGGTTCTAATTTACTTAAATTGTTAAGTCCGGGAGCTACGCCGCCGATTGCATTGCTTCCCAGCTCACCCACTTTTATTATTGACGGCAGTGGTCCGTGAGGAGGCGCGCCGGCATCTTGTTCTGGAGCTTTGTATACAGGGTCCTTTTTCGTTGCGGTCGGTAGAGGCCGTGAATCTCCGAAAATGTTGCTCAGAACTTTGACCGGGTCGCTGTCTTTTAGTTCTTTGTTTGGGTGCTGTAAAGCGGTGCTCGGCTGTGGCTGTGTAATGACAGGAGCCAAGCTTCCCTGCTTTGGAATCTCCGCGTCGCCGGGCGCAGTTTTAACAAGACCTGTTTCATCTTTCGCTTTGCCGCTTTTGTCCGGGCTGCCGCTGCCGGCCGCCAGCAAGTCTTTCAGAGAGCCTTCCGGAGTTGCTGTTGTCGGATTGCCTTTTGCTTTGGCTTCCGGTAGGACTCCTGTCTCGGGAGCGCTGTTTTCTGAGCCGGGCTTTTCGTCATTCTGAACACCGGGTTTTTCATTATGTGTATTCTTATTTTCGGCCGGTTTTGGCTCGCTGGGATTTGAGTCATCAGTCCCGTTATTCTCGGCTGACACCGGATGTGGTGCGCCGCTTTTGGCTGCTGGTATTTCTGACTCTTTAGACTCGGCCGGCTTCGGCTCATTTTCTTGGCTGCCTGAGTGGGCTTTTGCAGAAGGAAGTCTAGACTCGGGAGCCGTCGGCTCTCCCTGTTCTTGCTTTTGTGAATCCTGTTCGTTGCCGGAAGCCGCTGATGCTGGACGCCTTCTGTCTTCCGGTCTGACTGTGCCGCTGAAAAGCTTTGAAAAATCTTCCGGTGTTGAAAGAGCTCTGCCGCTTAAAGCTCCGGCAATTTCGTCCCAGGCAGAAGCGCCAAGTCTTTCGGCTGCACTAGTGTTCTGGTCGCCGGATTGAGTCCCGTCTGTGATTCTGCTGTCGCCCATTGCCGGTCGCATCCCCGTGAAGAAACTGCGCGAAAGCAAAGGCAGAGCCTGACAGGCTAGAATCTGCAGGTCTCAAGTCGCGCTCTTGTTGTTTATTGAATCTATTCTTCAGTAATCAGACTTCGACAGGAGTCGGATTAAATTTGAAATTTGGAGCTGCCGACAAATAGTAATTTGCAAGTATTACGAGTACTTAGCTCCTTCCCCGTTGTTAATATGGGGCAATATTCTCGCTATTGCTAGGTTCAATTTGGTGGTACATACTGCATAAATATGCAGTCGAGGACCAGCCGTGCTTTCAATTTGCCGTTTCTTGTTATTGCTCTTCTTTCTTTACTTCAGTTTCGCTTCATTCGTCGAGGCAAAATCAGACGGTAGTTTCCCAGGCAAAGGAAACTACACCGCCTGGGTAAACGCAAATCATTTTGTGCAATTTGGAAATGAGTATGCAAAAAAGGGTGAACTGGATCGTGCTCTGGCCAGTTACAAGCAAGCCATACATACTTATCCTTATGACAGTGTTTATTACTTCAATCTGGGAAATGCCTTTTCATTAAAAGGGCAATATTCGATTGCGGAAGAATCTTATCGAAAAGCAATAGATCTGGAGTCCGATTATTTCCAGTCCTGGCTCAATCTAGGTCATGCCGTTGCCAGGCAGGGTCGACCGGCTGAAGCTGCAAAGATTTTGAATAAAGCCGCTCAGCTTTCGCAAAATCCGGCAGAGCGCGCCGAAATTGAAAAGCAGGCAGCTCAATTTGCTGAACTGCCCGACAATCAGGGTCCTCAATCTCAGGAAAGTCAGAGCAAGAAGAAAAAGAAGAAGAAGAAAAAATCAGACAACGGATAAGAAAAGAGGGGGACTTTCGTCCCCCTCCTGCTATTTCGTTCTTATTGCTTACTCGATGATTGAAGCAACAACTCCGGCGCCGACGGTACGACCGCCTTCGCGGATAGCGAATCTCATTCCTTCTTCAACAGCTACAGGCTGAATGAGTTCGACTTCCATGCTGACGTTATCGCCGGGCATAACCATTTCAACTCCGGCAGGCAGAGTGATGGAACCTGTAACGTCGGTTGTGCGGATGTAGAACTGCGGTCTGTAACCGGGGAAGAACGGGGTATGACGTCCACCTTCTTCTTTGGAAAGAACGTAAACTTCGCTCTTGAATTTGGTGTGCGGTTTGATGCTGTTCGGCTTAGCCAGAACTTGACCACGCTGAATGTCTGTTTTTTCAACGCCTCTGAGCAGGATCCCGACGTTGTCGCCGGCCATACCTTCGTCGAGAGTCTTCTGGTACATTTCAACACCGGTGACGGTTGTTTTGCGTGTTTCGCCGAGACCGACGATTTCAACTTCTTCACCAACTTTGATCTTGCCGCGCTCAATTCTGCCTGTGGCAACGGTGCCGCGGCCTGTGATTGAGAATACGTCTTCAACAGCCAGAAGGAAAGGTTTGTCGATTTCACGAGTCGGGGTCGGAATGTAGCTGTCTACATTCTTCATGAGCTCGAGGATCTGTTCTTTGGCTTTAGCATCGCCTTCCAGAACTTTCACTGCAGAACCGCGAACGAAGGGGATGTCGTCGCCGGGGAAGTTGTACTTGCTGAGCAGTTCACGAACTTCCATTTCGACGAGGTCGAGCAATTCAGCATCGTCAACCATGTCGCACTTGTTCAGCCATACGCAGATGTAAGGAACGCCTACCTGACGAGCAAGCAGGATGTGCTCACGGGTCTGGGGCATAGGACCGTCGGCGGCTGAGACTACGAGGATTGCTCCGTCCATCTGAGCAGCACCGGTGATCATGTTTTTGATGTAGTCAGCGTGACCCGGGCAGTCTACGTGGCTATAGTGACGGTTTTCGGTTTCGTACTCGACGTGTGCGGTGTTGATTGTAATACCGCGGGCTTTTTCTTCCGGTGCAGCGTCGATTTCATCGTAAGCCTTGAATTTGGCTTTTCCTGTTTCGGCAAGAACCTTAGTGATCGCAGCGGTCAGGGAGGTTTTGCCGTGGTCAACGTGGCCGATGGTTCCGACGTTGACGTTGGGTTTGTTTCGCTCAAACTTCTGGCGGGCCATTCTTCAACTCTCCTTCAGGGATTTGTTTCCTCTTTCCTCGAATCAGTGCTTGCGCACTCTTGCTTTTGATTTCTGAGGGCTTCTGCCGAACGTGGTCCAGGTATCCTGAATTCTTCAGTCTCCTGAAAAATGGAGCCCATGACGAGGCTCGAACTCGTGACCTCCCCCTTACCAAGGGGGTGCACTACCACTGTGCTACA
>JAIEPM010000382.1 GCA_019748395.1 Candidatus Obscuribacterales bacterium
TCTTCGAATTCCCCAAGCGACGCGGCTTTCTGCCCTTCGGGGTTCTCCTTGGTCGGCACCTTTTCTTCTTCGCTCGTGACCCGACGAATCTTGACCGCATAGTACTGCTTTATGGTCGGCAGCACCATTCGAGACTGCGAGGCATTGGTGAAAAGTCCACGGCAGTGCGCAACCGAAGCAGCCACATTATCAAAGCTCATCATTTCATGTTCCTTGTTCTGGAATTTTGATTTTACTTACTCAACAACGTCAGTAATGGAGTTTTCGGTTCAGCTTGCCGTATATGGCAAGGGATCCGGAATGAAGTCGTAATCCGCCGCCGGGTTATCGATGCTTGCCGCCAATCTGCGAAGATTCCGACAGTCAACCATCAAATCGAAGAAGGGCTTCAGACCACTCAAGGACACCTTCATGGCCCGTCGAGCACGCTGCAGGTTGGAGGAGTGATCGACAAGACGAGAGCGAATCTTCAGAATCTCGAATTCGACCAATGCCACGTGGTCCTGAGCTGCTCCCGGCGAAGGAATAGCGACAGCAGCCTCAGCCTTGAGCGACTCCAGTAGGCGCTCATGAAGAGCGAGCAAGACCTTTTCGCTGCGAATCCGAGCATGAAGCTCTTTCAAACGGAACTGTGCTCCAAGGAGCCGCGGACTCCGCTGCGCACACTCGCAAATAACATCCTTCGCATCCAGAACCAGCGTTTTGGCCGAGCCCGGATCTTCCCCTGCACGGGCGAGGGACGCCATCAACTTCTCATGCGCCTTAAATTGGAGCTGGAGTTGCGCAATTCTGTTTTCCAGGTCCTGGACCTGAACGAGCAGAATGCTAACAACCTTCTCGTCCTCTTTTTTGCGAGCTTTGTTCGCCTCTTCCAGCGCCGCCCTTTGCTCGGCACCGGCCGGCAAAGAAATCAGCCATTTGACCTGCTCGTCCCTGAAGCGCAGCGTCCCCGTCAAACGGACGTACTCTTTGTTGGTCTGTTCCAGGAAAAGCAACTTCGCGCCGAGTTCCGGGCAGGCTTGCTTGCGAAGCGAAAGGAGAAGGCGAGCCTTCTCCAGCACCACGTAGAAAGCGGCAAAGTATGCCTTCAGACGATCTTCCCGAGTATTCATGAGTCAGCTCTTTCTTGTAAAAAATTCCCAAAGCTCACAGCAAGCGGCGACAATTGCCGCTTGCCTTTCATCAAACAAGCGCAAGTTTTCCAGCTCAGCTTGCCGTTGAGGGCGAGGGAAGCGGAATATAAGCGTAATCGGGCGTCTGGTTTTCAATCCCGGCGGCCAGACGGGAGAGGCTTCGGCAATCTTCGACGAGGTCGAAGTAAGGCTTCAGGAGCATCTTTTCATGCTCCGCCTTTTTCAAGGCGTCCTGCATGAGTGCTTTCATCTCGTCGATCTGCGCCTGGGTCTTCTGGAACTCGCCTTCAAGCCAGGTCAAAGGCCCTGCCACCTCCCCCGACAAGGAGAGCCCCGCCTTTTGGTAAGTCGCCGTAACCGTCTCGATGTTACGGCGATGACCGTCAAGCGCGAAGTTCGAAGCACGAATCTTGAGCCTGAGCATTTTCACGAGCTCGTACTGAGCCGACAGCTCCTGATTTTGCTGCAAAGCTTCGTTCAGGAAAGCCTCCGCAAGCTCGGGCAGACGAGAGGCTCCTTGCGGATAGGCCAGCGAGTCATTCAGGACCTCCATGAACCTTCCCCGCGGGTTGCTTTGCTCGAGCTGCTGCAGCAGACTCTTGAGCTGCTCGTCCAGAAGAGCAATATTCTTCAAGAGAACTTCCCGCTCCAAATCCAGCGCTTTCAGAGCAGCGGCGTTTCCGGACTCTTCCGGCATACTCGAAAGCAAGCGATGGGCTGCTCTGTTGTCCATCAGTGCCACTTGCAATCGATCAAGCGCCTTTCGAGCCTGACGGTAACCAGCGGCCGAGTCCGGCCAGCTCTCGTTCAGCCGATCATAGAGCTTACGAGCTTTCTGCTGCACGGTTTCCAACGCGATGTTGAAAATTTCTTGCCGATCTTTTCGAGAAAACATAAATCACCTTTCTGAAAAAACTAAATGCTGAAACAGTTCTCTAAAAACGACTCTGGAGCATGGCTTTCAGACCTGCAAAAAACATGCACTTTTAATCGCCGATACAACTCACTCCACACCAAAGCGGGTAAGAGCGGCTCAATTGCTGTCTGGAACTAAGGGTTTGGGTAAAACTTTCCGAAGAGCAGAAAGGATTGGATATTTTTCATATTGGCTTGCTCTATGTGCATGGAACAAGACCGAAATTCAGTTCAGGCTGTTGATACCGACCGGAACTAGACACTATTCACTCACAAAAGAACGGACCGGATAACAGAGCTTATAATAAAAGCCTTGATTGTTACTATTGCTTTTAGTATATCAAGGGCGAATTAAAAGAGCCTGGAAAAGTCCCGTCCGGACCGGGGGATCACAACGCGCTAGGCGTGCGACCCCCCGGTTCAATTCAGTCATAGCTCACTCAGCAAAGCGCCTTTCCTCAGCGAGCCGCGTCGATGGCTTCGCAGCCGATTTCCGGCAAGCGATCAAGCAGCGTCACACCGAGATTGTAGTTGAAGGCTTCGGCGCCGCTGCCGCTGTCCACAACTTCGCGAGCGGCAGCAGCCAGAGCCGCCAGATCGATGCCGGCGACAATCGCCACAGCCATCGTCGAAAGAGCCAGCTCAGCCTTGAGCATCTCTTCGAAAGCCGGAAACTCCTGCGCCTGCGA
The DNA here is from genome assembly GCA_019748395.1 of Candidatus Obscuribacterales bacterium. GTDB lineage: Bacteria > Cyanobacteriota > Vampirovibrionia > Obscuribacterales > Obscuribacteraceae > JAIEPM01. The sequence goes on from JAIEPM010000382.1 coordinate 2,738, forward strand.
AAGACGCTCGAAGTCATACTTGGCGATCAGGCGCTGCACCACCGGACGGCGCGCACGAAGCTCGGGATGATAAAGCCCGAGATAATCCTCGAGCAGGCGGCGGTTGGCGGCAAAGACACTGGCATTGCCCTGACTGACCATGGCGACGACATCTTCGAAGCCGACAGCGGCTTCGACACAGGCGATGATGATCTCCGGGTCGATTCCCGAAGAGCCGGCGGCGTAAGCAGCCTCAGCCTGGCGCTCACGGAAGCGGGACAGAAGGCTTTCGGCTTCGAGCCATTGAGCCTCGCTGCAGTGCTTGAAGTCGACGGCAACACCGGACAGAAGCCGGTTGGGCGCATCGCCGAGCTGTGAAGTCCATTCGCCGAAAGCCATGTCGAAGCCCTTGCGATCCATGGAGTTGAGCCCGATCAGGCAAGCGCGAATGCCCATGTCGAGCTCGTGCTTCTCGGCAAAGATCGATTCCACAGGGGCGAACTGAAGCCGAGCAGCGAGGTCCCACTGTTCTTGCGAAACGAGACCGGACTCGGTGACGACGGACTCGAGCGTGCGATCGAAGTCGATTTCAGCCTGCTGTTCCCATTCAGTGAAAAGACGGTCGAAGTCGGCAGGCGCGAGCGCACCGACAGCTGCGAGCTTGAGGCGCATGAGGAAGTCGCCGGCGATGAATTGGCTGCTGCTGTGTGGATTCTTAGTCATAAGCGTGATGAGTTGGTTAATGATATGGGTTTGATTAACTGCAAATGAGAAGTTCCGCCGAGCACTTTGAACTCTGTACACAGACAGAAACAGGAGCGCTTAAATAGCGCCGCTGAGTCTTTCGGTATGGAATTCAAAATGCCTTAAATTGGGTTCTAAGACGCCTTTTGCTCGGTCGAAAAATCAAAGAAGAATAACGCTTCCATACTAACGATTCAGACCTTGCCGAAGAACTCGCAGATCACCACATATGGTATTAGTACGCAAGCTCCGGCGCATATCCGTTTAGCGTAGGCTTGCCAGAGCCGTCGGCGAGAGCTCCGCGAAGCAGCAACGGCGTTTTAGATTCGGCCGACTCGGCTCAAAACTGATGTTTTTTCATACATTTCGTGTACTCGTCGAAGTGCTTCAGGTCAGTCTTAACGTGAAAGTAGAAAGGCTCAAATCAGGCTCTAGTGCAAGCCACGCTAAGCGAAAAGAGGGGGAAATTACGACGACTTTAGCCATTTTTCAGGCATAAACGCCGGGACGCCCCGTCCGTAGGGATTGCGCGGCTCAGCCCCGGACCGCTAGGGTCTAGTTATCTTGTTGCAGTTCGTCAAAGTGGAGACCCGGAATCCGGAAAGCATATCAGCACAACAGCTTACATCGATTCCCGCGACTTACGATGACCCCGCATTGAGAGATAGTGTCACACGACACAGTTTTCAAGCTTAGGAAGGACTAGCGACACAGCTGCGCTTAGGCCGGCTCTGTCGCCAGTCATCCGACGCATTCATCAACCCGGCCGCACACGTAGTTGCGCGGTCCATTCAGACATAGGAAAACGTATGATTGATTCCAAGAACACCGTCCGGGCAAACGAACTCCTGCAGTTCATGCTCACGGACACGAACCTCATGGAACGCATGGCTGCAAGCGATGCGCTCTCCAAAGCCGAAGGGCAAGTTGCCCACGGTTGGGCTCATGCCCAGGATGTTTACAATCTGACCAAGCAAGTGGCCGAACGCACCGAGGCGCTCTTTCCGGGCACCTTCAGCGACTTCCACATGGTCTGCGCTCTCACTGGCGCGCTTCTTCACGACACCGGCCGCGCCGTCGCCATCAAGGACCACGACAAGCATGGTGCGCGCATCTCGCACGAGTATCTTCGCGAACTCGGTCAGCGCCTGCACGGCGACCCCAAGGCCTGCCCGGCTGATTTCCGCAAGCGCGTCGTGGCTCTGGTGCGCAAGCATCGCTCGGACAGCTGGCTCTACAGCAGCCCCGAAGAGAAGGCGTTGCGCAAGCGGGAAATCGACGGTCCGGACATCGCCGCCCTGCTGATCGCCGACAAGCTCTGCGGCAGCGAGTCGCGCGTACCGGAAGCCAAGCTCAGCTTCCTGAGCCTGACGGCTGAACTGGACATCAGCCCCGAGCTCAAGACCAAGCACGGTCTCGATGCCAACTGGCGCCTCTCCCGCATCAACTGGGGTAACCCGGAACTGATCAGCGAGCCGCAGGAAGTCATCGACGCTGCCAAAGCAGTGCTCGCCGCCAAGGGACTGAGCGTGGCTCCGGACCTCGAAATCGACGGGCACGACCGCGTCAACGGTTCGATCAAAGACCGCGTCATCGAGCTCATGGCCTACAACCCGCCGTCCACCGGGCGCTTCAAGGGCACCATGATCTACCGCATCCGCGTCGACGAGCGCCTGGCTCCGCAAGAGCTGGTCACCGGTCTCGATTGGTGGGGCGAAGCCTTCCATACCGTGGCGAAAGCAGCCAAGTATCTGGGCTTCCGCTTCATGATCCAGTTCAACGACCGCACTCTGCAATACTCGCGGCGGCAGGCTGCCTGGATCAGCAGCACTTCGATGAGCGCCAACTAGGCTCTCAAGGCTGCAACTTGCTTAGAGCCCCGGCTACACAGATTTGCTCTGTGAACGCCGGGGCTCGGGGCGAAAAACTGTTTTTAGCTCCTTTTGCAGGAGCTCTAAGCAGTTTCTTTTTGGCAGCTTGCTACTCAGCGGTATAGTATTACTAAATCCAGGAATAATAGCAAGAAGACCAAATTAGCTCATGCCGCATCTCAGGCACCGATCCAAAAGAGTCAAAACACTGGACGCTTAACTCAGCTGGATTTAGCCGCCCATTTTTTCCACAAGAAATGCGATAAGTTTTTCAGCTTCGCTTCTACCAAGTTCATCCCAATGCGACACGCCAAAGGTACTTGAAGAATATTGATCTGCCTGTTCGTCGGACCAGCCGATTAAGTCGAGCGCTTTACCTAAAATCGTCAAATAGTTTTGATCGGTGACTTCACCCAGTCCCATTGAAGGTAATTTTTTCGGGAGAGGCGCAGGCGTCGTCACAGGAGCGGGCGCAGTCGGCAGGGCACTTGCAGATACAGCAGCCGGGTTCAGGGCTGTGGGCGCAGGAGCCGTCGAGACAGGGGATGTTTGAGGCAACAGGGGAGTTTCAGCAGCGAGTTCTGCCAGGTCGGCAAGTTCTTCCTCGGTCAATTCTTCATCGGCAAGCTCTTCGTCGACCTGATCATAAATGGCTGTAGCAGGAGCAGTCTGAGGCGCAAAAGCAGGATGCGATGGTTGCTGAGGATAGCTCGGCTGTGGAGCAGTATGTGTCTGAGCTGGAGAGAATTCGTTCTCTGGCATTGCCACATTCACATTGGGACCGATTGAAATTTCCTGAGGCGGCAGATTCACCACCGGCGGTGCAAATTCTTCTTCGACCGGCTGCCATGGCGAAGAGATTTCGTTGCGCAATTCATTTCGCAAAGTAATCGAGATCATCAACTGCCTGAGTTCGTCTATTTGCTTTGAAATTTCGATAAAACGGCGCTCGGCAAAACTGCGCAAACCTATGATGGCTTCCATCAGCATCTCAGGATTGCCCGGTTGCTGAGGCACGCCGATTAACTTGGGCGTAATCAGTCCTTCAGCTTCCAGCTGCGGGCGAATCTGTGATGTCGGCCAGCCCTGTTCAACAAGTTCTTTAATACGTTCGAGCACTGAAAGATCTTCGGCACGATACTGACGTTGTTGCCCGCGCCCGCGTTTAATTTCCAGACCAAACATCAACTCCCATCTGCGAAGCTGGTGTACCGATAGCCCGAGTTTGGCGGCTACCGTGTTAATCGACAACATGTCTGCCTGGGTCATACTTTTCAGCCTTTCTTACTAAAATCGCCTGCCGCTGCTTAGAAAGCCAGCTAAGTCATTTGTACCCAATACTAGCGCAGCTAAGCGAGGTTCTCAAATAATACATGATTGTTTGCTTTCTTGCACAGGCTAAAAGCCTGCCAAGAGAGGCTTTTAGCTTTTATTTCGCTCAGCTTAGAAGCTCATTCAAGTTAGCACTGCGCTAGCCATACAAAGAGATCTGATAACTCTATTAGTGCTTTCGCATAACAATTGCAAATAACCCTTTGCATCCCGGGTCCGAATTTTCCTAGCATCATCTCATTCTGTTTTTGATCTGAGATCTCTAGGACCCCCTGCGCCCAACACGCATCCAAGCAAGCCACTGCGCATTCAAGACTCCCACTCCGGCGGGTCCCTGAATCTCGATCTCGCATAACAGACACACCAGCGTCTCGGCAGACACTGGTGACACAGTCGTTTCTAGCTTTCCAGCCATCGCTGGAGAGCACTCAAACCTTCTTCCACCGAGGAGAATCTATGATTGGTTCGCAATTGAGAAACTGGTTCGGCTCAGTCTGGCACGATGCCCGATTGAAGATCGACCTCGAAGAACACCACGGACACGGCGACAAGCTGGTTCGCGAACTGGGACTCTGGAGCATCTTCCTCTTCACGGTCACACAGGCCGTCGGGGCAGGCATCCTGACCACTCCCGGCATCATCGCTCGCAGCTACGCCGGCGCCCATGCCTGGCAGGCTTTCCTCTACGCAGGTCTGATCTGCGCGGCTCCGGCTCTCTGCCTGGCTTACCTCTCGACACTGAGTTCCAAGAGCGGCAGCACCGGCAGCTATGCCGCCACCACATTCGGTCAGCTCTGGGGCATGCTGATGTTCGTCGACGTCGCCATGGAATGCATCGGCGGCACGGCAGCAGTGGCAGTCTCGCAGGCTGAACACGTGAAGATGGCTCTGGACTTGACTCTGGGCATCAAACTCTCTGATGCCTGGACCGAGACACCGACCGACATTCACTGGCTGCTTCTGGCTGGCGGTCTGCTCGGCTGCATCGTCGGCGGCATGCTGACGCTCAAAGGCAAGCGTGCTCTGCAAGGCAAAGTCGCAAGCGGGACACGTCTGCAAAAACGCCCAGTCCAAATCGCTACTCTTGCAA
>JAIEPM010000197.1 GCA_019748395.1 Candidatus Obscuribacterales bacterium
AAAGTTAAAACACTTCTTGATTCGGTAGATCACAAAATCAGCACCTTCGCAGCAGACTCAGCCAAAGAAGCACTGGGGGCAGAAGTATCAGCTGTCGCCGACGCAGTCAGAGCGAAAGAGCTACTGAGCCAGCAACAAGCTTTCATCGGCAAAGCCGTGAATATAACCAATCCGCTGAAAGTCGCCCAGGCTATCGGCACGGAAGCTGAAGTCGCATCGGGCAACAAGCTTTTTGTTGCAGGTTCGGCAGAAGCGAAAACGCTCAGTGATTTTGCGAAACTAAGCGCAGCAAACAGCAAAGCAGTCAGCGCCGAGAAACTTGCAGCCGCAGAACTGGAACGCTCACAGACCATGCTCAGAGATGCCACCGAAGGCGGTGCAGGCTCCCTGCTTGGTCGCAGCTTCAAAGGCGCGGCTACCGGTCTGGCTATAGCCGGAGGTTCACTTGCTGCCGGTTATGCCCTGGACAAACTCGGCTCATCAATTTTCGGTTACAAAGCCCCTGAAACGGACGGCACAGGACGCTTCCTCATGGATGGCGTTGCCGTCCCCGCGATCTTGCTTTCCAATATGCCGGCTCGCTACAAATTTGGTCTTGCCGGTGCAGCATTCATGAGCTCTCGTGCAGCCGATTACTTCGCAGGCACCGGCGCTTCAATTCAAATGAGCGCGCTGCTTCGCCCGAATACCTGCGATGGCATCCTGATTACAGCCGCAGCGATGGCACCTGTCGACGCCAAAACCAAAGCCGCGCTTGTCGGCGGAGCCTATCTCACAGGACGCTTGTACAACGGTGTTGCACGCCTCACAGGACTAGATGGCGGACATCCGCAAGAACTTCGCGATGATTTCGTCAACACTTTCTCGCATGATCAGCTGACTCGTAGCGAATCAAGTTTCGACAGCGCTGTCGCAAAAGGTGTCAAGCTCGGCAAAGAGAACGAAGCCGCACTCGAGTTGCAAATGCGCGACTGGCTTGCAAAACAGAACACAACCAATCCCCTTTCGCATATGCGCGGCACAGCCACCATCGCCGCAGCTCTCGGGCAGTTCCGCCTTGAAGAGGGCAGCCGCTTTGACCTGGCTTCACATGCAGACAAAAAAGACCGCATTCTAAAGGGCGCTAATTACGACTTCGGAGGCGAAGCTACAACCTGGTTGCGCATGTCTGCAGGCTCGCTTGTAAGCGCGCAGAATTTTGCGGCAGCAAATAAAGGCAAAACCGTCGATGGTCAGGTCATGGATGATGCTTATATTCAACAGCTAAAAAATGAGCAAAAGAAAGTCGAAGCTCAGCTTGAACTTGTATATGGCAAGCACGACATTCCGAAGATCTTCGACGAACTGAAGCGTCAGGCCAGAGTAAACAGCGGCGACATGCAGCAAGCACTCGTGCGTTTGAAGAATCAAATGGATGTACTGCAAACAAAAGATGTCCGATTTATGGCCAAGTCTTCTCGCGACATTGCAATCGGCTACCTTGCCGAAGCTGCCTTCATGAAGGAAAAAGGCAACGGCGAAGAAGCACGCATCATGTTCCTTGCCGGAGCACAATACTTGCAAAATGCGCAAAGACTGGACCCCAATGCACCGGACAACAAAGCTCTGCTCGACATTCAAAGCACAGTTGGACAGGGGATTCCGGGCGCCATCGACAGCCAGTACAAAAGCAATCTGAACAACCCCTGGCAGTTGAATACACCAAACTATAACGACGGGCTACTTCGTAAGTAAGTTGCTTTTCGGCAAACGCATCCACAAAGGAGCGCCGAAGCGAAATTCGTATTGATTCTGTTGACTCAAAAGAATCAATGCCCGGCAACTGCAGTGGGAAGATTCCCATCCAAAAGGGAGTTTCACGAGTTCTCAGCGCAGACGAGAAACTTTAATATCGTCTCATCTGGGGCAATGGTTTTTTCAATTAATTCCTTCAACTAAGGATTAGTCCTCTGGGCTGGCAGTCTGCGCCTTGCGCAACTAATACCAAGCTTGACCGGAGGTCAGTTTCTCAATGGGTGATGGAAGGATTCCTGATAAAGGACAAGAAAAGAACGAGCCCTGGCGTCTTCAATTCGACGATCTTCTCGGCAAAAACGAAAAAGTTGTAAATCGCTCCGGCGACCAGGATCCGCCGCCTGCGAAACCATGGCGGGCAAGTCCCGGGCTGGCGCCTGTGGTACCCGGCCAAAATCTTTTTGAGAAACCGAATCCATTCAAAACTCCCGACCCGGCAGGAAAGGACAAGACCCAGCCGCCGGGCACACAAGCAGATAGCCCGGATAAAAAAGGCGGCCGCCCAAGTCCTTTTGCTCCAAACCCGACAGCAAAACCTTTCACACCACCTTTCACACCACCTTTCACCCCAGCACAAGCTCCGGACAAAAATGACGGCAAAGCTCCGCAAAGGCCTCCCTTTCTTGCACCTGAGAGTCCGGACAAAAATGGCGGAAAAGCTCCCCCGGAGAAACCGCCATTCACGCCACCGGGCGGAGCTGCACCTGGGGTTCCTGACTGGAAAGATTATATTAGCGGTGGAAAAACACAGGCGCCAGGAGCGCCAGGACTGAAGCCAGGCGGCAATCCGGGTGCCAATCCGGGCGGCGAGCGGCCAGGCATCAACCCGACTATGAAAGTGATAAATGTCGATCCTGAAGGCAGAAAAGCTATTGAAGCAGCGCTGCACAACGCGGTCAACGTCGAAGGGCATGTGCTTGCCGGTGGACTCTGGGGCGCCGGATTGAACTCAGGTTTCTGGGCACTGGACAAAGCGCACTCCAAAGGCAAATTGGAATGGTGGGGAAGATTCAGCCCGCATAACAAAGAAATCGGCGCAGCTGAATTGAAGCTCGATTCGGCCCGCGAAGCACATGCAGTTGCAGAGGCAAATAAACTGATGGCCGGCGAGTCTATGACGCCTGCTACTGAAAAACTGGCAAAGCTGGTTGAAGAACTTGATCGAAAAGCTCTGGCAGCTACGCTGGCAAATCCGGCAGTCGAGCTGGCGGCTCGTCAACACAGCTTTGTAAAAGACCTACATAACTTTGCCGACCCGGCAAAAATCGAAGCAGTACTGGGCAGCGCCGATGAAGTCGCCAAAGGCAGCAAGTTGTTCCTGGCCGGCTCAAAAGAAGCAAATACATTGCTTGAAATTGCCAGGCATACAAGCGGCACAGCACTGTCGCCAAATCCGGGAGAGCTCAACGCCGCCAGATTGACTATCATATCCGAACTTGAAAGCAAGCTAGCCTCTCATACCGCCGGTGGTGCAGCAGCAAGCACACTCGGCGAGGGAGCAATGGATCTGCTCAACAAACAGCGAGCATTTCTCAGCGACGTGAAAAGCATCTGCAATCTCGCCAAAGTTCAATCAGTGATCGGCACTGCCGAACAGGTGGCAGCAGGCAGCGAAATCAACGGCACACGCAAATTGTTCGTAGCCGGCTCCGAAGAAGCCAAAACATTGTTGAGCAGAGCCCACCTGCATAATGATTTTTATCAAGCCCGTTCGGCCCTCACAGGAGCCGAAAAACGTTTGACCGATCTCGAAACCGAACTTGCAAAAATGAAAGAAACCGGACCGGGAAGTTTATTCAAATACGGTATCAAAGGCTTTGCCACCGGCGCTCTTGTAACAGGCGGCAGCATCGCGATTGGCTACCAGATTGACAAACTGGCGGGCAGCAATGCCAATATGAATTCATTTCATCGTTTTATGCTCGATGGGGTAGCCACACCGGCCGCGTTGATGATGCCGGGACTTTCGGCAAGAGCAAGATTCGGCAGTGCGCTCCTGGCTTTTGGCGCAGCCAGAGGACTGAGCTTTGCAGACAGCGGTCTGCCGGCGCTATCACAGTCAAGCCTGCTTTTAAGACCAAATACAGTCGACACGCTCGGATACACAGCAGCCGCTCTGGCGCCGCTCGGCATGAAAGGCAAACTCGGCATCGCAGCCGGAACTTTTGTGACAGGTCGCGTAGTCAATCTGGTCTCCCGCGCTTGCGGGCTCGACGGTGAGGACGGCATCAAACTGAGAGACAATTCAATGGCGGCTCTGAGCAGCGATGCTAATACAAAAACAGCAAAGAGCTTCGACACTGCAGTCGAGCGAGCCCTGGCATTGAGCCGACATAAGGCCGGCGAAGGCGCGCTTGATCTGCAAATGGCCGATTTCCAGAATCAGAGCGCCTCTATGAATCGAATAGACTTCTTGCGCGGCAAAGCCGTTCTAGGCTATGCAGTCGGTCTGACCCGTCTTGAGAAAGGAAGTCGCATCATCGAGGGCGGTCATGACGCCATGGCTGTTTATGGCGAGGATTCCCGTATTTTGAAAGACCAGAAGTATGACTTCCTCGGCGAATCGATGATCAGTCTGGTGCAAACCTTCATGGATCTCACCGACCTCAGACTGGCAATCCATCAGGAAAAGCAAAAGGTCAGCGCCGACAAGAGCATCGATGAAAAAACAAAAAATGCCCGTCTTGAATTACTGAATGATCAAACAAAACAATGCGATACGCAGCGGCAGAAAGTGCAAGAGACTCTGAAAGGCATTTATGGACCCTTCGATATAGACAAAATATTCAAAGAACTCACTGAAACCTGTCGCAATCGCAGCAAAGACATGGACAAAATTCTCTTCAAGCGCAAAGAGTTGTTTGAGGTTTTTTCAACAGCTGTTGTCACACCTGAATTCAAAGCCAAGTTTGCCAGAGACCTGGCACTGGGATTTCTAGCTGAATCCGAATACAAAGCCTCTCAAAAGGACGGAGAAACATCAAAAGTAATGTACCTGGCCGCGCTCGATTACTTGAACCGCGCACGCATTCTAGAACCGAATAATCCCAATCTGCCGAAGATTCAGGAAATCGCGGGCAAGGTTCAGGCTAAAGTACCCGCAGCAATCTCAAGTCAGTACGGAAGCAGCATCAGCAATCCATTCCAGTTAAAAGCACCCGGTTCCAAGTAAAGTACTGAATGAAGGGGTTCTGGATTTCTCCAGAACCCCTTTTGCTTTGCCTCGGAAAAATGCAGTCTTACCAGGTATTGCCGCCTCCACCACCGAAACCACCCCCAACCGAACCGAAAGTGGAAGAACTAGAACCTAATGAATCCCAGTTTGCACTCTCAGCATTTCCAGCCCTGAAGAAAAAGAGGAAGAGCAGGAGAACACCCAAGGGCCAGACTCCACAAAGGAAAGCCAGCGCAGCGGCTATCAACGTAAAACTCTGCTCCAGATTGAAAAGCCACTCTTCAATCAAACCAGGAATTTGCACGGAATTTTCAGGCATCTGGCAGGAAATTGTAAGCCCTTCACCCGGCTTCAGATTGCCGGTCTTAAACTCATATCCTAGAGCTGTATGCGCCGAGGATTGCTGAGTATGGGAGCCGGCGACTCCTGCAAAAGCAGTCGTATTCAAAACTTTCACATCTTTAGGCGGCACAAACACGGCCCGCACTTTCTGAATCGGCATTTTCCAGCCGTCACCAACAGCGTTCCAGTAAAGCTCCGGCTTATCTCCAGCCAGCCGGACGGCGCCAGTCACAAAATATTGAATTTTATAGCGATGCTCGCCGCTCAGAAGCTTATCGGCATCACCAATTTTTATGCTGAGCTCATTTGCACTGCGATCCACAACATAGTTAGCGGCGGCCTGGTCACAATCAACCTGAGTCGGTTCGATTCGGCAATGCATTTCCCGACCATTAACTATGCTTCGGAGGGGAATCCTTCTTACAATGCCATGATGCTGATTAGCAGCGAAATCAACCAGCATTGTTTCGCTGACGAAAAGCGACGAATTTTTACCCAGCGACAGGACCACGTCCATGGACTTGATTCGGTCACCGGGTTCAGCAGCACACACAGGCGCGGAAACGGCAAAGGAGCCAATTAGTGCCAGACCCAGAACTTTCTTCAGAGAAGGCAAAACAGCTTGAGATAGTGCCGCAACAGCTTGTAACGACAGGACCTTCAGTTTTTTCTTCATTTGCAACCTTTCCTTTCTCCAGTTTCGGAGTAAGAGAATTCTATCCAGCTAGAAGAAGTGGTTGCAAAGAGGACTATTTTCCTTAACAATCTCCAATATTTGCTAAAAACTGCCACAAAGTTGTCAGAAAAAATCTAGATAATCGACGCTGGCAATATCAGGTCTAATTTATGAAAGAAACTCCCCCCAGAATTATTAAACAGAAGCTTTTTCTAGAGGACTACCTGAATCTAAGCAGAGCGCAACTGCAACAGGAGTCCGGAAAAACGAGAGCAGCTCTAAGTGAAATCAGTTTTGAATTTGAGACTGTATTACCGCTGGAATATGGCGGTTCAGAAGCAAATTCAGGACAATTGAAAAAACCGCATACTTGAAGTTCAAAAGACTCTTTTCAGTCGGAAGGCTGACTCGCAAGAGCCGCCGTTTTTAACACGTCCTTGTATTGCAAAAAAGCTAAAACTGAAAGCAGCAATAACAAAAGCGGATGCAATGCCGAAAGACAGTCGTTGCCGAATTTAAAAACAACAAGCCAACTGAAGACGGGATAGAGTGCAAATGTCCAGCACCAGACCCGGTAGCTTAGGCTGCCGTTAAAAGATTGCGGCACAAGGCGCCAGGCAGGAATACTGAGCGCGAAGGCAATTAGAATCAGTGAAAAGTCATACAAGTGCGTATGAGGGCTGCACAAAAGCGCCAGACAAAATGTCAAAGCAATAACGGACGGATAAGTTTTTTCCAGACCAGCATCAAGCGCCTTTCGCCAGAGCGGCAGCAAGAGCCCTGCCGCCAGAGCATAAATAAGTAACGACACAATTGCCGCTTTGCTGTCGGGCAGAATATAGTTAAGAGGTCCTCTCAAGGAAATCATTTGGCTTGGTCTGGTTCCATAATACTTCGTCTCGGCGTCGGTCTCACGCTCAAGAAGCAATTGCGGGTAATTGATAAAAGTCTCCCATCCAAGAATCGCTATTGAAGCCCCGCAAAAAAGCAGCTCGCAAATCAGCGCCGAGACAAGCAAACGCCAGCGTTTATCGGCCAGAGCAGGAGTCGCCAGAATCAAAGAGTATTGAGGCTTCAATGTGCTAAGCGCGAGCATGATACCGGCGGCGATATCATTCCCTTTGCGAAAAAAGCAAAAATAGAGCGAGAAAACGGCGATCAGCAAGAAAGAAAGCTGCCCAAGAAGTACACATTGCCAGGCTCCGACAGTAGTCAAAGCTAAAACCGCAAAGGCAATCTTTCCTTTTAGATTCTTGCGATCAGCCTGTTCACTCAGCTGAGCCAGAAAAAACAAAGCTCCCGCCAGAGTCAAGGACATAAAAACGAGATAGGATAACTCAATGGGCAATAGAGGCAAAATTATTGTCCAGAGACAATAGTAAGGTGGATAATGCGCTGAATTCAGATTACCGACCAGCGGAGCTCCCAGCAAATCTTCCCACCATTTGATCTCAACCTCAGCTTCATAGACCTTCGATCTCAATGGCGACAAGCTCAGACTGCCGAATTCATAGTATTTGGCAAAATCATCAAATTGATGTGCTTGCAGCCCTTTAACAAACGCCGCATGAGTGCTGCTCTTTTCAAAAAACTGTAAACTCAGCCCAATGTTCCAGAAAAGCAAAAGGCTGAGATAAAAATACCAGAGTATGACTTGCGGGCGAAACTTTAAGCCTGCCTTTTGAGTCATGAGAAAGTCTCCGGACCGGAAATTCCAAAAGCCAATTATAGAGCAGTATTTGACTTGCACAAATCGCCTGATTAAAAGCGCAA
>JAIEPM010000291.1 GCA_019748395.1 Candidatus Obscuribacterales bacterium
TATTCCAGGACGCGGAGTACCCGATGTCGCAGGTAATGCCGACCCTGTTACAGGCTATCGAATTCGAGTTGGAGGCAGCGACAGCATCATTGGCGGCACCAGTGCAGTTTCACCTTTGTACGCTGGTCTTTCATTGCGCTTGAATGAAGCACTCGGACCGACAAAACCGGTCGGCTTCATGAATCCCTTCCTCTACAAAAACGGCATGGCCGGTACGGCGCCATTCTTCAACGACATCACTTCCGGTCATAACAACGGCTACAGCACCGGACCAACCTGGGACGCAGTCACAGGCTGGGGCTCACTTAACGGCGAAAAACTTCTAAAAGCCTACAGAGGCGAAATGCCTTTGAGCGCAAAAGTTCTCTCGCTGGTTCCGCAGGAATTGAAAACTTTCAAAGACATCATGCCCATTCCAATGAATGTGCAGGGCTCCGACGAATTCAGCAAAAGACTGAAAGGTTCCTAGGCTAGTTTTTGTCTTCAACAGAAAGTGCCAGCGAATCACGAGCACCCGTAGCCAGATTTATCACTCTGGATATAGGCGTCACAAACAAAATTCCATCTCCTTCCTGGTGGGTGGATACGGTTTTATGTATGAGCTCGCAAATAACGTCGAGTTGCTCCGGATTGACCGCAATTTCTACTTTCACTCTGGGCTGCATGTATTCAGGCGAATTGATCAGATCCTGACCTGACCCATTAACCTGAGTCACTGTGTAGCCGCCGATTTTCTGCTTTCGCAAAAGCCGAGTAAGGCGCTCGAGCATGAAGGGCTGAATTACTGCCGTGATAAGCTCCATAAGATTCTCCCTTTACTGACTCAGCCTTTGCAGAGCCAGTCCGAGCAGCTGCAAGCTTCCATTTACTACAACCGTATCATGATCCGTCAATCCGCTCAAAATTTCAATGTAAGAGCCGATTGTTCGACCGGTAGTCACCTTCTTTTCAACAAAAGTATTATCGGGTCCGACAAGATAAACAAGGGAGGATTCGCCGGTTCGCTGCACGGCCTCTTGTGGAACCATTAGACAGGAAGTTTTTCCAACTTCAATCGACATGCGCGCAAACATCTCTGGTTTCAACTTGCCAAGTCGATTGTCGATGCTGGCATGAACAGCAAGAGTTCTTGTGTCTGCACTCAAATGCGAATCGATATAGTCGATTTTTCCGGAAAAACTCTCGCCTGGATAACTATCAACAGAAACAGTAACAGGCAAGCCTTTCTTTATGTACTTGAGGTTGTTTTCCAGAACATTTGCCACAAGCCAGATTCGTGTCAAATCCGAAACTGAAAAGAGTTGTTTGGCTGCTTCGACAAGTTCACCGGTATCACAATCGCGCTCTGCGATAATGCCATCACGAGGCGCAATCACTTCAAACACAACTTCCATATGCTTGTCTTTGATGACCTGCTCGACTATGTTCGGCTCGATGCCGTAGAGGCGCAATCTCTCTTTGGCAGTAAAAATATGCATTTGTTCTTTCAAATCAACAGCAGCAAGCTGCGCTTTTGCTTGATCCAGATCGGTCTCTGCCTGCTCAACATCAGCGCGCGCCGCGATTTTGGCATCAAGTAAAAATCGCTTGCGATCATATATTTTCTGGGCCAGATTAATCTTCAGCTGAGCTTGTTTCCGCTCTGCATCAGCTTCTAATATTTTGGTCAGGAGATCGGTTTCAATTTGACCAACTTCGTCACTTCGGATACGAGCCAGAATTTGCCCTTTTTTGACATCATCGCCATGTTTTACAAAAACAGCTTCAACCCTTCCCGGCACCAGAGAAATCACAGGAGTGGTCAGGTTAGGATTTCCCTTGACCGTGCCGGTTGCCTCCACGAGAAGCGGCATGGACTTGCTGGAAACAGCCGTAGTGCTGAAGCCGATTTTGGCCTCCTGCTCTTTACTTAAAGTGAGCGGACCGGCCGAGTCCACGGCATGGGGGGCGGGCTCAAGAGCTTCGGGCTTTTTACAGCCAAAGAGAAGCAGAGCTATGAAAATGATACTCAGGCAACGCCAGTTCATGAATTAACTCCGCCTATCATCAAGTAATCTCCTTTGGCTGTGTCTTTCGACCGGGACTGGGACTGAAGCGCAGATATAAAGCCGGCAAAACATAAAGTGAAAGCATCGTGCAAGAAAGCAAGCCGCCTATAATAACTATGGCAAAGGGTTTCTGCGTTTGAGAGCCTATCTCATTGGAAAGAGCTGCAGGCAAGAGTCCGGCGGCGGCAATTGTAGCGGTCATTAAAACCGGCCGCAAACGCGTTAAAGATCCCTGAAACACGGCATCGGGTACACTCAGTCCTTCATGGCGCAATTCATTCACGAATGAAACAAGCAAAATTCCATTCTTAACAGCCAGCCCAAAGAGTGCAATTAAGCCGACCCCGGCCGAAATAGAAAAATAGGTACCGGTCAGATCAAGTGCGCATACGGCACCGATTGCCGCCAGAGGTACAACCGAGAACATGATCACGGCTCCGCCAAGCGTGCCGCAGGAGAGATAGAGAATCGTGATAATTATCACAAGCGTCACGGGCAGCACGACTGCAAGCTGGTGAGAAGCCTCTCTTTGCCTTTGAAATTCACCGCTCCAGTTTACTCGGTAACCGGCGGGCATTTTTATTTTTCGAGCAACTCGCTCCTGAGCATCTTCGACTGAAGTAGCAAGGTCGCGCCCTTTGACATTGGCTCGGATTGTAGCCATGCGCGATCCTGAGTCTCGCCAGATTTGCGTAGCACCAGATACTTCTTTTAAGGAGGCAAGTTGAGCCAGTGAAACAGTGGCTCCAGACGGAGTGTCGACTAGAACAGCTTTCAAAGCGTCCTGAGTATTTCTGAATTGAGAAGCCAGACGAATCACCACATCAAAGCGCCGCTCTCCTTCGATGACACTGGTGGCAGTGGCGCCGCCGATCGCAATTTCAGTGAGGTCTTTCAAATCCTCTTCGTTCAGCCCATAGCGCGCAGCCTCATCTCTGTTGATCTCGATTACGAATTGCGGCTGGCCGAGCAAAGGGTCGACAATAACATCGACAATGCCCGGGGTATGCCTCATGATGATCCCAACCTGAGAGGCAAGCGTCTCCAGAGTTTTCAGATCCGGACCGGAAATCTTGGCGACCAGAGAGCCCTGTACGCCCGAAAGCGCCTCGTCCAGAGTGGTCTGGATGTATTGAGTAAAGTAATATCCGGCCCCTGGAATTTTCTCGAGATCTTTGCGCATATCGTTAATCAGAAGATCTTTGTTCTCGTGATATTTCTCGCGCCACTGTTTTGCCGGTTTCAGATCTATATAGAACTCCTGGTCTGCAAACTTCGCCGGGTCCGTTCCATCATCAGGTCCACCAGCTTGTGAAAGAACCTGCTTCACTTCGGGGTACTTGAGCACCGATATTCTGATCTGTCTGGCTACTTTTACAGACTCATCAAGCGTCACGCTGCCGGGTTTCAATGTTGCCCGCAACCAGATATTTCCCTCTTCTAAATGAGGTAAAAACTCGCTGCCGGTGCGCATGAACATCATGGCGGCAATAGCAACACCGAGCAAAGAAAAGAGTATTACAGGTATTGGATGACGCAAGCAAAATTTCAATGTAGGGCCATAGAAAGCCCTGGAAATACTTATGACCGGACTCTGAAATTCTTTCATCGGCTTTTTGACAAGAAAGAATGAACATAGAACAGGCACCAGGGTTAAAGCCAGAAGTCCGGCGCCCAGCAAAGCAGAAACCATGGTCGTGGCAAGCGGTCTGAATAACTTTCCTTCAACCCCACCGAAAGTGAAAATCGGCAAGAAAGTTGCCACAATTACAATAATGCCGAATACAATCGGAGCCGCGACTTCACGAGAAGACTCACTCAAAAGAATCAGCCTTTCCACGGGCGTCATATCCGAGCCCTCTTCCGAAAGTCGGCGAATGATGTTTTCAACCATAACTACGGCGCTGTCAACCAGAATACCGAAGTCAATCGCGCCAAGACTCAGCAGATTCGCGGGCACACCAAGCAGGCAAAGAGTTATAAAAGCTACAAGCATTGAAAGGGGAATCACGCTGGCGGTGATCAAGGCACAGCGCAAGTCCACAAGAAAAACAAAAAGCAATACAACAACAAGCGTGATCCCGATCGCAACGTTGGTCCCGACCGTGGTCAAAGTCTGTTTGATCAACCACTCACGATCGTATAAAGGATGCAGCTGAACACCGGCAGGCAAGCGTGAAATAATATCTGGCAGACGTTCTCTAATTGCAGAAAGAACCTGTGACGGATTCTCGCCTCTTTTCAAAAGCACGATACCTTCCACAGCGTCGTCTTCGTAGTCTTTGCCTACTTGACCACGTCTTACCATCGGTCCGATTTTAACTTCTGCAAGATCCCGGACTCTTATGGGAATACCGTCTTTAGAGGAGACTACGACTTCCCGCAAATCCTCCTCATTCCTGACCAGACCAATTTCTCTTACGATCAGCGCATTGCCGTTCTTCTCGAGAAAGCCACCGCCTGTAGTGCCGTTACAACGAGCCACCGCATCAAAAATCTGCCTGAGGCTGATGCCGCGAGCCTTGGCTTTGAGCGGATCGACATTAACTTGATAAGTCTTTGTTTGTCCGCCCTGACTGATTACACCAATAACTCCCGGAATCTGTCTAAATAGCTTTTCCACATCCCATTGCTGAATAGCCCGCAAGCCCATTGCCGAGTAATAGGGACTGATTAGCGAATATCGAAATATTTCACGCAAAGAACCGACATCAGGTTCCAATCCCGGCGAGACTCCATCAGGCAGCCGGGCCTGATGCAAACGTTCAAGCACTTGCTGCCTGGCAGTAAAAGTCTGCACTGAGTCATTGAAAGTACAGATAACAACGGCAAGTCCGTAAAGGGACACTGAACGCACGGCTGTTTGCCCGGGAATGCCGTAGAGTTCCTTTTCAATTGGAATCGTAACAAGTCTTTCAATTTCCTCAGACCCCTTGCCCGGCACAAGAGTGATTATTCGAACTTGAGGATTGGAAAGCTCTGGATAAGCTTCTATCGGTAATAATTTCCAGGCAACCAGACCGGCAATTATCAAGCACAGTGCAGAAAGAAGTGTGAGATAACGCCCTTTCAGAGCAGCAGTTATGAATTTGTCGATCAGACCGCCCATGCTCTAATTATTCAACTCCTCGATTCCATTTGATTTTTTCATCTCAGTTAATTTCACTGCAAGGTTGTGCCAATCGACTGCTCAAGATCTGTAAAAGCCTGCTGGTAAGCTGAAAGAGCATCCAAATATTCGGTTTTGATCTGAATCGTTGACTGCTGAGCAAGCAGAGTCGCATTAATATCGCTGGCACCAACTTCATAGCCGAGCCTTGCGAGCCTGGCAATTTCCAGAGTCTTTTTCAGCAAATCGTTTTGATAAATCTCGATTTTTTTTCTGGCACCAAGAACTCTTTGATATGCCGTGGCGACTTCGGAGCTCACAAGATTTTCCTGACCGGCAAGTTCGGCTTTAAGCTGCCTGGCAGTAGCGCGAAATTGCGCAATGTCACCTTGCTGCACATCGAAAATCGGCAATTGCTGGAAAACTTGAAAAAAGAAGCCATGGAAATTTGTGCGATTAGGTGGGCTCGGCGAGCCCGATGAGCTTGAGCCGTCCGAACTTGCTCCGGAAGAAGTGGCGGACGAAGACTGAGGCTGAGCCGGTCCGTTCACAACTGAACTGCCGACCCCGATCGTCGGATTGGGCACAATATTAGCCACAGCCAGTTTTAAGTTTGCACCGTTAGTTCGAATCGTTTGTTGAATCACTTTCAGCTCAGGGCGATTTTTCATGGCTTGCTGCAAACAAATGCTCAAAGAGGGCAAAGACCCTTCCGGTCCCGGCAAAATACCAGCGGCTTCAGGCGCAGGTCCGTCCGGAGGCAGGCGCGGTGCGCTAATCTCATCTGTGGCACTGCGTCCAAGGATCAGGGAAAGAGCTTGCTGAGCCTCGGTTACGCGATAACTTTGCTGAGCTTTGTCTGCTATAGCTTTCGTGGCTTCTTGCTCAGCCCGAAAAACATCAAGCTCGGAAACTTCTCCGGCCTCAAATCTTTTGCGTGCAATTTTTTGCAGTCTAGAAGTCAAATCAACCAGCTCCTGCAAAGTTAAATTCAACTCCTGGGCAAGTACCAGGTTTGTATAAGCTCTGCGCACATCAGCGCGAAAGTTCCAGAGAGCCTTGATTATTTCCAGATCGGTTTGTTTGATTTGATTCTTCGCCAGTGCGACGCGCAGGGCAATCTTCCAGGGCATCTCAAGCGGTACAGTAAAGCCATAGCGATATGTGAACTCAGCCCTGTACCCGTTGTCCATGAAGATGCTGGGATTATCCATTTCAGTGGCTCTGATCAATTCAGCTTTGCTGATGCCCAGAAGCAGGCGAATGGCACCGACTCTGGGGCTTCGAATCAGGGCTTCATCGAAAGCACGCATCAAAGAAATTTCCTTTTCCGCTCCGCGCAATTCCGAATCGGCAGCTTTTATCACAGCCGGTGGAGTCGCAGCAGCAGCAAAGGGCAAGTTCAAAAGAAAAAGGCAAACTAATAGATACGCCGAAAAGAAGCCCGGCGAAAGCAAATTCGCCCGTTTTTGCTCGTTTTCGTAGTAATTGGCTGCCCGGTTCATAACCATGAATCAGAATGAACATCCGGATTTTATCAGGAAACGAGCAGGCAAAAGCAGGCAAAGATTTCAGATTCGGCACATCTTAAGCAGCTATTCATCAGCATCTCTGAGCGAAGCCCGCAAAAGCGCCAACTCTTGGAAATCAAGCCAAGCGCCCGCATCGCTTGCATTTCGACAACTCAGCAAGAACAGGCGCAGGCTTGTCAGCAGGAAGCAAAGCAGCTCAAGAAGAGCTCCTTGCTGGAAAAATGCGACTTGCTGGAGCGCTTCAGAAAAAAGCTCGATGAAAATACAGAAGATGAATTCTCGAAAGCCGAATTTGGAAGCAAAAGCAAAAATCTAACAAGAACAGTCGTTTCGGGCAGTCACTAATCTTTCAAAGCGAATTAATGATCAGGCAGACTAATAATCCCAAGGGCTGAGTATTTGTTACTATTCATAATTCCGCACCCCAGAAAATCCGGGTATAAGCATGAGCGATCAGGAAAAAGCAGTCGAAAAACCAAGCTCCACAAGCGACAAAGCAAGCTCCGTTGCAGAAACGGTTGTCAAAGAAGCCAGCGCCGGCAAAGAAGAGCTACTGAACGTCATGAAGAAAGCTTCGGACTTTCTGAAAGCCGGCGGCACAAGCGGCATCAGCGGCTGGTTCGGCAAGCCCGACCTCGGCGATCTGGAGAAAGCCTATAAACCGGAAGCAAAAGCTCAGATCTATAGAAGCGAGGCCAGTCCTTTCAAAGCAGATGCAAAGTCGGAAACTCAAGTTCAAGCACCGGCAACAGACAGCGGCAGCGGCAAAGCGCAAGCAGTCGAGCAATACGAATCAAAACCCGGTCAAGCCGCAAACACCGACGGCGACAAGAGCAAAGGCGAGGCGCTCAAAGCTCGAGGCGGCGACCATGTGGTCAAAATGCCTGCCGAGAAAATCACCGTCAACCCGGACAATATTTACGCAGGCGAAGGCATTAAAAGAGATCTGGAGCCAGCTCAGCATACTGTCGCAAAAGGCGAAACGATTCAAGATATCGCCAAAGCTCATCTTGGACCGGGAGCCAGCGAAGAAGAAATAGCCAAGCATGTCAAAGAAATTGAACGAGCCAATCACCTC
>JAIEPM010000542.1 GCA_019748395.1 Candidatus Obscuribacterales bacterium
AGAAGCAGTCACCGCCGCAGGTCTCACCGCATTGATGATGCTGGCGCTGCTGGGCAGCTGGCGCAGCACTTTAATTGTTGCCACCTCAATTCCTCTGGCCATGTTTTGCTCAATTATCGGCCTGCATATTTGCGGTCAAACCATTAATTCAATGACATTAGGGGGACTGGCGCTGGCTGTCGGTATGCTTGTCGACGACGCCACCGTGGAAATCGAAAACGTCCATCGTAACATGGACATGGGCAAAGACATAGTCAAAGCGATTCTGGACGGCGCCGAGCAAGTCGCTCTTCCGGCCTTTGTTTCCACTCTATCCATCTGTATTGTTTTTGTTCCAGTGATCTTTTTGACCGAGCCCTCGCGCTCGCTTTTCGTGCCGCTCGGTATGGCGGTTGTATTCGCCATGCTTGCCTCTTACGGACTTTCAAGAACCGTAGTTCCACTCATGTCGAAAGCCCTGCTTGCCCACGAGCATGAGCAAAAGCTGCTCGGCGGACCAAAGAAAAGCTCTTTTTTCGGAGCGATTCACGAATTTATCGATGGAATTTTCGAAGGGGCTCGCGAAAGATACAAGCATGGATTGGAATGGATCTTAAGAAACCCGGCAATCGGAGCAGGGCTCTTTATCGGCTTCTACGCAGTCTCCTTTTGCTTATTACCTCAAATCGGCGAAGACTTCTTCCCGGCAATTGATGCGGGGCAGTTGCGCCTGCATGTAAATGCCCGACCAGGAACAAGAGTTGAAGAAACAGAAAGAATCTTCAAACGAATCGAAGCTAAGATTCGCGAGATCATCCCCAGAGAAGAAATCGAGGTGATCACCGACAATATCGGCATGCCTGTTTCAGGGGTCAATTATGCGTTTTCAGACAGCCAGACTGTAAGCGAGGCCGATGGAGAGATTCTGGTTTCCTTATCTGAAAAGCGGCAACATCACACAGGCTACTACCAGAAGCTTGTACGAAAGATGGTGACTCATTATTTCCCCGAAGTCACCTACTACTTCCAGCCTGCAGATATAGTCACACAGATTCTGAACGCCGGATTGCCCGCACCTATAGATATTAGATTGACCGGACTTGATCCAATCAAAAATTACGAAATTGCTCGAAATATCAAAAGGCAGGTCGAAAAAATTCCTGGTGCAGTTGACGTATGCGTGCATCAAATCGTGAACGCTCCGCAATATGTATACAATGTCGACAGAACCAGAGCCAATCAGATGGGGCTCACGCAAAGAGACGTTTCCAATTCGGCGCTTGTCGCGCTGAGCACCAGCTTTCAGGTAGCACCGAATTTCTGGCTCAATCCCAAAAACGGAGTTAACTATTACCTGGCTGCGACAGTCCCTCAATATGTGCTCAACTCACTTGATGCTTTGAGAATAACAGCCATAACACCAAGCGCCGGCGAGCAAGCCGATGCGCTGGCAAAACAGAGCTTCAAGCCGCAGCCGGAAATGTTGACCAACCTTGCGGTTCCAGTACGCAGCGCCACACCGCAGGTGGTGAATCATCTAAACGCTCAGCCGGTTTTCGACATATATGCAGCCTGTCAGGATCGGGATCTGGGCGGAGTTTCTCTTGAAATTAAGAAGATCCTCGAAAAAGAAAGACCGAATTTGCCCAGAGGAAGCTTCCTGACCATGGGCGGGCAGGTTCACAGCATGATCACCGCATTTGCCGCCCTGCTTGCCGGACTGGTTTTTGCAGTCGTGCTCGTTTATCTATTACTTGTCGTCAACTTCCAATCATGGACAGACCCGATAATTATCTTGATGGCAATCCCGGGAGCATTCTCAGGCATTATCTGGAGTCTTTACATCACTCAAACCACATTCAGCATTCCGGCGCTCATGGGCACAATCATGACCATTGGCGTTGCTTCAGCCAACAGTATTCTCAGGGTCACTTTAGCCAACGAGCAAAGAGCCGAAGGCTACGACGGTTTCAACGCCGCGCTCAACGCCGGATATCAGCGTTTCCGCCCAGTTATGATGACGGCCACCGCCATGATCATCGGCATGATCCCCATGGCTATCGGCGCCGGACAGGGCGGCTCGCAAAACGCGCCGATTGGACGCGCCGTAATCGGCGGACTGACAGTTGCTACATTTTCGACGCTCTTATTTGTCCCTCTCATTTTCAGCCTTTTGAGACGTGACAAAGCTAAAAACACGGTAAAGGCTGCCGAGCAATAAACTCAGGAAATAAAATGATGCCAGAAGAGGAAATCAACAACACTGCAAAAAAGGGAGCCGGCGGCGTAATCATTTTTTTGATTATTCTTGCAATTGGGCTCGTCGGGCTCTTCGTAGTCGGGCTCTTGCCTCGCATCGAGCGTCAGGGTGAGTTGAAAAAAGCGCACCAGGAAACCGTGGACGCAATTCCACTGGTCCACACGGTGCAGGCACATCCGGCCAGGCATAGTGAATCGATTCTTCTGCCGGGAAATATCGGCGCGATCCAGTACACGACTATTTACGCCCGGGTTGATGGTTATTTGACTGAAAGATTGGTGGACATCGGCGATCAGGTCAAAAAGGGTGAGTTAATTGCCGAAATCGATACTCCGACCATTAACGACGAGCTTGATCAGGCTAAAGCAGATCTTCTAAAGGCTAAAGCAGGTGAAGAAACTTCAATCGCCAACTGTAAAGAAGCACAAGCCAAGCAAGCTACAGCCGATTCCGCCGTAGTAAAAGCCAAAGCCAATTTAGCTTATGCAACAGTCACGGCCAAGCGCTGGCAAGATATGTGTGAAAGAGGCACGGTAAGCCAGCAGTCACGCGATGAAAAAATTCGCTTATTGGATACGACCAACGCAGAACTGGCAGAGCAAAACGCGAATTTGAAAGCTGCAATTGCTGCCGTTGAAGCTGCAAAAGCAGAAATCAAACAAGCCAAAGCCAATGTGCTGGCTAAAGCCGCTGATGTGGCGAGGCTCACCGCCGAACAATCATTCCAGAAAGTCCTTGCTCCCTTTGACGGTATTATCACTTTAAGAAAGGTGGACCCGGGCGCTTTGATTACAAAAGGCAGTCAATCAAGCAATCTTGAGCTTTATCAGATGGCAAAAATCGACGCTTTGCGCATTTATGTAAGCGTGCCTCAAAGAGTCGCACGCTATTTGCATAATGGTATGAGCGCCGATGTTCAGGTGCCTGAGTATCCGGAACGCAAATTCACCGGCATTGTTACCAATGTCAGTGGCGCCCTCGATCCCAATACGCGCACAAGACAAACCGAGATCAAAATCGAGAATAAAGATCACGCACTTCTACCCGGAATGTATGCTGAAGTAAAACTGGGCAGCCTCCGTGAAGAACCGTGGATCAGAGTTCCCGGAACAACAATAGTGACAAAAACCAATGGTCTTTTTGTTGTAGTGGTTAAAGACGGCAAGGCTCATTACCAGCCAATTACAATGGGCCGAGATTTCGGCGACGAAGTCGAAGTGAGGATCGGTCTTCGAGGTGGTGAAACCGTGGTTGTTTCGCCATCTGATGATCTCCGCGAAGGAGAGGCAATAAACACTCAGCCCCTGCCAAATAATGAAGCCACCTGAGTTGCGCCGTACTGCAAGATCGGCAAGCGATCACAAGTCCCTCACGAATGAGTTCTAGCATGAGAATGTATGCCTTGGCGGGGCAAATTCATGATCCTCATGCAGATCAAGAAACTTTCGTTGGTGCCTTCAAGCCCAAGCGAATCAAAGTTGCGAAACCCAAAAGCGCGGATTGAAGAAATCATATTCGATCCAACAGTTGCGGGGCTCCTTGATCTTGTTTTGAGTCTCACTATTGCGACCGGATTATCGCTGGCTCTCAGTCCTTACTTGAGTCACTTTAACATCGGAATGCTATTCCTGATGAGCATAGTTTACGTGGCAACAAGAAGAGGGTGGCGCCTTTCTCTAGCTTCAGTTTTACTAGCCCTCCTATCCTATGACTATTTCATAATCCCTCCCCGTTTCAGCTTTCTGCCTTCAGACGGTGAAACTCTTTGCAGCTTTGCAATCATGATGATCCTGGCGATAATAATAAGTCGTCGAACACTGCTTATTAAGCGCCTGGCCGACAATCTTGAACTGACGGTGGTTGAACGGACAGAAGAGTTGATGCAAGCGAATAAGCATCTAAGGGAGAAGGAAAAAATTCAAGAAGAGACCCTTGCCGAGCTAGCATCCATAAACTCCACGCTGGAGCATTTTGCGAAGCTGACTGTTCATGATCTGAGAGAACCTTTGAGAAGCACAAAAGGATTCGTTAATATTCTCAAGAAGCGTTACAGCAGCGACTTTCCACCGGCTGCACTTGAGTTCATTAATCGCATAGCTGCAAGTCTCGAGCGCATGGAAGCGCTGATCGACGGCATCGGAGAACTGGCTCGCCTGGACTGCACGACGGCAGAGTTTCAGAAAGTAAATTGTTTTGACCTTCTCTCCGAAGCCCTGATGAATCTGTCTCTCGAAATCGAGAATAAGAAAGCAGAGATCTCGATAAACGAGAGCCTGAGAGCAATAGAGCTGGTTTGTAATCGCAATCAGATGACTCATGTATTTCAGAATTTGATCAGCAACTCTCTGAAATTTTGTCGAAAGCGACCGCTCATCACTATTGTCGGCTCTCAGAGCGACGAAAAAAACATAATCTCAGTGAGCGACAACGGAATTGGTATTGAAAAAGAGTACCAGGAAAAGTTGTTCAGCTCTTTCCAGCGACTTCACAGCAGGAGCGACTTTCCAGGAAGCGGCTTAGGTCTTGCTCTTTGCAAAACAATAATTTCCAACCATGGAGGAAAGATTTGGGTGGAATCCGACACAAATACCGGAAGCACCTTTTTCTTTTCAATCCCAAGCATTCAAAGCGAGGATAAGAATGAAAGCACCAATTCAAGTTTTATTAGCCGAAGACAATCCGGATGACGCACTGCTTCTAAAGGAAGCCCTGGCAGATACCAGAATAGACCATGTTTTGACGACTGTCAGCGATGGCACAGAAGTTCTGGCATATCTTGCCGGAGAGGCACCGTTTGAATCTACGCAAAAACCGGACATACTTTTCCTCGATTTGAACATGCCTAAAATGGGAGGTCTTGACGTATTGCAGGAATTGAACAAAAGAGGAGTTTCAAAAATACCGATTGTGGTGCTGACAGTCTCAAACGATAAAGAAGAAATTCTTCAAGCCTTGAAACTCAGAATGAATTACTACATTAGAAAACCCGTAGACGATAGCCAGCTTAAGCCTTTGCTCTCATTGATTAGTGATATGTGGTACCCGCAGGAGGCAAGTTAAGCCATGAAAAGTAATGATGTGTATTACATTTTTGCCGGCAATCCAAACACTCCTTGCTTGGTTTTGGAACAACTCGCACGAAGTCAAAATGAACAAATCCGCAGACGAATTGTTGAAAACGAAGCAACCGAACTTTCTACGCTACTTCAAATGATGGACGATTCGAATCCGGAAGTTCGCTTAGCCCTGGCAAGCAATCCCAAATTACCGCTTATCTGCTTACAAGCGCTGGCAAGGGACTATTCCGAAGATGTGCGTTTTGGGATTGCCGAAAATGCGAATACGCATCTTTCCATACTCTGGATTCTGGCTGAAGACGAGAATCCACTGGTTGCCACGCGCGCAAAAAAGACGCTCCTTGCCAGGGGAATTCTCTTTAACTAGCAAGAAATCGGTCCGGACCTTGAGAAGGAGAGTCCCTTTTAGAAAGATCCGGACCGGAAAATTTTTCAATCACGCTTGAACTTGCAATAAGCCCAGTTCAACAGGGAGTTTAATTCAGAAGTGCACGTTTAAGTAAAAATATTTTGGAAGGTTTCAGCTCGTCATTTTGCAGTTCTATTTTGCGCAGCTCCAGTCTTTCATCAGGAGCGCCTGGAGCGTCTATGGCTGTCCCGGCAAGAGACAGAAGAAGAGGCTCGTGTTCCGGCACTATTTTTGCAGACTGATTCACGCTAGCTGCAGCTTGATCGATAGAACAGCAACAGGACATTGAGTTTTGAACTAAGCTTCCAAGAAGTATCTGTGCTTTTCCGGGGAGATTCTCGCTTTTGCAGCAAGCATGCTCTTCAGCTTCAGCACTTTCGGTTTTCGACCGGCAGCAAGCATGCGCATCTGCTTCATTCTTGATTGTTGCGCATAAGCAATCATGCCGCGGCGCAAGCACAAAGAGAAACAGAATGCCGCTCAGTGCAGCAATCAGTCTATTCCAGATATGTTTGGAGAGCTTCATTTTCAACTCAATTATTCGCAGCAAGCACCGGGGCAGCAAGCAGCACCTTCAACACAGCAAGAATTAGCAGCTGTAGCTTTGGAATCTGCTAGGGCTTTAGCTCCGAATGCACCGAAACCGACGGTCAAAGCGGCAATCGCAAGTACAATCATCTTTTTCATGTTTTTTCTCCTTTTGTAGATATCCCCCCAGGGGGGTTCGATTTAGATTATGCCAAATCCCCCGGGAGGGGATAGATTAAATCCATTCTCTTGATATCCACATTCCGGAAGAGCCTTTTATTGCATGCATTTCCAGCGTTTCAGACTATCGTGTAGCTCATTTCCAGGAACAGAAATAGATTCCCTAGAAACAGCCTGAAAAAATGAAGCAAGCTCCTGCCGGGCAGGAGTCATTAGCTCTTGCCGGGCTCAACGTTATACTCTTTATCAATGGCAGCTTCAGTTTGAGCAAGGAAATTGGCTTTGCCTGATTTAGTGAGAATCTCTCCACTGTCGGTATCGAGCCATACAGTCAGGTTCGTATATTCAGGATGAAAACCAAATGATTCATCCGGATTCGTCTGATCGTTTGCTGAAAGCAGCTGATATTCGGCGGCGGCATCTGCAGAAATTGTTTTGTCGATCTCAGCCAGAAGCTTGGGACTGACGTTTGCATAGGCTTCTTCAAGCTCTTTAGCCAGGGCGTTTACCTGGCAGTGCTGATGCGTTTCAATACTGTGAGACACCAAGCTCGGCTCACCATTTATTTCAAATCCTTTTACAACTGCGTAATTCGGAGTCGAATTATTATTCGGCAGGGCATTGGTAGACATAAATCCGGTCTGGTTTTCCACATCGGCAATAACCGCCTGAACAAATTCGTTCATGCCGTTGCCGGAGAGCAGTTCACCCGCAGAACCTTTCTGCTCGATGTACTCACCGTTGAAATGTCCTTGGTAGTAGTTCGGGGTGTAATTAATATCAGTAGCACTGAGGCTGCTTCCCAGTTGTTTAACGTCCTGAGCAATAATACTTTGAATTTGACTTAAATCAGATTGAGGCAGCTCACTGAATGCCGTGTCTAGCTCTTGTTTCAGTGTTTCTTCCTGTACGGCTTGCTGGTGCTGAATCGGATCGTAAACAGCCACTGATGTCCAGGGCTTAGCATATGACGGTCCAAAAATATTGAGAACAATCTGCCCATCAGATCTTACATTGCCGAAGTTCAGATTCGAAAGCATGCCGCCACAGAATCTCTCTAAGCGGGCAGCAGATTCCTCTTCCAGAGTATCTAGGTCTGTGAATATGTCTGAATCCCGCATATTGACCGGGTAATTTCTCTTGTTTTTCGCCTTCATGATCTGAAACCTCAGTGCTTCTTCAATGTCCTTACATCCATAAGGATAGAAAGTCTGCGTGAGCGTTTCGTGGGGACGAAGCAATTTTCAGACAGTTCAGACAGTGGCTCTGTTGCAAAAACCGCCTAAATTTCTAAGTTGCGGACAGCTTTTTGATAATCGCCCTCTATGGCTGCAAGC
>JAIEPM010000635.1 GCA_019748395.1 Candidatus Obscuribacterales bacterium
TGATTTTGGGCGCTACGAAAGTCGTGCCGCCAATTCTTGCGAAAGCCGCAAAGTCGGACTCGCGCGAGATATTTCTTCTGACGATTTTGGTTCTTTGCCTTGGTATTGCCTTGCTCAGTCAAGCTTCAGGGCTTTCAATTGCACTGGGTGCATTTTTAGCAGGAATTATGATCAGCGAATCTGTTTATGCTCATCAGGCTTTGCATGATGTTTCTCCTTTGAAGGACGTTTTTTCGATAATCTTTTTCGTTTCTGTCGGAATGCTTCTTGATCCCGCTTTCATTGTGCAGCATTTGTCCGAGGTTTTGCTTTTTGTACTTTTCTTGATTTTGGGTAAAGCTGCTATCGGTACTCTGGCTGCTACTTTTGCGATTAACAATTTGCGCAGCGCTATTCTTGTCGGTGTTGCGTTGTCCCAGATCGGAGAGTTCTCATTCGTTTTGCTGACTATCGGACATGGACTGAAGTTGATTACAGACGATATGTATAATCTCTTTTTTGCCGGATCCGTATTGACTATGATGGCTACTCCGGCTCTGATGACTCTCGTTCCGGCGCTTTTGCTTCGGCTGATGAAAGAACCGGAGGCTCTTGCTCAAGAGAGCAAAGTCAAGGCAAGAACTGCTTTGAAAGACCACGTGATTGTTTGCGGATACGGCCGCATCGGGCGCAATCTCGGGCTGGTGCTTGAATCGCATAAAATTCCCTTTCTTGTTATCGAACTCAATGCCGGAATTATCGAAGATCTGGCTCTGCGCGGCGTGCCGCATCTTTACGGAGATGCAATGAATCCGATTGTAATGGCAAAAGCCAATATCGAAGGTGCAAGAAGTATTGTTTTGACTATGCCGGATCCACTTTCTGCCGGAGCAGTGGCGGCTTATGTGAGAGAGAAAAACGCAGGCATTAAAATTATTGCCAGGGCTCATCGAAGCGATGATATTCGCGTTTTTAGAGCAGCCGGAGTAAATGCGGTTGTGCAGCCGGAGTTCGAGGCCAGTATTGAAATTACTCGTATGGTTCTTTTGAGTTTGAAAAGACCGGGACCTGAGATAAAACACGCTCTTGAGCAAATCAGAACTCACCGCTATGCGATTTTTCAGCCTGATATTACTCAACCTGATGAACCGGAGATTTTTGATGCTCTGGGCTCTAACATGATGGGTATCTGGTTCAAGCTTCTTGCAGGCTCTGCGCTGGAAAAAAGCATTGCTCAGCTCAACATCAGGCAGCGCACCGGCGCGACAATAACAGCCGTGAAAAGAGAACAGGAGACTTTCGCCTTCCCTGAGCCGACAATGCAATTGAAAGCTGGTGATGAAATTTATGCAGTCGGAGATTTTGAACAGCTGCAGCAATTTGAGGAAGCATTCGGGCTGGACCGCTTCAGTGCTTGAGCAGGAAATATATTCCAAGGGCAAGGATGAATCCGGAAACGATTTGTTTGAATCTGGCTTCGTTGAGCTTTTGCAAAAAGCTCATTCCCAGTACGGTGCCGCACAGCACTCCCAGGCTGGCGATGCTCAGAACTGCACTTTGACTGCCAAGCTCTTTATGTTCAAGCGCCAGGTAAACGGGAATGCGTGCCAGGTCGACGACGATACCAATTGCGGTGGCAGTGGCTACGAATGATTCTTTGGGCAAAGGAAAAGCCAGCATAGCCGCAGAGCGGATCCCGCCCTGGTTCCCGACAAGGCCGCCGAGCAGCCCGGAAAGCGCACCTGCAGTCCAGGAAAGCCAGCCCTTGAACTCGAGCCGACGACCGATGCCGCTTGCGCCGAGGAATCCGGCAAATATTAGAATGCAGCCGAATACGGTGGATAAAGCCGGAGCAAGGATGAGATTATGCAAAATCGCTCCACTCAGCCCGCCGATGGCACTGCTGATGCCGAAGCTGAACAAAACCTTTCTGTCGATGTTTTTTCGCAAAACCCAGGCGCGCAACGCTGTTCCCAGAAGATGGGGAATTGAGACTGCCGCCACGGCAATTTTTGTGTCCATCTGAGTAGCAAACAAGGGGGTCAAGAGGCTGCCGATGCCGAAACCTGAGACCGAGGCGACTGCACCGGCAATGATTGAAACTAGTAAAACTGCAATGTTGAAGTCCATGACTCTTGCGGGCCGTCTATTGACTAAATCCTAGCGCGTTTGGACAGTAAGGCGCGCTTGACAAGCCTGCTGCCGGAAAGTATCATGAGCTCTACTTACTAACCTAAGATTGACCCCGGAGGAGAGCCTGATGCTCAAAACTGCCACCGCTGCTTCAGTGCTTATTGCTCTGCTTCTGGCGCCGCTAGCTTCTGCCGATGAATTGAATGCAAGCACCGGTGAACTGAGTGGCTTCGGCGGTGAGACCCTGCCCAGCCAGCCGACGAATACACAATTGCCGCAGAGCGGCATCGACGGCGCAGAGCCTTTATCGGCGCCGGGAGCTACGGCCAAGACCAGCACTCAGGGGCGCGGCTCGTTCAATATTCCGAATCTACCGCCTGTAACTACCGGCATGCCTTTTAAGGGCGGCTTTTCAGCTCCGGGGAGTCTGGCTTTGCAAAAGGAAGGTTTAACTGAACTGCAGGATGCCCGCTACGGCATTCTGAGCAATAAAGAAGCAGCCTTAAGCGGCGTTTTGCCTGACGCTCGCTATGCCGTAATTTCAGATGGACCGGCCGGCAAGGTCGTCAGCCGAGCTACGCTTGCACCCTCAGTCCTTTCAAAAGTTCTGGCTCCTGCGGCTGTTCTCAATGTTCTTCGAGCCTCTGAAGGCTTTTAGCCAACAGCTATTATCTTGAACTACCTGAATATCGGCTTGTTCGTAATCAAGTTGTCGACGCTGATTCGTCCCATGGCGCGCAGGAGTTTTACCTGAGCGATGTTGAACTGGATTATTGCTTGCGCCTTATTAATCAAAGCGTTTGTATAATCTCTCTGGGCATTGACCACGTCAAGGTCCGTGCCTACGCCTTCGTCCAATCTTATAATCGCAACTTTAAGTTGCTGTCTTGCCGAGTTCACTTCGAGATTTGTGGCTGCGATCAAATTTTCCGCATCCAGCGAGTCTAAATAAGAGTCTCGCACTGACTTGCAGACCCAGGTCAGTTCTCTTGCAAATTCAAGTTGTGCCTGCCGAGCCTGCCATTTTGCCGACTGTACTTTGGCTGTGTCGGTTAAGCCCATGCCTCCAAGATTCCATTGAATTCCAATGCCAATCTGGTAAATTTCGGCCAGGTTGAATTTTTTGTCGTTGTTGCTTGCACCCTGGGATGCCACCGTGCTTGTTGAGAAGGCCCCTGCTCCAAATGCACCGGTTCCGGCTGAGCTCACGCCGCTACCGGCGCTTGCCAGACTTTGAACTTTCGCTCCTGTGGTGGCGAGGCTGCCGGTGCCTGTTACCTGAGGCATAAGCGGCGCAAAGGCAATGCGAATGGCATCTTTAGCTGCAAGTCTTTGCTGCTCCCATTTTTTCAACTCCGGACGATTATCGATTGCTACCTGCACCAGATCTGCGACTTTGGCTTTGTCATCAATGAGACGCATGGGTGAGATAACGCGATCCGTGACCAGAAGATCTGTTTCACTGCTGAGATTGAGGTTCGTCGAAAGAGCAACTGCTGCTTTACGGCGGGCGATCTGCTGGGAGATAAGGGCCTGCTTGTCCCTGGCCATTTGAGTTTCGGCTTGAAAAACATCAAGCTGTGTGTTGGCTCCGTATTTGAATTGAACTTGATTTTTTTCAAGCAGGGCTTCTGAAGTCTCAAGTGCTTTTATGCGGATTTGTAAGAGCACATCTTGCAGTGCCAGCTGGTAATAGAGATTGGCGCCTTCTAAAAGCAAATCATTTGTGGTGCGCATCATGTCGAAGCGCTGTGCTTTCAGCTGATGCTTAGCCTGCAAAGTCGTATAGAGATTTTGCCCGCCGTTGAAGAATGTCCAGCTCAGCGTCGTCGGGATTGTCATGTTAGGACTGCGGATATTAGACAAGAGTCCAAAGGGGCTGGCATATTGACCGGTAATTGTCTGGTAGTTGTAAAGGTTGCTCAGCGTAGGCAAAAAATTGCCGTAAGTGCTGCGTAAGTTGTAGCGGCTTGCTTGCACTTTCGCATCTGCGATCTTGATGTCGAGGTTGTTTGCCAGTTCCGTTATTAAAACGTCTTTGAGAGTGATTGGTCGCTCGCCGGATGCATCAATGTTGTAGGGCGACTGGTTTTCATGCAATTCAATCAACGCGGTTAAAAGCGGGGCTTTTATCGAAACCTTGTTTTGATCGATGAAAATTGCTCCTTCCGATTCAAGTGCGCGCTCGGCAATGGACTCCATGCGATTGACCGGGGCCGCAGCCGGTGCTGCTGCTAATCGCGTTTTTTCGGCGCTGAGAGCTTGAGTTTGCGAAAGTAAGAGCGCTGCTCCGCAAAGGAGCAGTTCCAAATTAAGTTTCGATTTTCTATTCTTGCTTTTCATCGATACTTATTTGCTGGCGATTTCCGCTGATTGAACCGGATCGTCTTCTCTTAAATCATCCGGCGGGCTCACAATTACTTCGCTTCCGGCGTCGAGACCGGCCTTGATTTCGGTTTCATCGCCGAAGTCTCTGCCGACGACAATCTTTTGCAAATGTGCTTTGCCGTCACGAACTACAAATACATCGAGATCGCCGTTCTTGGGAATCACTGCGCTGCTTGGAACTCTGACCCAGGTCTCCGGTCTTTCGGCACTGAGCTTAACTTGCGCGTACATGCCGGGAAGCAATGCGTGGTCCGGATTTTCGATCTTAATCTCTGTTTGTCTGGTTCTGGTTTGCGGATCCAGTGCGCCGGAAACATTTGTGACCGTTCCGGTGAATGTTCTTTCTGGATAACTGGGCACCGTTAACTCGGCTTTTTGTCCGGGCTTTAAATAACGAGCTATGGACTGCGGCGCGTCGATGTAAATACGCAGCAAATCAAGTTTAGCAAGCTGGAAGAGCTCCATGTTCGCAGATTGGCTGCCTGCCGTGATCAGAGCACCGGGGTCGACTTTGCGCACAGTGATCACACCATCAAATGGAGCTTTGATGTATTTGAAACTTTGCTGGACTTTATAACGGTCAAGTGAAGCTTTTCTGGCAAGAACGCCTGCTTCGGCAACGAGTACTTGCGAAGCCGCCGCGCCCACCGCTTCATCTGCGGCACGCTTCTGTGATTTGGCTTCCTCAAGCGAAGCGTTCTGGGCAGCCAGCGAGCGGTTTTTTTCGTCTCGACTTTGCAAACTGACGGCGCCTCTTTCAGCCATGTTTTGCCAGCGGTCCGCTGTTACAGCTGCGTATGATTGATCGGCTTCGGCTTTTTTGATCTGCGAAGCAGCCGTATCTGCCTGCGCTTTAGCTTCTTTCAGTTTTGAACGGGCGCTTGCAACTTCGGCTTTAGCTTGCGCGAGGTCGGCAGCTGCCTGAGCTATTTCTTCATCAATTGTCGGTGTGTCGATTTCGGCCAGTAACTGTCCTTCTTTCACCGAATCGCCGATGTCGATGATTCTGCTTTTGAGATAGCCGTCTACCCGGGCGTAAATCGTTGCATATTGCATCGCGCCGATATTGCCGGGAATCGCTACCGATTCTTCAGCAGGAGCTGCTTCCACTTTTATTGTATTAACAACTGGAATCGCAGAGGCTTGAAGTTCTTCTTTTGAATTCAAGACTTTCTTCTCTTCTAATTTCGGCATTATCCCGACTGCGAAAAGCCCGCCGATGATCAGCACGAAGATGATTATGAAAAGCATTGCTTTTCCTTCTTTTCGACTCTTCCGGATTCTAAAGATCTGATCGTTCATTTTCGCTTCCTGTCCAGTTTTATTCTTCCGTTAGAACCAGTTCTTCTTTATGTTTGCGATTAGCTGCAAAAATCGCGTAAACCATGGGCACCAGAAATAGGGTTGAGAAGGTCGCTACAGATAATCCGCCGATAACGGCTCTGCCGATTGAGGCGTTTTGTCCGGTACCCATCGACATGGGAATCATGCCGAGAACCATGGCTATGGCAGTCATGCAAACCGGACGAAAGCGCTGGAAACCGGCTTGCGAAGCTGCCTGCATTGAAGTCAAACCTTCTCTCAGTTGTTCATTGCAGAAAGTCACCATCAAAATACTGTTAGCCGACGCAACACCAATTGTCATAATTGCGCCCATCAAAGCCGGCACGTTGAAAGTCGTTTGGGTGACGAAAAGGCTCCAGATAATGCCTGTGAGGGCTCCTGGTACCGCCATCATGATGATGAGCGGATCCATCCATGACTGGAAATTGACCACTAAGAGCAAGTAAACCAGAACAATTGCTCCAACAAGACCAATCATCAGTCCAAGAAATGCTGTTTTCATGCTCAGCACCTGTCCGGCCAGAACAATTCTTGTGCCGCGCGGCGCTTTTTTCTGGAACTCTTTAATTACTTTGTCCACGTCGTCTGAAACGCCGCCCAGGTCGCGGTGTTCACAGTCGAGATAAACGTCGAAGCAGGGTTGAACGTTTATGTGATTGACCACATAGGGTGTGTAGCGACGCTCGGTGTGAGTCAGGTTAGCCAGTAATTGAGCAGGCTGCTTGTTATTTTCCTTTGTGGCGGCAGAGCCCACCGAGATGCCTGCGATGTCGTTGATTGAGCGCATGTCGCGCTGTGGGGCTTGCGCTGCCAGATTGTACTGAACGCCATTGAGAGGATTGGTCCAGAAGTTGGGCATTACCTGAAAGCTTGAGCTGAGATTTACGAGCAAGGCGTTGGAAATGTCTTTTTGTGATAGTCCGATCTGATTGGCAAAAGTTCTATCTACTTCCATAAAGTACTCAGGGGCATTTACGACTTGATGAACGCATACGTCGACTGCGCCGCGAATTTTCTTGAGCTCACGCTTAATTTCAAGAGCGAGCTTGTAATTCTCCTTTGTGTTCAAGCCGATAATTTTCACGTCTATAGGCGCCGGCAAGCCGGCGTTCAAGATTTGGGTAACAATGTCTGCCGGTTGGTAATAATGGCTGCATTGAGGAAATTTCTCGTTGAGCATTTTCCGGATTTCACGCTGATAAAAATCAGTCGACTTAGAATGTTCTTCTTCAAGCGAAACTAGAATCTCGCCATCTGCTTCGCTAATTGTCTGGCTATCCGAGAAAGCAAAGTTAACGCCGCTGACCGGCAAGCCGATATTGTCGGTCATGACTTTTACTTCTTCTTTTGGAATTATTTTTCCAATTTCGTTTTCTATTTCAGCAAAGATTCTGGCTGTTTGTTCGACTCTGGTTCCGGCTGGAGCATTGACATGCAATCTGATTTGTCCGGCATCAAGCGGCGGAAAAAATTCTCTGCCGACAAGCGGAATGAGCAAAGTCGAAAGTGCATAGAAGCTTGCGAAAAGTCCCAGGACCATGGGCTTATGCGCTAAAGCCCATTCCAGTCCTTTGTGATAAGTGTCTCTGGCTGCGTTAAACTTCTCGTCTATGAAGAGGTGAATGCTCAAGAAAAATCCGGCTTTCTTCGGCTCCTGGCCCTCGCTTTCATGATGTTCTTCTGCACCGAAAAGTGCTTTCGACATCAAAGGTACGATTGTTCGAGAAAGACCGTATGAAGCCAGCATTGAAAAGCAAACCGTCAGTCCCAGAGGTATGAACAGAGATCTGGACGGTTCGGAAAGCAAGAACACAGGCAGGAAAACCGTGCAAATTGAAATCGTGGAAACGAAAGCAGGCATTGCCACTTCCGCTGCTCCATCCAGAATGGCTTTGACGACTGTTTTGCCCATCTCCATCTGTCTGTGC
>JAIEPM010000634.1 GCA_019748395.1 Candidatus Obscuribacterales bacterium
GGTACAACTCGGCAGCTTTCGAAAAAGCAGCAAAAGAAGCCGGACTATACGCAGTCAATTTTAACGGTGACGCTTTCTCCAATGAATTGAAAGCCGAAACAATCGCCAGAATCAAGAAGGATCTCGGTCAGGTAGATCTGGTTGTTTACAGCCTCGCCTCACCGCGCCGAAAACACCCTGTTACAGGCACAATTCACAACTCGGTGCTTAAACCAATCGGTCAAGCTTTCACCGCAAAAACGCTTGATACGGACAAAGAACTGGTCAAAGAAGTCAGCATCGAAGCAGCAAGCCAGGAAGATGTGAAAGAAACAATCACAGTCATGGGCGGCGAAGATTGGGAAATGTGGATTGAGCAACTGCAGGCCGCAGGCGCTCTGGCCGACAACGCCAAAACAGTTGCTTATTCATACATCGGACCGGAAGTCACCTGGGCTGTTTATAAAGACGGCACAATCGGCCGGGCCAAAGCCGATCTTGAGAGAGCCGCAAAAGTCCTCAATGCAAAACTGGAAAAATCGGGCGGCAATGCTTATGTTTCAATCAATCAAGCAATCGTCACCCAGGCCAGCTCAGCCATCCCGGTGGTGCCGCTCTACATATC
Source organism: Candidatus Obscuribacterales bacterium (assembly GCA_019748395.1). GTDB lineage: Bacteria > Cyanobacteriota > Vampirovibrionia > Obscuribacterales > Obscuribacteraceae > JAIEPM01. The sequence goes on from JAIEPM010000634.1 coordinate 605, forward strand.
ACTGCTTTTCAAAATTTTGAAAGAGAAAAATATCCTGGAAGGCTGTATCGAACAAATTTACAGACTCTTCGCCAGTCAGCTCTACGCCGCACAGGGACCTTCTTTCGACGAAGGGGGCAGAATCCGCATTGATGATCTGGAAATGCGCCCCGAGGTGCAAGCCGAAGTTAAAGAGCTCTGGGCAAAAGTAAACACAGAAAATCTAAAGAGCATTTCTGATTTTGAAGTATACAAAAAAGACTTCCTGAAGCTTTTCGGATTCGGCATCGAAAGCATCGATTACGAAAAAGAAGTGGATCCGGCTTGCTTGTAAAAGCCCAGCCAGTATAAAAGGAAAGGACCGGCAACTAATGTCGGTCCTTTCCTTTTAGAACTAAGGTCAATCGACTAAAATGATGCTGCCGGCCGACTTAAAGATAAACTCGAATCAAAAAATGCCCAAAGCAAGTCACATAAGCAAGCGAAAAAAGCTTTTGGGCAAAGGCATGCGTAATATTCTCCCGGCTTTAATATTCGCGGCAAGTTTCCTGAATTTTTGCGCAGTCTGCCATGCACAAGCTGCAAGCAGCGACTATCCGGAAAACGGCAAAGTCGTTGCTGCGATGAAAAACTTCGACAAGGACTTCGAAGCTTTTTTGAAAAAGTGGCAAATACCGGGAGCCAGCCTTTGTATTTTGTACAAAGGCAAAGCCGTTTATCAAAGAGCTTTTGGCTTTGCTGATCTGGAAAAAAAATTCCCTGTTCAAAACAACTCTCTATTTCGTATTGCCAGTCTTTCAAAATCAATAACGGCAGTAGCAATAATGATGCTTGTGCAAAAGAAGCAATTAAGTCTGGATGACAGAGCCTTTCTGATTTTGAAAAACTTGAAAGCTTGCAACCCAAATCATCGAATTGATCCTCGCCTTTACGATATAAGCGTCAAACATTTATTGAACTGCAGCGCCGGCTGGAATCATGACGATTTAAACGATCCGATCTTCGGCAAAGCATTGCTTCAAGCCGCCAGAGATTGTTCTCGTTCGCTTCGACCGACAGCTAAAGCCATAACTCGCAAGTGGATGGAAGAACATCTGGACTACCAGCCAGGCACGGAATATTCCTATTCCAATGTTTCTTATTTGATTCTCGGTCTGATCATCGAGGCGGTCACGGGCCAAAACTACAATCAATATATAGAGGAGACTCTGCTTGACCCTTTGAAGCTTAGATCGGTCAAAGCCGGTCAAACACTTAAGAGCTCGGCAGGGGAAGTGCATTATTACAGCGAGAATTCGGGTGCTGCCATTCTTCCCAACATTAGAGGATCGCTTTCTGAAGCATACGGCTCTTTCTTTTTGCTGGAAGCAGCACCTGCCTCGATCGGCTGGATTGCCTCAACTTATGATCTGGCAAAATTCGTATCTTGTCTTTCCGGTGAAAAACCGGAGAACTTAGCCTCACCCATAAGCTCAGAGTCACTTAATATCATGCTGCAAAAACCGTCTCTTGATTCCTGGAGAAACCAGTCCGAATGGTTTGGCATGGGCTTTGAAGTGGACGCCGACAAAAACAATCAAATCATCTCTTTTTCAAGACACGGCTCGCTGCCTGGATGCATGTCTCTGGTCGAACATCAGAAAAACGGCATAAGCTGGGCCGCAGCTTTCAATAACAAGCCCGCAGCCTATGTTTCAAGCCGCGAAGAAGCAAAAACTCTAATAAAAAAAGCAATTGCAAAATGGCTGCCGGAATTGCAAGCAAACGAGACAAGAAACTAATTGTCCGGCAATTGAAAAAAACTTTTCAATTGCCGGACAGATTAAAAGAAGGCTAGCTGAAAAAATCTTTGAACTCTTGACCTGCATTTTCCGTTTGTATATGTATGCGCATACGAATCGCCATAAGAATGACAGCCAAGCTGAGTACAGAAGGGGCTCAAAGCAGCGCTTTTCAAATGCGAAGCTCAGAAGCGCTGCCGCCCGGCCCCGTTGAGCTTGCATTGAAAAGCTTGTATCCTGAGCCATTGCTGCTTCATTTTAGCGGTATCAATACTGGTGGCGCCTTGCGGATATACAAGCCCATCCAAATTTATATACATCTAAAAAGTCGCCACAAATGATCATCCACAGGAAGGCCGGAGATGCCAGCAAGCCAAAATATGTTAAAGAAAAAAGTTTGGAAATTGCCGGAAATTCAAGACATTCCAGAAGAACTGCTGGAAGTAGCCGGCGGCTCGGAAATTCTGGCAAGACTCCTGCAACGACGAGGCTTGAGTGATGCAGCTAAAGCCAGAGCTTTCTTAAATCCGGAATTTTACGAAGCCACAAGTCCGATGGTCTTCAGTGACATGGCTAAGGCAATTGTCCGCATCAGCAAAGCAATTGATTCCAAAGAAAAAATAACTGTTTACGGCGACTATGACGTAGACGGTGTCACTTCCACCTCCTTGATGCTCAGCACTCTCAAAAAACTGGGCGCCAATGTCGATTTCTATATTCCAAATCGCGCAAATGAAGGCTACGGACTGAACTTAAAGGCAGTAAGTATACTTGCCAGCAAACATCGAAGCAAACTAATCATTACTTGTGATTGCGGTGTTTCAAACTTTGCAGAGATCAATTTAGCAAAATCGTTGGGTGTCGACACGATCATAGTCGACCACCATTCAATGCCTGAGGTACTACCACCGGCGGTGGCAATACTTCATCCCAAGCACTTTGCCGAAGATCACCCTCTTTATCATTTGCCTGGCGTGGGCGTTGCTTACAAACTGGCGGAAGCTTTGCTTGAAGATAATAATCTCAAGGAAGAAGTTGTAAAACTCCATGATTTCGTAACACTCGGCATGATTGCCGATATGGTTCCTCTGGTCCTGGAAAACCGCTATCTGGTCCAAATTGGACTGCCGGCGCTGGTAAATTCAGAAAGAGCGGGCATTAGAGCCCTTCTGGACAACACAGTCAAAATGGACGGCACAGATATTGTCGGATTCGGGCTGGCACCCAGAATAAATGCAGTCGGCAGACTAGCCGATGCCTCGCTGGCAGTAAACCTGATGTGTACCGAATCCGAATCGGAAGCACTAGAACTTGCCCATCAGCTCGAACTTGAGAATATCCGCAGACAAGAACTTTGCGAACAGATATTTTTTGAAGCAGACCAAAAGGCCAAAGCCGCCCTGGCAAGTGGCGAAGACGGAGCCCTCGCTCTTTATTCAGCCGGTTGGCATCACGGTGTGGTCGGCATTGTAGCTTCAAGACTTCTTGAAAAATATCACTTCCCGGTTTTTGTAGACGAATTAGACGAAGAAGAAGTCAAAATCAAGGGCTCGGCCCGCGGCGTCGCCGGTGTTGATCTTTACCAGATTTTGAAAGCCAACGAACATTTGCTGACAAAATGGGGTGGGCACCAGATGGCGGCAGGCTTCAGCGCTGATGCAGCCAATGCCGAGATTCTTTGCCGGGCTTTAGTAGAAACCTGCAATAAAGCTCTCAGCGGTCGTTCTAAAAAGCCTGTAATTGAAATCGACCTTGAGTTGGATTCAGACCTGGTAGATCTGAGTTTGAGCAAGCTCCTGAAAAAACTCGGTCCCTTCGGCATGGCCAACAAAAAACCGGTTCTGATGATGCAAGAGCTGGAAGTTCTGAGCACCAGACCACTTGGAAAAGAAGGCAAACATCATCGCTTGATCTTGCGCTCCAAAGACCAGGTCAATCAGTTTGAATGTGTGTTCTGGCGAAGCGCCGGCAGAGTTCCGGCCGAGGGTGAAAAAATAGACCTGGCATTTAATCCGGAGCAAAACAACTTTAACGGCAGTGAAAGACTGCAACTGGTTCTTTGCGACTGGCGCGCAGCCGGCGAAGTAGAAGCAGAAGACGAGCCTGAACAAACCGATTTCAGCCCGGAAGCAGACACTACAAAAGAAGTAAAAGTCCTGCGTCTTGAAACCGAATACAACGGTGAAACAGCAAGCACCAGCATTGCGCGCGCTTCAACGGCAGTTCCAGAGCAAAACCCGGAGCTGGACGAAGACTTAATAGCCCTGGCCGCAGACGAGCTGCTGCCGGAAGCTCAGAAAGCAACGCTACCCAAAGCCGCTGAGTTGCCGCCATTACCTCAAAAGAAAGATTCCCAAAATCCAAAAACTGCAATTCAGATAAACTGGAAAGACCTGAGAGAGCACTCTGCGGGCTCCGTCGTCGATGCAGCCGTTCGCAAACTTGGACCTCAAATTCAAATTTTTGCCGAAGCCAGCAAGCTGGCCGGGCACGATCTGCTTGATCGCAGCAGCATTTCAAAAAGCTCACACTTGCTTATCTGGCAATACCCGCCAAGCTTGCAGGTCTTTCGCAGCATCATCAATAAAACTCAGGCAAATCAAATTTATCTCTGCGGAGCCGCTGAAAGCGAAAATTACACAGCTTCGACTTTCCTGAAAAGACTGCTGGCGATGGTTCGCTTTGCCGTTAATCAAAGAGACGGTCAAGCCAATGCCGAAAAACTCTGCGCCGGGCTTGCCAGCACAAAAATGGCTCTGGCCCTGGGACTGACTTTGCTCAAGAAGTCAGCTCATATCGACTGGTACGCAGAGGATTCGACAATCTTCCTCGAACTGCTCGACGGCGCCAACGACGGTTTTGAAGAACATGCCGAGTACAGACAACTCAGCAACACCCTCAAAGAAGTTACGGAATTTAGAAACTGGTGCGCGGAAGCATCCCTTGACGAGATACAATCAGAGCTCCTTCCAAACGCGATTAGGCTCGGCTATGAGAAATCGGAGCCGGCTCAAGAAATTTCGCAAAACCATACCTTCCAAAGAGTAAATCAAAATGACAGAGCAAGCCACATCTAAACCGCTCAGCCCGGAAAAGTCGGAGTGGCTGAAAGGCAAAATTAGAGACATTCCGGACTTTCCCAAACCGGGCATAATATTCAAAGACTTGACAACGCTCTTGAAAGACAAAGAAGCATTCTCCTATGTCATCGAGGTCTTTGCAGACAACTACTCAAAGCTCAACCCCGATTATATAGCCGGTATTGAAGCCAGGGGTTTCATTCTTGGTCCGGCAATTGCTAATAAGTTGAATCTAGGTTTCATTCCGGTTCGCAAACCCGGTAAACTGCCGCATAAGGTCGTGAAAGAGTCCTATCAGCTCGAGTACGGCACTGATACTCTTGAAGTTCATGAAGACTGCGTCAACAAAGGCGATCGCGTCGTTCTCATCGACGATCTCCTGGCCACAGGCGGCACCGCCGCAGCAGCTTACAGCCTGCTCAACAGAGTCGGCGCCGAGATTGTCAGCATCGGTTTTGTAGTCGAGCTTGAGTTTCTGGGCGGCCGCAAGAAAATGCCAGGCGGCGTTGACGTATTTTCGATTCTGCAGTTCTAGAATCGAAGCCTAAATCTCAGAAGCGTGCGGCAATTTTTTGTCGCACGTTTTCATTTGCTGCTGTTCTTAATTTCAGTTTCTGAGAAATAGCACAGTTTTTCTCAGAAAGCCCTAAATTAGAGACTCAAGCGCTGAGCTAAACTGAGAAAAGTAATCAAGCATAGTTGCCGTTCTCAAGTCGAACAGTGATCTCACCTGCATGCAAAATCCGTTTCTCACCGGAATCCAGACCCAAAATCAGCGCTCCCGATTCATCAATATCTAAAGCCTGCCCCTCAAGTTCTTCATTTCCGACACGAGCTTTGATCAGCTTACCAAGAGTCAGGCAATAAGAGCGCCATTCGCCAAGAACCAGTTCCGGCGCACCATGACGTAAATGGTTGTACTGTTCCTCAAGCGAATTCAAGAGTTCGGCGACAAGCGCATTTGCGTCAATCTCAGAAGCAAGTAAATGATCAAGACTTTCAACTTTAGCTTTCAGTTCTTCCGGCAGCTCTGCTTCTTTCAATGAAAGATTGATACCGATACCAAGGATGACGGCGGGAGCCATCACCCAACCACCGCTTGCTGCCGGAACTTTTTGCGAGCCTGGAATTTCAGCAAGTATGCCGCCCAGTTTTTTGCCTTCAAAAACCAGATCATTGACCCACTTCAAGCCGATTTTTATGCCGCCGACTTTTTCAATAGCCTGTGCAGCCGCCACCCCACAGGCAAAACTGAAAAGCGGAAGCAGCGTCGCATCAATAGTTGGACGCAAAATCACGCTCAAAAATATCCCGGCATCAGGCGGCGAAACCCAGATTCGCCCCTGCCTGCCGCGCCCACCGCTTTGTTGCCGGGCAAGAACCACAACACCTTCGGGGGCACCGGCATGCGCCAGCTCAATAGCTCGATCACTTGTCGAAGCTAGACTTGGCCAGAGCTCATTTTCTCCCTGCTTGCCGATTATGTAAGTGCTCAAACCGGCTTCAATTGCGCTTAAATCAAGGCGAGACATCAGCGTCGCTTAATTCAGCGCCGCCAGATTGGTCACAATCTGCTTTGAGTCAACCAGAATTTTATGAATCGGGCATTTGTCGGCAATTGATTTGAGCGTATCTTTCTGTTCCTGACTGAGCTCGCCTTTGACTTCAATATCTCTTGTGATCCGGGCAATTTTCTTGCCGGGCACAGCCGGATCTTCAATCATCTCTTCTTGAAGCTTGACTCTCACTTCATCAAGTTGCCAACCGCGACGCTGGGCAAAAACCTTGAGCGTCATTGAAGTACAGGCACCAAGCGAGGCAAGCAAGAGCTCATGCGGATTGGGACCGCTTTCATTACCGCCGATATCTTTGCCCGCATCGGCAATCAACTTATGGCTTCCGGCGCTGATATCGTGTTGCATTCCTTTTGCAGCCGTGGACGAAACAAGAACTTCGGTCATGGAATAACCCTCATAGACTTCAGGACGGAATTTGCCTCAATCCTAGTGCCTCAAAAGCCGCCCGCGCCGGACTTTAGGATTATCTTAGTGCCGTCCTAAACAATTGATCACGAAATCAAAATCCGACTCTGCTTGTAGAATTAGAAAGATGCCGAATTTAGAAACACCAAGACTTAAGCTGCGCGATTTCGTCAAATCCGACTGGAAAGCGGTACACGAATATGCGTCCGACCCGGAAGTTGTACGTTTTTTAGAATGGGGTCCCAACAGTCCCGATGAAACAGTGGCTTTCCTGGAAGGCACGCTTGCTTGCCAGAAGGAAAAACCACGTCGAATTTATGAGTTTGCCATTACCTTGAAAGAATCAGGCAAGCTAATCGGTGCCTGCGGCTTGAGAGTGCACGAAAATGAC
>JAIEPM010000182.1 GCA_019748395.1 Candidatus Obscuribacterales bacterium
GCTTTGAACTTGCCGGAATAAAATTCCATTGCAAAAGAGATCAATCAAAAATTCTTGAATCCTCAAGCAGTCGAATTGAAGCTGATTTAAAGGGATTGCTTCGACTTGTTAAATATTACGATGGAAAAACACGCCGATTTGAATATGATGAGAATGACGAGCTCGTAAAAATCAGTCAATCCGACGGCAGTTCATGGCAAAAAAATGCTGCGCAATCCTGGCAACACTTTGATAAAGCGGGAAAGCTCGTCAAATTATATAAGGCAGAGATCAGCCTCGACAATCTCGGAAACTATGTATTTTGGGATCTTGAAAGCGGCGCTCGCAATACCGAAACACCCGACGGGTTGAGTATAACGGAGCTGTCGGACGGTTACAAAACCACGCTGCATCCGGACGGCTCCCGACTGGTGCTATGTCCGGACGGAGCACGAATGCAAGTCATGCCTGACGGCACCATGATAACAGAAAACGAAAGCGGCACTATGCTGCGCCGTCCCGATGGAATTTGCCTGGAAGCGGACCATGAAAATCGCCTGAGCAGAATCGAACGCGCCGACAAAAGCGCGCGAGAACAGTTGCGCTTTCAAAATGACGGACAGCTTATTGAGTTCAGAGACTGGGACTCAAGTATCTGGCACAGAATCCCAGGAGAGCGCTGGGTTCATTTCGATCAAAAAGGAATGGAGAGCGGCGGCTGTTTCAAGGTCAATATAAGTGTTGATGAGAGCGGCAGATTTCAGTATTGGAACAGCGAAATCACAATCTCCGAAAGCCCTGACAGAACTCTCATTACAGAAAAGCGCGGCAAAGACGGCAAAACAGAAAAATATTTCGGCTCACTTTTGGATCTATTTCATGAATTCTTCAATAAAGAAACAGTCGCGCTCGAAAGAAAGGAAGCAAATGCGGCAGCGCAAGATCTTGAGAAGAATCAAACCGCAAATCCCTTGCAAATTTTCTTCAACAATCGAGGCTTGATTACTCGTATTGAATATCCGGCCGGCAGTTGGCGAGAATTCGAATATGACAATCAAGACAGAGTCAGGGAGTTTCGCGAAAGCGACGGCAAACGCACTGCCATAAACGACGATGACAGCTGGACCAGTTATGATGGAGAGGAAGAACTGGGCACCGGCGCCGCAGCGCGCGTTGAAGCCCGGAGAGACGGAAGCCTCTCTATGGAGTATCTGGAGAGCGGCAAGATAACAGTATGGAGAACGGATGCCTCCATATTGCGCTTTTCAGCAGAAAACAAACTCGAGTTTTACATGAGCGCAAACGGACGCCGTTTCAAGATTTCCGAATCAGGAAGCAGCGCTGAATACCAGTGCACTGAAGATGAAGACATAGACGAACTAGTCAAAGACTGCCACGCATTACAAAGCTGGGAACGAACACATATTGATGCAGACAGCGACGAAATTGATTTTCTTAAATCTAGAATCATAGAACTGAATGGGCTCGACAACGAGCCCATTCTTAGCACTGAAATTTTGACGATACCGATTTGAACTAGTTGCCGCCAAACGGATCAATAAATCGGCTGGAACTGCCGCTTGAACCAGCACCAACTGTTGAAGGCTTGCCGCCTTTCTTGAAGCCGGCATCCGTCAATGTCTTTGGCGCAGCTTCATTATTCTGGCTGTTAGCCTTGCCGTTCTTATCATAAACAGCCGACCAACCTTCTGTTGTAAGCGGTATTCCCGGTGTCCCTTTTTCATGAGTTCTCAAATAATAGCTATCTATATTTACATCAGGAGGCAATACTCCTTGCTTATGCAACTGCTCATTCAACTCAGCAGCGTAAGCGTCTAAGTCCCGTGGATTCTCCGTGACTTGTTTCTGGAAATCCTTTATAACGGCAGCGAAATCGCCCTTCGAGAAATCCTTGGCGGTGTCTTTTGCATCCTTCTCGATGCGTTTATCATCTTTCACTTCGGCTTTCTCTTCCAGCTTGATAGCTTCATTCAAATCCTTGCCGGGCAAATCACGCGAAATTTTAGCGAAGTCCTTGGGGTAATCCTTGTCATTCACAGGCTTACCATCGGCGCCGTACATAACAGAGCGAGAGCCTTCTGAAATCATTATTCCTTTCAGTTCGCCGGGGTCATTTACAAATTCAATATAGACATTCATATCCTTCGGCAAAACTCCTCGCTCATGCAGCTCGGCATTAATGATTTTAGAATATCCGTAGTCAGTCTCATATTTATTCTGCAAAGCCTTGTACTCTTCGACAAGCTTGCTGTAATCACCGGTTTTCTTCGCCTCCTCAAAAGCATCTGCGAAATTTTTTGCGTCAGCTCTAACTTCGTCAGGTTTGGCGGCAGTGCGTTCCCTGTATTTCTCCAGCTGAGCGGATTTGACGTCTTCCAGGCTAATGCCCTTTCTCTCAAAACCATCATCATTGACTTCGTTTCGTAACGCCTTAATGTTTGCCTTGGCAAACTCCAGGGACTTAAGTTCTTCCGGATTGAGCTCCTTGTGCTCCTTGATATAGGCATCAATGTCTTTGACTGAAATTCGCCCATTGCCTTTCCCGGCTTTATCAATTTCTGAAAACTTGGTCTGAAGATAATCCAGACTCTTTGCTTCGAAGTCTGATTTTTCGTAAGCATCATCGGCACCAACCAGTTCAAACTTGTTTTGACCGGCGGCCGTCAGTACGCTTTTACCTTCCATGCCTTTGCGCTGAGACTTAATCAAGTCGGCAGCACTTTGCTGATTGTCTTTGGATCCGGCGCTTTCTTTCACCGCATCATCTTTGGCCTTCGGTGCTTCCTTGGATTCATGAACATCCTTGCTGCTATCGTCATGACGGGTCATCGGCTCAAACTCCTTCTTCAATCAATTTACAGGGACAACTGGAAGCACGACACTTTTAAGCATCTGAAAAGTCTTATGCCCAACCTTAGAAAGGATCAGACTAAGAGTTTCACTGGGAAATTTGAGCGTCGTCGGCTAACTCATCAACTACGCCTTTGTTCAGCAAATTAGACCGCTCAGTATTTATTGTGACGTCTGAGATAGTCTACCTGTAATTTATCGCCAGTAATAGCTCCAGTTATAGTTGAGATCAAGCGACTCTTTCGGTTTGAGATTCTGTTTCCAGGAGATCTTGCCCACACCGTTAAATCGACTCCACCAGTTTGGCCAGCTGTACCAGCCCCACCAGACCGGATGCAGTGATTCGCCATCGGGAAGAAACTCGTAATCCTCAAATACATTGACCATTTCCGACTTGCCTTCATGATCCGCCTTGCCGGTCTTGCCGAGCACGTAGCGAACTACTTCGATCTCAGCCGGGCTATTGCCGTAATTTGTTGTGGAAATCATCCCACTCAAGTCTACCCTTCCATACTGGTCACCCTGCCAGCTCGCAGCATTGGGGACTCTCTGAATTTCCTTATCTTGCTTTTTGATTTTCAAATCCACAGCCGTTGTTAGCGGAATGTCGTTGCTTGCTCCAACTGCCGTGTAGGTCATGGTGCCCTGAGCAATCACTTTATCGTTTTTCAAAAGCAGCGCAGGAGCAGTGCTTAGAGGATAAGCGGACTTGTTGGTCAAACGCAATTTATGCATGAATTTAGGAGCATGCGATTGGCGCTCAATTTCGGATTGCTGGCTATAGTTGAAGTTTTGAACTATCTCAGGCGGCGGACTGAAAGGAATAGTCAGCGTATAAACATCCTTATAGCTCAGCTCAGTTTCGTAAACCGGCAAAGTCATGCGCTGCCCTTTGGCAAGCGAAACATGCTTGACCGTGAAAACAAAAAGGTCCTCATTGCTGGAGCCCGTAGGAAGCTCGGGAGCCTCAGCGCCGGCCGCAACCGATTCATCACGCATCTGAGCAGTTTGACTCATGATCGCATTGCTCAAATAATTCATATGCGAGCGGCGATCAGCAATTCGAGAACTCACTGCCGCCAGTGTTTCCTGCAATGAAATCGGATCAATATTGTCTTTGAATGCAAAACTCGGCACACCAACTACAAGATTTACAGTCACATCTTTCAAATCGGTCAAGTCATTTACAAGAGTGGCTTGCAGCTTTACTTTGGCAGAACCGTTACCGTCAATATTTACTTTGTATTGGGGTATCCAACGAATACCTTTTTGCAAATACATCATGCCGACATCTGCTGTTGTCCGGCTTTGAGCCTTGCCCCAGTCTAACTTGAGGGTCAAGAGATTTCGAAACTCTTCCCTGGAAAGCTTTGCCTCATATCCGCTCTTAAACGTGATGTGGTCAATCTTGCTAAGCGGCACGGCAGATACACCCGTGGCAGTTTTGACTAAAACACAATCCGCAAACTCCGGCAACTGCTCACCTGAATTCGGAGGAGAAGTTCGTTCAAGCTCTTCAGAACTTCTTTGCGGTATTCCGAGAATCTCGGCTTCATAGCTGACGGTCGTTGCATTCTGGGAAGCGCCGTTCTTAATTTCGAACAACTCAATATGAGCGCCGGGATTTGCTTCTACAAATTCGCGGACATTTAAGGCGGAACGAGGCACAGAAACTCGGTGCTTGCTTGCAGTCACCGAACTCAACCTTGCATTTTTATCCGCCGAGAATGGCCAGAATGTTCCAAGCACGGGCGCGGGCAGGTAATCCATAACAACATTGCCATGCGAATCGCAAGGCATGCTGCCCTCATGCAGGAGAAACGCATGCCCATCTTTGAAAGTAGTCACCTCTTTGACGGGCATCTGGGCTAAAACGCTGAGCGGCGTTGCTTTTGAAACACTGCTGGAGAGGGAATTCGAAGCTTCCTCAGCCTGAAGAGCCTGTGCCTGAAAAAAGAAAAGACATAGGAATGCAACCGAAGACCTGGCAATTACTGACATGCTCGCACTCGCCGAGGGGTGACCGGGCCAGTTTAGCAAAACTGCCCCAATTTATTTCCCGGCAAAGCCGAATACAGACTCTGGGGGAAACCCTGTTTTTAGCAAAGTTTTTTCGAGTATTTTTCAGCTTTGCAGCCTGCGCTCAGCTCAGCACTATGACCTGAGCTGAGCTTTGCAAAATCTAAGTATTTACTTAGCGGAATTCTGGCTGCTTGTATCTGCACCAAAGATTTGAGCCGGTCCAAGAAACTTGAATTGACCAAAATTTGTGCTGATATTGGGATTAGCCTTCAGAGCCGCAAGCATCTTGCTTCCATCCAGTGAACCCAATCCGGTCACAGCATCCCAGCCGGGTCCTGTTGTATAACCGTTGTTATTACCTTCAACGATGTCATTGAAAATAGAGGTGTTGCGGTAAAGCCATGGATTGAGACTGCCCACCGGTTTGCCGAGTGCTTCATTTATACGCATAGTCAGCGCCGAGTAAAGCGGCGAAACGGCACTGGTACCACCGATAATACTATCCTTGCCGCCGACTCGAACTTTATAGCCCGTCAACGGATCGGCATTTCCGGCGATATCAGGAACTCCTCTACCCGGACCACCGCCCGGATTCGCATTTAAGGGCAGATTGGCATCTTTTTGGAAATCCTGAACAGGAAAATTCTGGCTGACGCCGCCACCGCCGGCATCATTATCTCGATTATTATTCCAGGCAAGTTCGGAAACAACCTTTCCGTCTTTCAAAGTCAACCTTGTACCGCCGGTTCCCGTAACCGAGGGATCGGAGGCTGGGTAATCTACTTGAAAGCGTCCGCTGCGAGAACGATCAATCGCACCGTCATCACCGGAAGCAGCAAAGATTGAAATACCCTTCAAAGCAGCTTTTTTGAAAGCCTGACTCATGCCTTCCATACCCTGCTTGGTCCAGAGTTCTTCCGGAGCCCCCCAGCTGATGCTGATAGCTGAACTGGGTTTCTCACCATTTTCCGGGAATGTCGCACGTGTTATGGCATCGATAAATCCTTTGTCGCTGTTTGGTGCAAATATCAAATGCTGGGTTGCCTTTGGTGCCACCACTCCAATCACTTGGGAATCGAGCATCACTTCACCATCTGCTGCTGAATCGAAACCAGGCTTATTTTTTGCACCGCCAACTTCAATGATATTTATTTCCGGCTCCGGCAAACCCCGGTCCTTATAGTATTTGGCATTGTCGGCTTTATCTATGCCGCCACCCAGCTCGATAACCGCCACGGCCTGGCCGTTACCGCTTTGCTCTTTGGGAAAGTTATAAGCATCAGCCACTTCATTCGGCATATAACCAACACGCTTGCCGCTCGGCTCGCTTGGTCCGGAGGGATCCTTCGGGGCCGGTGCGTCTTTCGGCTCAGTCGCAGCAAAACGAACGTAGGCTCTTGCTTGAGGCCTGTCATCCGTGCCGAGAATGCCGACTATATGGTCGGCAAGCTTGGCAGGTAAAGTCAAACTGCCTTCTCGTCCGCGGAAGCGAACACCGGCATTTTCATATACCGACAACCTGGTATCGAAAGCTTTTGAAAAGTCTCCGGCAGATCCATTCAATACAACCCGCCCTGATTTCAAATCAGACTCGCTAACTTTAAGACCATAGTCATTTGCGAATTTGTTTATTGCATCCAGCGATTCAGGTTTTGCACCAAACTCTTTTGCAAAATCAGCATCACTGAGCGGCGCTTGACGCCCTTGCGCAATTCTTGCCAGCGTGCGCTCCATACGCAAGTCACTGCCTCTGGACTTGAGCATAACCGTAACTTCCATAGAAGCTGCAGGGTCGACTTCGCCTTTTAGTTCACCGGCCGGAGCTTGCTTCTCTGATGGGGTGAATTTCACGCGTGGCTCAAGATTCGGAGTCGTCAATGACGATTTAGATTCAACTAAAGGAAAGACTTCTTTGGGACTTGTAATTCCAAGCGAGTCGGAAAGCCTGCTGCCCAGGTTCTTATAGAATTTTGCTTTGCTGTCTGCAAATCCGTCAAAACTTCGAGAACTCAAAACCCTATCTGTTACTTGCGAACCAAGTTTATAGCCGACTGCGGCTACTGCTGAATTGACGATGAATGCACCACCGGCATCTCCAAATTGCTTGGAAGCCAGATCTAACTGATTCAAAGTCTGAGCTTTATGGGCTTTCTTGTAGGAGTCGAGAATCGGTTCGGCAGCTTTATAAGTAAAGTAAGTACCAATTGCGGCACCGGCAAGCTTTCCGGCAAGACCGCCTTCTGGCAATACAGTTTTCAGAACCACGGCCATGCCGGCCGCAGTACCTAAAGTTTCAAGTGTTTCTGCAGGATGTGTGAAATCATGCACAACTGCATTTTTGATACCACGAGGAATATTTTCCAGCCCCTGCAAGGTCACAAGCCCCAGGCGCGTGGTGGCATTGTCGGGGGCATCCTGAAATGACATCAGATGCCCCGCCCTGGGCGCCAGCAAGTCTTTGGCAAGATGATTTATCAGAGCATCTTGCGATGGTGTTTTTGCGTCTGCAGCTGTTTTAAACTCATTAAGGCGTTCTTCCATTTTTGATTCCTGCTTTCGCTATTAGCAAATTCGCGTATATGCGAACGCCCCCTTGATGGAGATACCAGCCCTACAACCGCACTTTAAGACAGTTCAGTCTCTATGTCACATTCATTGCAGTTAAGAGAGGCGCTTTCAGTGCGGTTATTACTCAAATCCGAAGAGTCAGGTATCGCAAAAGTGTCACAAACAAAAGCTTTTTGGCAGAGACTTGAAGCCTCAAATCAAAGGGCGCTGCAATGCAGCGCCCTTTCTTCTTTTAACTTGCAGATCGGCAATTCTTAGCTTGCTTTCTTGAAGAGTCGGCGGAAGAAACTTACACCTTCTTCGCCTGCACCGCCCGGTCGGCCACGAGTCGGCGTCAAAACATCAAGCGCGTTGGCATCAGGTTTGACCCCGACAGATTCCCAGGCTTTGAGCAGTTTG